>JBAUGL010000142.1:0-53164 GCA_049679665.1 Pyrinomonadaceae bacterium | reverse complement strand
CGCATTATCTCCATAGGGCGCATAAGACAATGGAAGGCCGTCTTCAAGCAGCAACACCTTGGTTGAGCGCGTCGGATTGGTGCCGCGAATGCCGATGTTAGGCCGCAAACCAAACCCCTCCTAGTCGCGAACATTTACACCAGCAACCTTACGCAGCGCCTCGGAAAAATTAAACACACGGGCGTTTTCAAGCGATCTTGCGTCTATTCTCTCAATCGATCCAGGAATTTCATAAAGGCTTCCCGACGTTCCCGCTAAATAAGTTGATGTTACCGAGACCTCAGCGGCCAGCGCGGCCGCCCGCAAAACGATATCTATGCTAATTGGGTTGTTTCGCAAAAATCGGAATTCGCGACCTTCGGCACCAAATGTCTTCGCCTCTACCGAAAGCCTGTAGTTTCCGGTCGGCAAGTCTGCAAAAGTAAAATTGCCGCTAGCGTCCGTTACCGCTTGCCGTTCGAATCGGACATAGATACGTGATAATTTAACTCTTGCGCTCGCAATGGCTGCGCCCTGTTCGTCACGGACACTTACGAGTAGACTTGATTCGCTCTGCGCAAGTGAAGGCAAATCAAACATCAACAAAAAAGCGACAGCAAACAATACATAATTCAAACGCATTATACTCAACCCCTATCAAGTCACAAATATCAATACTGCAATTGAAATTCATTTTCAATAAGGTATTTTATAGGTGGTGAAAATGATTGTCAACAATCGGCGGCGAAAAACAACGCTCGGCCGAGCGAGTCCTTTTTTACTAAGAGGATTTGGTTAAGTGTGGTGATATTGAGCCTGGATATGGTACTGGGTTGATAGTCGCTTGCAAGTAAGAATTAAGAAGGAGTTAGGACCCCGGTTTTTTTAGAGTCAAGGAGAAACGCGTGCCGCGTCCAGTATTTTCAGCGACCAGTTTGCCATCGTGCTGTGTTGCGATCTTGTAAGCTATAGAAAGTCCGAGGCCGATACCTTTGTCTTTAGTTGTAAAGAAAGGATCGAAAATCTTGGAAAGGTTTTGCGGTTCAATTCCTGGGCCGGAATCGACAACTTCGAAGAAAAAATTACCATCACGCTCCATCGTTCGGAAGGTTAATGTTTTATCTGTTCCGTTTGAATGATCCATCGCTTGCAAACCATTTATTGCCAGATTCAGCATAACCTGTTTTATTTGTTCCGGATCGACGAGGACGCTTGGAATGTCTTTTTGCAGCTCCTTTACAACCTTGACGGACTGAGAGACGGCCTGATTCTCGATCAACGCCGTAACGGATTCGACGATTGTGTTTGGGTCACTGAGGGCCTTTGCGGGCTCGGCGGGCCTCGCAAATCGCAAGAATTCACCGACAAGCTGATCTAATCTGTCAATCTCTTTTCTTGCGAGATCGGCAAACTCTTTGCGCGGACTATCAGTCTTCAACTCGTCCTCTAGTATTTCGATCGCACCTTTGATCGAGGCGAGAGGATTGCGGACTTCGTGCACGATACCCGCAGAAAGCTCCCCGAGTGACGCTAACTTTTCAGCCTGCAGAAGCTGCTGAAATGTTGACTGTAATTCTTCAAAAGCCTGTCGTTTTTGTTCTGCATTCCGTTCAGCTCGCTCGCGTGCCTTACGGAGCCTGTCCCCGAGAGCACCCATTATTCCACCAACTAGATTGAAGATAACTATCTCGGCATATTGATTTATCGAGTAATCGAAATGTCCGTGCTGCCAGTGGAGATAAACATGTGGTGAATAGATGATAGTTGTAAAAAGTGAAGCAGCGAGCCCGCCCCTTAGCCCAAAGAGTAATGCGGCCGCGATTATCGGCAGATAATAGAGTCGCTGAAAGATCTCGTGCCAGACGATAAGATCGACTGGCGTTAGGAAATGGAGGATCGTGACAAGAATGATCGTGACGGCAATAACGATCCAGACATACAGCCGGTTTCGAGAAGAGATAATGTTGAACGATTCAGTGTCCACTATTAGTTTCGTGACGAGAAATAATTCTCGGATTCTATCTATTCCAACCCGTACTTTTGCATTCGATAGATGAGGGCGCTTCGCGTGATGCCCAGATATCTCGACGTCTGGGATTGGTTGCCGTCATGTCTCTGGAGAGATATGCGAATGATCTCACGTTCCAGATCATCGAGATTTATCGGGTCGGACGGCAGAGAAAACCAAAGCTTGCCGTTTACCGGCAACGGGTTTTTTACCGTGGTTGGCACGTCGTCGAGTGTTAGGGCATCGCCGTCGGAAAGAACGACCATCCGCTCAACCAAATTCTCCAACTCGCGAACATTCCCCATCCACGGGTGGTCGAAGAATATTTTGAAGACATCGCGCTCGATCTTTGGCGGCTTAACTCCATGTTTTAATGCCGATCGCGTAACGAAATGCTCGGTCAGGATGGGTATATCTTCACGACGCTCCCGAAGCGGAGGAATAGTGATCGGCACAACCGCTAGCCGGTAGTAAAGATCCTCGCGAAATGTGTTTTCCTTAATGAGTTCCGACAGATTTTCGTTGGTCGCCGCAATTATTCGTACATCTACTTTTCGCGGCGTGTTTTCGCCTAGACGGGTAACTTCCTGCTCCTGCAATACCCGTAAAAGACGCGTCTGTGACTGCAGCGACATCGTGCTGATCTCATCAAGAAACAACGTACCGCCATTCGCCTCTTCAAATTTCCCCTTCGACTCGCCAACAGCACCCGTGAACGCCCCTTTCTTGTATCCAAAAAGCTCCGCCTCGATCAGCGTTTCCGGGATCGCGGCACAGTTGATCGCAATAAACGGGCCGTCCTTTCGGGTTCCCGAGAAGTGTACTCCTTTCGCTATCAGTTCTTTTCCAGTCCCCGACTCGCCTTCGATAAGAACGGTGACATTCGTTTTTGAAACGCGTTCGACCAGATCAAAGACCTGCCGCATCTTTTCAGACGTTCCGATGACGTTCTCGATGCGAAACTCTTCATGCACCTGCCGCCTCAGCCGGCGATTTTCCGCTAGTGCACGACCGTATTTCAGGGCCTTTTCAACCGTCAATAATATGTCCTGCCGGTTAAACGGCTTGGTAATAAAATCAAACGCTCCGCCTCGCATTGCTTCAACTGCAATTTCGACGTCGCCGAATGCGGTGATAACAACAATTGGCACTACACTGTTAATCGCCGTCGCTTGGCTAACTAGTTGGGAGCCACTCATCTTTGGCATCCGCCAATCAGTGATCACACAGTCGAATTCTTCGCCGGAGAATCTATCCAGTGCTTCCCTGCCGTCACTCTCACTTACAACTTCGAAACCAGCCTCGATCAGCTGGAATTCAAGCACACGCCGAAGCGAATCATCGTCATCAACCAGCAGGATTTTGGCCGCGGATTTTATCATGTCGAGCTCATTTTACCGCAAACGCCAAAACAGCGCCCGTTGAACACCGCGTTGAAGGAATCAGCGCGAAGTGGGATTTTGCTTCACTAATTCGGAGCGGAGGAGGAAGCTGCCTTCGGTTACCACCTTATCGCCGACGTTTAAGCCTTCGAGTACTACATATTGTCCGCTCTTTTCGTTACCCAATCGCACTGGTTTGACAACGAACACGTTTGGTTTGCTGGTGGCGACAAAGACGATCTGTTTGTCGTTCATATTTTGCACTGCTGACGTTGGGATCGTCGGCATTGTTCTTTCGGCGACGCCACCCGAGCCTAAAACGACGTTGACATACATACCGATTTTTAGGACCTGGCCCGGATTATCGAGTTCGACGCGGACTTGGGCGGTGCGTGTTTCCTGATTGATGTTCGGATCGATGTATGTGACGTGGCCGCGAAAAAGTTTGCCGGGATAAGCGTCGGTCGTTACGCTGGCGCTGCCGCCCACGCGAACATGCCCGATGTCCTTTTCATATAGTTGAGCAGTGGCCCAAACGCTGGATAGATTCGTCACGCGCATTAGTTGCTTGTTCGCCTCGACAACTTCGCCGGCATTCACGTCACGCTTTGTGATCGTGCCCGAAACCGGCGCCGTAAGGCTGACTTCGGAGGTTATCTGCGATGGCGAGCGAAGCGAATTTACCCTTGCCGGTGACAAACCGAGCAACAAAAGTCTTTGTCTTGCGGTCGCAATGTCGGACTCGGCGGTTTGCCGTTTAACGGCGGCCTGCTCGAATTCGCTTCGGCTAACGGGATTTATCTCTGCGACCTGGATAGCACGGTCATAGCGATTCCTTGCCTGAACAACATTAGCCTCGGACGTTTTGAGCTTTGTCGTCGCTATTTCGTACTCCTCGCGGCTGACTGCTCCGATCTCAAGGAGTTTGCCGGTGCGGACGTGATGCTTGTGATGTTCCTCTAGTTCAGCATTGGCGATCTTTAACACGGCCAATGCCTGATCAAGTTCGGCATTGCTCGCAGGGCTGATCTTTACGAGCCTGGCAGTTCTGTCGTAGTTTTGCCGAGCAGTTTGAGCCTCGGTCTGCAAAGCGAGATAACGTGACTGCGCCGCCGCAAGCTCGTCGCTGAATATTACGGCAAGCGATTGCCCTTTGCCCACATTCTGGCCCAGCTCGGCCTTTACGCTTAGCAGAACTCCGCCAAGCAATGAAATAACCGGAGTTTCTTTGTACGCATTCGGCTGGATCACGCCGGTCGCCGCAACCGACATTTCTTCGCTGGAAAGAGTCTCGCCGACGGTCTCAATCTTGAGGCCGATCTTATCCACCTGATCGAGTGGAATCGTTATCGTTTGTTCGTCTGTCGGTTGTTCGCTTGTATTATCTCCGAATGTCACCGTTCGCGGCGGTTGTACGACCTGTCCGGTTTCACGATCACGCAATAACCAAAAGCCGAGAGCGCCGATGATCAAAAGGCCGGTGACCGCTAGCGCGATGTAAAGCGGTTTACGATTCGGAGTTTCTTCGGCAACGGTCTCTTCGTTTTCTTCGCTCATTTCTTTTTTAGCTCCGGTGCATTGACCGCCCGCAATATCTCAATGTTCGCTATGTATGTTTCAAGCTCGGCGTCGATCAATTGATTCTCAATATCGAGGAAGCGACGCTGCTCGGCGATATAGTCAAGCAGGCTTCTCGATCCAAGTTCGTATGTTTGCCATATTACGTGCAAATTAGAATTAGCCTGATCGCGAACGCCGTTTTGGAAGATCGACAGCGACCGTGCCGCACGGTTATACCGGGCAAAGGCGACGGCAACTTCACGACGAATAGTTAATTCGCCAAATTCTATGCGTCTTTGCGCGGCCTCCCGCTCGAATTTTGCCGCCTCGACCGCGCCCTGATTCCGGTTGCGAACCGGCAGCATTATCTCGACGCCAAACGTGAAACTATGAAAAATGTCCTGCACGGGACGCAAATTTCCCGCAGGGTCAAAACCACTCACGGGAAATCCGAAATTCATCCGCTGATAGCCGGTCTTGACACTCGCGTCGATCCTGCCTTCAGACTTTGCTTTTTCGATCTGTGCAATGGCAAGCTGTTCCACCATCCTCGCACCTTGCAGATCGGGCCTTTCACGTAGAGCACGTTCCGTCAACTCGGAAATTGCAGCCGTCATCGCAATAAGGTTGTCAAAATCGCCGCGAAGCCGCATCGGTTCTTCCGGCTTCATGCCGATCATGTTGCGAAGCTCGAACATCGCCGCCTCGACCTTTCCCTCGGATGTCTCGCGCATCGATTGCAGTCGATTTACCTCAACGAGAAAAATATTTTGTTCGAGCGGCGCGATCTTTCCTTCGGTGACTCTGGCCGCAACCAGTTCGTAGCCCTGCTTTGCCGCCGCCAATGTCCTTTCGGTGACGTCGAGCTTCTTTATCGCCGCCAGAGCCTCGCCAAATTTGACGCGAACTTCGGACGCAAGCAGACGTTCCTGATTTGCAAGGGCAACCTCGCGGATTTCCAACTCACGCTCTGCAACCGCTATCCGTGCCGACCGCCGCCCGCCAAGTTCCAGCGGCAGCATAACCTCGGCCATTTGATTATTATCCATGCCGCCGATCTGCTCTGCTCCACTTGCCATCACCTTCGGATTCGGCCGCAAACGCGCCTGTTTTACCAACGCTCGGGCAGCGTCGACTTCTTTACGCATTGCTTGCAACTCGCCGTTGTTTTCGAGAGCAAAAGCAACGGCAGCGTCGGCGGTGAGCCCGTTTTGATAGTCCAAGTATACGTTTGCGGAAGTGTCGGACTTTGAAGCGACCTGAGCGATGCCCGGTTGCACGAACACAATGACTAGCGCAAGGAGACCGAAAAGAGATCTCGTAAAGTTGTACGAATTTCTTTTATTCACTGTCTCGCCTCAACTCGCGTTCTCTGAGCCAATAGAAGATCACCGGCGTGATTATCAAGACATGAAGTAGACTCGACACCATTCCGCCCAAAACAGGTGCCGCGAGCGGCTTCATTACTTCGGAACCCGAGCTCGAACTCCACATGATGGGCAAAAGCCCGGCGACAACCGTTGTAACGGTCATTACCTTCGGACGCAGACGCAGCAAGGCGCCGTCGATCACCCCTTGCATAAGTTCTTTTTTCGTCAATTGCCGTCCGAGACCTTCGCTCTTTTTATCGACCGATTCATTTAGATAGATGACCATCACGACGGCAGTCTGGACCGCTGTACCGAACAGAGCGATAAATCCGACCCATACGGCAACAGAGAAGTTGTAGCCAAGAAGCCATACAAGATATACGCCGCCTGTAAGCGCAAACGGCACTGCCATCAGCACGTGGGCCGCTTCCAGCGCCGAGTGATAGGTTAGATAAAGCAAACCAAAGATAATCAGCAAAACAATGGGCACGACAAAAAGCAGACGGCTCTTGGCTCGCTGCTGATTTTCGTACTGCCCGCTCCACGCAATGTAGTAGCCTGCCGGAAGCTGGATTTGCCGCGTGACGGCATTCTTTGCCTCATCGACAAAACTACCAACATCACGCCCGCGAACATTAAGAAGCACAGTGCCGCGAAGCAACCCGTTTTCGCTCTGTATCATTGTCGCTCCCTCGACCGAGCGAATATCAGCCACTTGAGAAAGCGGGACAGTTCCGCCGTTTGCCATTGCGATGGGAATTTGACCTAAGGCATCAGGCGTGTTGCGAAACTCGGGGGCATACCGTACCCGCACGGGAAATCGACGGCGGCCTTCGATCGTTACGGAAAGATTTGTTTCGCCAACCCCCTTTTCTATCGTGTCCTGAATTACCGCAACGTCGATACCGTATCGTGCCGCCGCTGGTCGATTGATCTTTATATCGATATACGGCGAACCGCCGATCTGTTCGGGATAAACATCAGCCGCTCCGGGAATCTTCCTGGCAATGTCGGCGACCTGTCGCGAGAGGCCCTCAAGCTGCTTGAGATCGGTCCCGAATATCTTAATTCCGACTTGCGTTCGTATGCCGGTCGTAAGCATCTCGATGCGGTTTATGATCGGCTGCGTCCAGATGTTTGTAACACCGGGCATTCGCAGCTTTTCATCCATTTCGGAAATGAGCGATTCCCGCGTCACGCCCGAACGCCATTGCGCCTCAGGTTTTAGGTGAACGATGGTCTCGTTCATATTTATCGGCGCGGGATCCGTCGAAGTCTCAGCTCGACCAGCTTTACCGACCGCCCACTCTACTTCGGGAAAAGATTTCAACATCTCGTCCTGCCTGCTCATGATCTTGGTGGCTTCGTCAATCGAAATCGCCGGATCGGTTACGGGCATAAACATCACGTCGCCCTCGTTCAGAGGCGGCATGAATTCGCTGCCGATCCGCGTCGCCAAAACAAGTGCTCCGAGGAACAACACCAGTGCTATGCCCACAGCGATCAAACGATTTTTGAGCGCGAAGACCAACGCCGGTTCATAAAGACGCCGTAAAAACCGCATCACCGGATTTGCCGCCTCAGAGTGAACCTTACCGCCGATCAAATATGTACAAAGCACGGGCACGAGCGTTACGGCCAAAATCGTCGCTCCGGCCATGGCGAAGGTTTTCGTAAAAGCGAGCGGATGAAAAAGCTTTCCTTCCTGTCCGATCAATGCAAAAACTGGAATAAATGCGAGGATGATGATCGCCATCGAAAAGAAAACTGGTCGCCCGACGAGCTTTGTTGATTCCAAAACAGTTTCCCAAACCGCTTTGCGGTCTTTCGGATCGACCTTATTCCGCTCCATAAACCGAAACGCATTTTCGGTAACGACAATTCCGGCATCGACCAGCACACCGATGGCGATAGCTATTCCCGACAGCGACATCAAATTCGAGCTGATGCCCATGAAATACATAAAGAGAAAGGACATTAAAACCGCGAGCGGGAGCGGAATGGTGACTATAAGGATCGAGCGAAAATGCGCGAGAAAAATGATGTGGGCGAGCGTGACGAGAATCAACTCTTCGACGAGTGTCCACTTGAGCGTGTCGGTTGCGCGGTTTATAAGCTGCGTCCGGTCGTAGAACGGCACGATGCGAACCCCAGCAGGCAGTCCGGGCTGTAGAGCTTCGATCTTTTGCTTTATGGCATCGATGACTTCGAGCGTATTCACGCCATAGCGTGCGATTACTACGCCACCAGTCGCTTCCTTTCCATTCTTGTCCAATGAGCCAGTTCGAAACGCATTGCCTAGCTTTACTTCGGCGACATTCTTGACGTAGATCGGCGTGCCATTTGACGACCCGATCATTATGTTTTCGACATCTGCAATCGATTCTATAAGGCCTATGCCGCGAACCACGGCCCACTGCCCTCCCTGTTCGACGACGTTGCCGCCGACATTATTGTTTGAGCGCTGCACTGACTCGACAACGGTTGAGATCGGAATATTCACGCCGCGCAGCTTATTCGGATCGATGTCTATCTGATATTGCTGAACGTAACCGCCGACCGACGCGACCTCGGCGACACCGGGAACGGAATTGAGTTGATAACGCACAAACCAATCCTGAACCGTGCGCAGATCGCGCAGGTTCATGTCGTCCGATTCCAGCGTGTACCAAAAGATCTGACCGACTCCCGTTGCGTCTGGGCCAAGCGTCGGAACAACGCCATCGGGCAATTGTTTCGAGACGAGATTAAGCCTCTCAAGAACCCGCGTCCGAGCCCAGTAAAGATCAACATTGTCCTCGAAGATGATATTTATCATCGAGAAGCTGAATGCGGAATTGGCACGGACGACACGTACGCCAGGAAGCCCCTGAAGATTTGTGACCAAGGGATAAGTCACCTGGTCTTCGACTTCCTGCGGCGAGCGTCCAGTCCAATCGGTAAACACGATCACCTGATTGTCCGAGAGGTCGGGAATCGCATCGATCGGCGTACGAACGAGCGCCCAATACCCGGCCGCCGCAATGCCCAAATAGAACACTATGACGATGCCGCGATTATTTAACGACCACTCGATCAGCTTGTGGATCATGCCGACCTACTTTGCGTTTACCGGAAACGAGAACGATCCTTTTCCGGCCGGGCCTTCGTAAGTGATCTGAGCCTGCCATTCTCCGGCCATTTCAATATCGACGTTTCCGCGATAGACGCCGGGCGTTCCGGTAGTTGTAAATGTCGCTCCGTCGTTCATCTCCGCCATGCTTCCCATCGCTGCCATGCGATAGTTAAGCGCGACCGAGCCGACATCGACAGGTTTCCCTGATGCATCCGTAAAGGTCAACGTAAATTCCTGTTTACCTTTTCGTAATGTACCGTCAGCACTGGAAAGTGTCGCGGTCAGATTATTTCCGGCAGGCGAACTCCTAATTGTCTTGCCGGCTGCGGCATTAGCAGCTCCATTTGAGCCGGAACCGCAAGCCGCGAGGAAAACGATCGCGCCGACCAGCGTTAGCAAAACAACAAATAAAATAGTCTTTCTCATTAGTATTCTCCTGTAATAAAGTTGACGCGCTGGCACCAAATATTCCCGATTAAAGGCGCACCGATGCCAGGCATGAAATAGCTGAATAGGCGCAAGTAGCCTTAAAAAAAAGGCGCACTACGCCATCGAAACTAGATCAAGAATGAATTGTGTTGGAGGTATTTGGGTTGGAACGTTCGCGAAAGGATCTCACGCGAATACTGAGGCGTTTCAGACGATCGGACTTTTCTATCTGGGAACAAAGCCGCGATCTGTTCGGCTATCGACCTGGAAACCGCAATGTTCGATGGTGAAAAATTAAAAGATGCTCCCGACGAGGTTGGCGTCGAGTTAGAGCAATTGACCGCACAGCATAATCGGGATGCCTGCGCCGCCGGAGTTTTATCCTTGCTCTTCGCCTTGTCACAGCACTTCATCATATGCCCGCGCGGCGCGTGCAGCGGTGTTCCGGCCAACACGCCACCAGCGAGAGCCGAGAGCAAGAAAAGCAATGTGAGCCTCTTCACCATCAAATTTGAATATATGGCGCGATCAAGGGTAAAGTCAACGACAACCTTACCGAAACATAACCTCGCATTGAAATCATCTTATCTCAAAAGTCAGCGTCGTCCATTTTGATTCATAGTTCAAATTTGGGTCGTCTAGTTTGGCCATATTGATGAATTTGACATACCACTTGCCGGCGCCGTCGAGTCGGAGTTTGATGATGCCGTTTTTGTCGCTGCGAAGCTCGGGCGCGATCGTGATCTTTTCATTTTCCTCACGTCCGGCGAGCACGACTTGTCCGGCTAGCGGTTTGCCGTCCTTCAAGCACAGGATCTCAATCGTGTCGCCCTTTTTAAGCTTGTAAGGATTTTGCTGCGGAATGAGTTCGACCGGATAGCCCAGGACCGTCTTGTAGTCATCCGTTTGCTTTTTGCCGACTTGCAGGATCGCTTTGACGTGCTTGGCGTAACGCTCTTTAGCGTCCTTTTCAAGTTCGCCGGTTTTCCGCCTTTCTTCAAGGGTGTCGGGCAGACCGTCCTCCTTCAAATACTCATTGAATTCCTCGGCCTTCAAAGAGATCTCCCTCGTCTTGGTTGAAAGCCCGATGACGTAGGTTCCCGCCGCACCGGTTGTCAGGTTCATGAACGCCGTAGTTTCGTTCTTTGTAAAAGCTGTTTCCTGCGGATGAGTGGTCTTTCCCGCCGTAACTACACTCACGTCGTTCAGCCGGGCGAAGGATACCGCCCCCTCGCTTGCCTGAAATGTTCCGTTCATTATCTGGACGGTAAATTTCGAGTTCGGCTGCAGGAAAAAGCTGTCCGTTTTAAGAAACAGATCGTGCGCAAAAATCGACGCGACCAGCGACAGTGATAAGATAAATGCAAAGATTGTTTGTTTTTTCATTTCGATCTCCTCGATACTTTTCTAAATTCAATACAGCGCATTCGCCGAATCCTTTGTACGGCCTTTCTTTTCCGCTTTCGCCACATAATGCGGATAGACGCCTGCAAAACTCATCGCGAAAACTCTATCGTTTGCCATCACATTGCCCTCCCAACACAGGCCATAGAATTAGATTGACTTCGCCGTGCCCGTCGTGATTACGTTGATATCAAAACCGGTCGGTTGCGTTGATACGTAAACGCATACGCTGTCGTAGAACCACAGCCACCAGTGTGAAACGGCGGGTTCTTCGGCCGCATAGTTGAAGATACAAGTAAGGACACCTTCAAGATGGTATGGGCCGTTATAGCCAACTTTCTCAAGTTTCTTCCAGATTTCGTTAAATTCCGAAGAACTCAATCGTCGCACTTCAAACTCGCAATCCTGCGGTAATAAACGACTTGTGGTTGTGTAGTATAAGCCTCTGATAATCAGCGAAAATATGTGATTAACACGCTGCCCGTCGATAGGAAACGAATACCCTTGACCAAGATAAATTCCACCTTTCGAATAGATGGATTCAAACTTGCCATTCGATTTCGCCGCCCTCATTACCTGAGAGCGATTTGTTTCTGCCGAGCGAAATACTTTACCTGTCAGTAATGTTTGAGCCTCGTTACTTTTGGACGTATCAACGTCCACGGCGAGCATATCTCTAAGATAGTCGTCGTGTTTAGCTTTCTCCTGATTACAAGGATCGCACACAGGAACCAGCACGATGTTACTCGGCAAGGGACCCGGAAAAAGACACCGTGCGATAACGTGCTCACGGGTGAGTTCCCTTGTCTCACCGCAATATACGCATGTTCCTACCTTTTTCTTTTTTCTCGCCATATGTGCTTGAGCTTAATCGGACGATGTCGCAGCCTTAACACCTTCCCAGCTCACAATGTGCAGAGCGATCTGCACCCGCGCGGACGCGACTTGCGCCGCTTCGGCCTCGATTTATACCGCTTCGCCTCCGATTTACGCTATGCCTTGTCGATTTGATAGCCGAACGCGTTAGAAACGTAATTAATAAACTCCCGCGTGTTAAGGCCCCACTGAGAGCAGACGACGACCGTCCGATCTTCACTCGGCAAATGTATTGCTTCATCAGGTCGAGCAAAGTACCGCTTGTTCCGCTTTGATGCATCGCTAAGGCTCGCCAAGTCCTCGACCACGCCAAGACTACCCTGGAGTCGGCTCGGAAATTTCGCTCGAAGCTCGTCGAAAGTAGTTTCGGGATGCTGTTTCACAAAGTCCGAGATAACGGCCAAAACGAGCCGACCTTTTCCGTACACGTTTCCGTTGAATCTATACTTCGTGAGATCGCGGTTCGAAACGGCAGCTAATTTTGAATCTTTCGATAGTTCAGCTTTTTCCCGAACTCTGACTTGATAATCTGCCGCCTCAGGAATCGGGATGACCTGTTGAACGTCAATGAACAGCTGGCCGTCGTCACGTGACTTGTAGAGTTTGAGACGGACACAGCGAATATCTAGTTCGCGTTGGTTGAGCCACATTACGGAGGTAGTGAGTTCTTTTGAAAATTCACGAGCGGCCAAGACTATACGAACGTCGGACGCGAATAAATCCTCTTGCGCCTCGTCCCAGTCGAGAAAAGCTAGCAGTTCGCGTTGAGCGTCTTTTTCTCCTTGCCCGTTCGTTTCGAGGAAACGCTTGTAAATATCGACAATCCGGTCGAACGTTGCTGTTGAAAGCATCGCCGCATACCGAATAGCTTGCAACTCCATGTGTGCGCCAGTGTCGTCACGTTTGAGTTCTATGACGACAAGCCTTGCCTCTTTATCGACACCAAGCAAATCAATTCTTCGTTTGCTACCTTCCCATTCGCCGAACTCTTCGGAAATGACCAATGTGTCGGGCGAGATGATTGCGATCTTCTCTCTCAGCAAGCGCTGCAAATCACGCCTTTCCTGAAGACTTTCCGCTTCAAACGAAGTCTCCTGCAAGTCGTCGATTCGATCTTGTTTGAGTTTGTAGATGGCCATATATGCTCGCCTAAAATCTTTGCCGGAACTTAACCAACCACACTTCACACAACGCAAAACTGGACAACAAACTTGCCCTGGCCCAACTTACCTTATCTCAAAAGTCAGTGTCGCCCATTTCGATTCATAATTAAGTTTCGGGTCCTCGATCTTTACCATATTGATAAACTTGGCGTACCATTTGCCGGCGCCGGTCAGTTTGACTTTGATCATGCCGTCCTTGTCGGTGCGCTCACTGGTTTCGCCGAGCATTTTGCCCGCGGCCTCATATCCCGTCGTAACGATCTGCCCGGCGAGCGGTTTGCCGTCCTTGAGACAGAGAATATCAAGCGAGACTCCCTTTTTTAGTTTGTAAGGATTTTGCTGAGGCACCATCTCAACGGCATACCCAAGAATGGTCTTGTAACTATCGGTTGTTCTATTGCCCCCCTGAAAGATCGTTTTGACATATTTCGAATAGCGGTAACGGGCGTCCTTATCGAGCTCGCCGTCACGCGTTCGGTTCTCCAAGATATCGGGGATGCCTTCGGCTGGTAAATATTTGTTGAACTCGGCCGCTGGGAGCGCACTTTCGCGCCACATCGTCGATAAACCGACAATGTAGTTACCGGCCTCTGTCGGCACAAGATTCAAAAATGCGGTCGTTTCGTTCTTCGTCAGGTCCTTTTCAAGCGGATGCGAAACAGTTCCAGAGGGCGAAACGACGCTCACATCCGTCAAACGCGCAAATGTAACCGCGCCTTCGCTCGTCTGAAACGTCCCATTAAAGACGCTGATCGAAATTTTCTGATTTACTTTTACGAAATAGCTGTCGAGTTTCAAAAACAGGTCGTGTGCGAACACGGGTAATACGAGCAGCGAGCTGACAAGGAAAATGGCCGTAATTCTTTTTATCATCATATTCTCTATTAATGTCTCTTGCATCGGTGCAGGCGAATTGTTCCAAACAGTGTGTTGAAGGAACGGGTTTCTTCGACCTTTTCAAATCCCGCTTCTGTCAGCAATACTGGGAGCTTGCCGGCAAAGCTGTCCTCAGTCGTTTCGAAACCGTCGAGAAGTTGAATAAAAAGGGAAGAAAGCTTCATATACCGATTTGCGGGCAAGCCCCAATCGGCAATGTGAAATTCGCCGTTCGGTTTGAGGACGCGAGTTACTTCGCCAATGGTCTTGAGTTTATTTACACGCGTCAGGTGGTGAAAAAACAAACTTGAAGTCACCCGGTCAAAGGATTCGTTCTGGTACGGCAGATCAAACGACATGCCTTCGTCGAACTGAATCTCCAGACCCGCGGATCTGGCCTTCTTTTTGGCTATTGCCAAAATCTTGCCGTCGCCGTCAATCCCGACTACTTCGGCGAGCAGTTGATCTTGTTTCAAAAGAAGCGTAAGCGTCGCGGTGCCGCAAGCAAGATCGAGAACCCGATGATTTCCTTCGACCTGAGACTGTTCCACTAAGGCTCTCTTAAAAACCTCTTCCCGCGTCGTCAAACGAACGACCGTATCGTAAAAAGGTGTTAGCCAGTTGTAACTTAGAGCTGGAATGTATGTTTCATTTTTCATAGCGCAGCTTCTTCAAACCTGGCCGCGATTCACTGTTCATGCCGGTGGATAACTTCGTTCTTTCCATATCCACGCAGCTCATTGTATTTCTCGACTTGGTCGCTCGACAGAACTCGTCTAGTCTCGAGGTGCGCACTCAGATGCACGGCTCGCAGCTCTCCCTGAAGTCGGGCAATTTCCCTGATGTTCGTTTGCATGTCTTTCTGACCAGCTTTGCCTTTCGCAAACAAATCATTCAACTTTGCTTCCTTTTCCACAATCAACTTCCCAAGACGAATAGCTTCGCCACGCATCCGTTCAAAAGCCTCTTGCGTGTCGCCCTTCTGCCGTGCGGAAAGCTGAAGTTTCTCGGCTAGTTCAAGAACGTGCATCGGTCCGGGATAACTATTCAACTCTGCCGGTTTCGCGAGGCCCATGCCGCGCCCATTCAGGTAAGCTTGTACCTCCGTTTCCGAGAGTGACTTGATCCTGTATGATTCCTGGCCGGTATCGGGCCCTTGACTCGTTTGTGACCACGCGAGAAGCGGCATTGCGATCAATAACGGCAATGTCCATATTAATTTCTTCATGTTTCTATCTCTATTCATATAAGCCGTCCAACTATTCACTAGCACCCTATCAACTAACATTTATAATTTTAGATTCCGCAGTCGCAATGCGTTGACTATAACGGACACCGAGCTAAAGGTCATCGCCGCGCTTGCGATCATCGGGCTGAGAAGCAAACCGAAAACCGGATACAGAACACCCGCCGCGATCGGTACACCGATCAGATTGTAAATGAACGCGAAGAACAAGTTTTGACGTATGTTTTTCATCGTCGCTTCGCTCAGCTTTTTCGCTCGTAAAATACCGCGTAGGTCGCCCTTTAGAAGCGTTATATCAGCGGATTCCATTGCGACGTCAGTTCCGGTTCCCATCGCGATTCCGACTTCGGCCTGAGCCAGCGCTGGTGCGTCGTTGACGCCGTCCCCGGCCATTGCCACAACTTTTCCCGAAGCCTGCAGTTCTTTGATCTTTTCAGCCTTTTGCTCGGGCAGAACATCGGCAAAAACCTTATCAATGCCGAGTTTCTTGGCGACCGCATCCGCCGTTATTGAATTGTCTCCCGTCATCATTACGACTTCAATTTTCTGTCGGTGCAGTTCATCGATCGCCGCTTTGGCTGATTCCTTTATCGTGTCCGCCACGCCAACGAGTCCGGCGGGTTTTCCGTCTGCCGCAATAAACATCACCGTCTGCCCCTCGGAGCGAAGTTCGTCGGCTTTTCCGTCCGACGAAAACTCGATACCGTTTTCCACCATCAACTTGGCGTTGCCGAGCATAACTCGTCGGCCGTCAATGTTGCCGACAATGCCCTTTCCGGTGACCGATTCGAAATCGCTCACTTTGGCTAATTCGACATTTTGGTCTTCCGCTCCCTTGATGATCGCCTCAGCAAGCGGATGTTCGCTTGACTTTTCAAGGCTGGCGGCAAGTCGTAAGATCTCCGTTTCCGACAAACCGTTTAATGAGATCACTTTCTGAAGCCGTGGCTTGCCTTCGGTTAAAGTGCCGGTCTTATCAACAACAATCGAATTGACCTTTTCCAGAATCTCCAATGCCTCGGCTTTCTTAACCAATACGCCGTGCCGCGCACCATGTCCCGTCCCGACCATAATCGACATCGGGGTCGCGAGGCCAAGGGCGCATGGGCAGGCAATAATCAGAACCGAAACCGCCGCGACCATCGCGTATGCGAAACTGCCGAAGATCAGCCAGACGGCAAACGCGACAATCGCCACGACAATAACCGCCGGAACAAAATAAGCCGAAACTACATCGACGAGTCGTTGGATTGGAGCTCTCGAACGCTGGGCCTCACCAACCATCCGAACGATCTGCGCGAGCAGCGTGTCGCTGCCGACCTTTTCGGCTTTCATTACAAAACCGCGTCGGCCATTGATCGTTCCACCGATAACTTTATCGCCGACCGTCTTTTCGACCGGAATCGATTCGCCCGTCACCATCGATTCATCGACAGAAGTATCGCCATCCAGGATCGAGCCATCGGTCGGAATTTTTTCATTCGCCTTCACCCTCAAGCTCGCGCCCATTTGCACATCTTTAAGTGCAATCTCGGCTTCGGTGCCGTCGTCGAAAACAACGATGGCAGTTTCCGGCGCTAGTCCAAGAAGAGCCTTGATCGCGCTTGAGGTTTGGCTTCTCGCTCGAAGCTCAAGAACTTGTCCGAGGAGCACAAGGGTTGTGATCACCGCCGCCGCTTCGAAATAAGCCGCAATCAATCCGGTATGTACATTCCTGATCGAGTCGGGGAAAAGGTTCGGCAGGAAGAAGGCAAAAAGGCTAAAAAGGTAAGCCGCTCCGGTACCGATCGCAATCAGCGTAAACATATTCGGGCTTACGTTCTTGACCGAAGCCCATCCGCGCTGGAAGAAAGGAAAACCGCCCCAAAGGACGACTGGCGTCGCAAGAACGAACTGTATCCAAATCGAAATGTTGGACGAAATCAACTCGTGAAAGTTCGGCAGCATCTCCGCCATCGCCAGTGCAAAAACCGGCATGGTCAATGCGGCGGAAATCCAGAACCGCCGCTTCATATCGATATATTCCGGGTCAGGCGCATCGTCGAGGGTCATTACCTTAGGCTCAAGAGCCATCCCGCATTTCGGACAGCTTCCCGGACCTATCTGCACAATTTCCGGATGCATCGGGCAGGTGTACTCCACGCCAAGGCTCTCGGCCTCAAGTATTTCTGCTTTTTTCTCTCGGAGAAAGGTCGCCGGATTTTGTTTGAACTTGTTCAAACAACCGGTCGAGCAGAAATAATAAGTTTCGCCTTCGAAATCATATTTTCCCGCGGACGTTTCAGGCGCGACCGTCATCCCGCACACCGGGTCAACAAACTCTCCTTCGGGCGTAGCGTTCATCTCTCCATGCGAGACGGTTTCTTTTTGTTCCCGTCCGATCCCGACAAAACCACTCGCGGGAACGTCTTGCGTCTTGGCGATAAATTTCTGCAAACAGCCTTTCGAGCAGAAATAATAAGTCTTGCCCTCATGATTAAAACTTCCGGCCGCCGTCGCCGGATCGACCGTCATCCCGCAGATCGGATCGATTAACTCTTGTTTTGCAGCACCCTGTTTTCCGGTCCCTGTCATATTCCTTCTCCTTAAACCCAAGCGTACCGATCTAACTAACCGCCGTTGCAACAACTCGACTGTTTCTTGTCAGTCGGATTTATAAATTTCTGCAGACAGCCAGTCGAGCAGAAATAATAGGTTTCTCCATCCTGGGTAAAGCTGCCAGTGGCGGTTACGGGCGCGACTTGCATTCCGCATATCGGGTCAATAAATGTTTCGGTTGTAGTTGTTTGTTTCTCCGTCATATTTTTATCCTTCCTGTCATCAAAAGTAACGACAAGAACTATTCTACAACCTGTCAGCAGGGGTCAGGTCAAGCGCTATTTCTCAGTCTCGCTTACTGATTCGATCAAATGACAAACCGAATCGCCCGTCGGCATTGAATTCTTCATTTTCGACCAGTCTTTTAGGGCGTTTTCCATCTTCCGTTGAAGTTTCTGCATTTCTTTTATCTTGCGGCGGTTGTCTTCAATCCGGCGTACAATGATTTCCCGCACCATTGGGCACGGCGAGGTTCCATGCTTTGCCTCATCCAAAATATCGGCAACCTCGGCTAATGAGAATCCCAGGTTCTTCGCTGCCTGGATAAATCGCACCCGAACTTCATCGGACGGCTGATACAATTTGTAATTGTTTTGCTGATTGCGCGACGGCTTTAATAGACCGATGCGAGTGTAATGGCGCACGGTGTAAAGAGATACGTCCGATTTCCTGGCAAGATTGTTCGCGGTCATCATATTTACTTTTCGCGGAGGCGAGACTGCCTATGCTTCACGTTTATCTTTAATGTCCGCCGCCGTTCGCAAGGTGCAAGATCAGAGACCCGACGACCAGTAAAGCGATTGCGAGCAGAATGTAGAGTTTCCAGGGTCTTCCATCCGGGGAAACCGTCCCGGAATTCGAATCCATGCTCAGTTCGTTCTTATTGAGCCCGTAACGAGTTTTACCCCACGGCTTATAAACGGACAGCGCCGAGATCGCAAGCAAGACTAGTAACCCACCCCCCGAATGGCCGACCGGTCCTTGCCTCAGGTTCCGCAGGTCCTCGATTGATAACGACGCATTTGCTGCAAGCTCCCCCATTTGGCTAAGTGTGTTCGTGAACCCAAACAAAATAAGGGCGGAAATGACAGTAAGCAGAAATTTCAAGGCGACCCAGTAATGACGGAACAATCCCCATTTAGTGCCCAACGCCATCATTAGGCCAGTTACAAGCGTTGCTAAACAGAGTGGCACGATAACATTCCAGCCAGTTAGTTCCATTGCGAGGTAAAGCCCGCGCACGGTCGGAACGTCCTGACTCTTTTGACAGACGATTGCGAGAGCCAGAAACGCTGCAACCGCACCAAGCCAGCCAACCGAGGAAGTAATGTGCGCGGTTAACGCGAATTTGCGAATGCTTGACCCCATTAACATTTGCTTTTCTCCTTTCCCATTCTTGATTTCGACGCCTTATCTCAGGACCTTCACCTCTTATTCAATTCGTCCAGCTTTTTCTTCATCCAGTCGATCTCGGATGCCTGAGACGACGTAATCCCCTTGCACAATTCCTGGATCTCGGCATCTGTAATTACCGCTTTCTCGCACATCAGAATCGCTCCGGCATGATGCGGGATCATTGATCTCAAGAACTGGCGGTCCGAAACGGCGGTCTGCCCTCGAATCAAAAACCAGAAACCACCGAGAGCGACTACACCGAATGCGATAATCGCCCAGTTGATCTTCTTGTTCGGATACATCCCTCCCATTAGAACGATTTCAATGAGGATCATCGGCGCGGTCATCAACCCCGCCATGTAAAACTGGTTGACGCTCGAATAGACGTTGGCGAAGACATTGACCATCGCGTACATAAATACATACATCGAGATGAAAGCCAGGACGATCATCAGTCCAAATCGGATGTAATTACCCTGCATTTTCCCCTCGTGCATATTCATCTCATCGTGCTTTCCCGGTTCTTCATGCTTCTTCATAATCCTCCTAACGTGACGTTCCTATAACCTCAACGAATTTCAACACGAAATTCGTTGATCGTGAGTAAAGAGAAAAACACCGGGAGGATTAGTATCCGCCTCGGTGCCCTTCTTTACTGTTCCGCGTATGCTTCCGGATCTGCGTCGAACTTTTCTTTACATCCCTGTGAACAAAAGTAATATGTTCGTCCCTCATGTTCGGATCGCCCGGCGGCCTCAGATTCTTCGACCTGCATTCCGCAGACCGGATCTTTTTGTGTAGCCATTTTTTCCTCCTTGAATAATTACTCAGTACTCCAAAGCTTTCTGAGTATCCTTACATGAACGTCGTTAGTGCTGAACAATCAGCCTATGCGGCGCTCCGCGAATTTTCGACAAGTTAGTTTTTTGGTGGCGGCTGTGGTGCTGCCTGCCTGCGCGGCGCGCTCGAATGCCAATGCACAATGCGCCAATTGCCGTCACGTTTTTCCAGGACTGCGGTGCCGAGACCGCCGCTTTCTATTTTTCGTGTTCCCATGTCGGCGGCAAGGGTATATTTGAAAGTCGCCCAAGCGGTCTTGCCGTCAACTTTGACTTTAAGATCCGCAAACGCATATTTCGTGTTTTTGAATTCCTTAAGCTCAGGCGCAAGATGAGTGTTGCGGTAGTCGTTCCAACCGTAATTGGCGTGTCCGCTTTCAAAAACTGTGACGTCCTCGCTATTTGCCCAAAGTTTGTCGAGGGCGGGTAAATCGCCATTTTCGACCGCCAGGGCTTCCCGCGTCAAAACGTCGGTTACGGCCTTTACTTCATCTGTTTGCGCCAAGGTTGGCGAGGAGCCAATCACCATTGCGGCTGCGAAAAAGGCGACGCTGAAAAAAAATCTTTTTGTCATAACCATCCTCCAATTAATTTGAAAACATTTTATTCGCTCAAAATTGGTTTGGGCGAAAATGGTCCCGCGTCGTCTGACGTCTCGCCCTCTGCGTTGTCCCATTCATTTTCGCCCCTGCCTCTGTCTCGTTCGGCTATAACTCGCTCCGCACTCGCCCGCCCAAATTTGTAAAATACTGCCGGAGTCACGATTTGATCCAATAGTGTAGATGTCAAAATACCGCCTAACACCACGACGGCTAACGGATGAAGTATCTCCTTGCCCGGAGCGTCAGCCGCCAAGATAAACGGCACGAGCGACAAACCTGCGGTTAGCGCAGTCATTAGCACCGGAACGAGTCTTTCGAGGCTGCCGCGGATGATCATCTTCTCGGTAAATCCCTCGCCCTCTTCTTTCATAAGGTGAAGATAATGAGAGATCATCATGATCCCGTTTCGCGATGTGATACCGACCAGTGAGATAAAGCCGACCATCGTCGCGATCGAAAACACACCACCCGAAAGGTGCAATGCCCAGACCGCGCCGATCAATGCGAGCGGGATGTTTATCATCACTTGCAGCGCGACACGCCAATCGCCAAGCGCCTTTATAAGTAGAAAAAATATAGCGATGAGGGAGAATATCGTGAGCAACGAGAGCGTTCGAGTCGCTTCCTGAGTTGCCTGGAATTGGCCGCCGTATTCGAGGAAATAACCTTCGGGCAGACGAACCTGAGAGCCGACGCGGGCTTGTATATCGGCGACAACCGAACCCAGATCGCGCCGAGCTACGTTTGCACCAATGACTATACGGCGTTTTGTGTCTTCACGGAGAATCTGGTTTGGGCCTGGAATATTCTCGATGGTGGCGACCGCAGAGATCGGGATCTGTGTTCCGTTCGGAGCGTCGATCGTCACATTTTTGAGAGCGTCGAGGCTGTTGCGCGACGCTTCATCAAATCGGACTACGACATCGTATCGCCGAGCTCCCTCTATGGCTTGTGAGACCGTTCGCCCGTTGAGTGCGGTCTCCAGCGTTTGCGTAACTTCGCCAGGCTGCAGCCCATATTGCGCGGCTTTTGCGCGGTCTACATTGAAACGAATTTGCGGGATCAAGACCTGTCGTTCGATCGAAACATCCGTCGCCCCTTCAACAGTTTGGATCGTATTGCGAATCTCCTCCGCTTTGGATCGCAATGTCGCAAGGTCGTCGCCGAACAGCTTGATGGCAATCTGAGCTCTAACACCCGACTGTAAATGATCGAGACGATGCGAGATCGGCTGCCCGACATTAGTTGTAACGCCCGGTACAACCGCCAGTTTTTCGCGTATCTCTGCGAGTATCTCGTCGCGTGTCCTGTCGGACTTTTTCAGATCGACGTCGATCTCTGTGTAATGAACGCCCTCCGCGTGTTCGTCAAGTTCGGCTCGTCCGGTTCGTCTTCCAGTAGAAATTACTTCCGGGACTTCTAGGAGAAGTTTTTCAGAGATCTGCCCAATGCGGCTTGATTCAGCCAGCGACGTCCCGGGTTGGGCCTGAACATTGACCGTCAGCGTTCCCTCATTGAACTCCGGCAGAAATGAGGTGCCGACAAATGGCAAGGTTGCCATCGTCGCGACAAATATTACAGCAGCGCCGATGATGACCTTGTAAGGGTGCCGCAGTGTCCAATGCAGCAGTCGCCCATCGAACGTTTTCAACCGGCGCACAACGAAGCTATCTTCGTGCTCGCCGTCAGAGGTTCGAAAGAGACTCCTTATCCTGGAAAATATTGACGGATTTTCATCTGCTTCATCGTCGATCTCGTTTCGCCTTTTCTCCTTTTTCTCATCCTTTCGCCTGAACATCTGCGGCAAAAGATACGACGCGAGAACCGGAGTAACCGTCAAGCTGACCACGAGCGAAGCGACAAGCGCCGTGATATACGCCAGGCCTAACGGCGCGAGCAGCCGGCCTTCCACACCGGAGAGTGCAAACAGCGGAATGAAGACGAGTGCAACAATAACGGTGGCGTAGATGATCGAGGACCGAACTTCGAGCGATGCTTTATAGACGACTTCGAGAGAAGGGCGGGGATTCTCCAGCAATCGATTTTCGCGCAGACGGCGAAAGATATTCTCGATGTCAACGATCGCGTCGTCCACGAGTTCGCCGATGGCGACCGCCAGTCCGCCCAGCGTCATCGTATTCACACTGATCCCGAACGCATAAAGAACAAGAAAAGTAACGATAAACGAGAGGGGAATGGCCGTTAACGTAATGAACGTGGTTCGGAAATTCAGCAGGAACAGAAACAGCACGATCGCGACCAAAATCGCGCCATCGCGTAATGCTTCAATGACATTGCCGATCGATGCATCGATAAAGTTTGACTGCCGGAACAGATTCGGGTTGATCTCGATATCCGGCGGCAAGGTTTTTTGCAGTTCTGCTACCGCTTCATCAACCTGTTTGGTCAGATCGAGCGTGCTTGCTCCCGGCTGTTTCTGCACGGAAACAATGACGGCGGTCTTGCCGTTCGTACCGGCCTCGCCTCGTTTGATCTTCGCCCCAAACTCGACCGTTGCGACATCGCCGAGTCTTATCGGCGTATTATTCCGATAGGCAACTACTGTTTCCTTGAGTTCCTCGATTGAATAGAATCTGCCGAGATTTCTGACGAGATATTCCTGTGACTGTGCATCTACAAAACCGCCCGTAGAATTGATATTCGATTTTTCGAGAGCCGTGGAAACTTCCTCGATCGTCACGCCGAATTGTCGAAGTTTCTCGGGTGAGACAAGAGCTTGATATTGCTTCACGCCGCCGCCGATCGGAATCACCTGCGAAACACCGGCAATCGTCAAGATTCGCGGGCGGATCGTCCAATCCGCTAAAGTTCGAAGTTCAAGCGAATCGGTCGAGCCGTCCTTCGACGAGACCGCGATAAGCATGATCTCCCCCATGATCGACGAGATCGGAGCGAGAAACGGCGAAACTCCCGGAGGTAGCTGTTCGCGGGCGGCGATGATCTTTTCGGAAACGAGCTGTCGATTTCGGTAGATGTCAGTTCCCCAATCGAACTCGACATAGACAACTGACAAACCGATGCCGCTAACTGAGCGCACCCGAGTCACGCCCGGCACCCCGTTCATGACCGTCTCGATAGGATAGGAAACCTGAGTTTCTACCTCTTCCGGAGCAAGTCCGTTGGCTTCCGTCAGGATCGTGATCGTAGGCTTGTTAAGGTCAGGGAAAACATCGACCGGCAAATTGAACGCCACGTAACTGCCCCAAACAAGCAAAAGAGCCGCGATCGCTACGACGATCAGCCGGTTATGCAGCGACCATTTTATTATTCCGTTGAGCATTGGAAATCAGGTGGACGATAACGCTTCCTATTTACTCCATTTAGCTTTCCAATCCGCCATCATCTTGATCTCAGCTTCCTGAGCTTTAATAATCTGATTCGACAGAGTCTTGATTTCCGCGTGTACTGCTTTGGTGAGGGCCTCTTTCGCCATAGTCACTGCACCGGCGTGATGGATAGTCATCATTTCGACAAAGGCTAGGTCAAACTCCTTGTCTTTCAAGCCTGTCAGTTTGGGCATGTCCATTTTCATCGAATCAGCCATACCCGGCATTTCCATGTTCATCGAGGACTGTTTTCCCGCATACCAGTTATCGCGCCAGCTTTTCATCTCACCAATTTCCTTTTCCTGGTCGGCGATGATCTTCGCGGCGAACTTTTTCACATCTGTATTCTGCGTTCTGCCGTCCACAAGTTTGGCCATGCTGACCGCTTCTTTGTGGTGCGCCGTCATGGTGTCGATGAACTGTAGATCGTAAGGCTGAGAAGCCGCGTTGGGGTCGCCCTTCATCTGCGAATGATCCATCGACATATTCGAGTTCATGGGCATCGAATTGTGATCCATGTTGTTCATGTTCGTCGACGAGTTCGAATTCTTCATCATCGCGTTATGATTCATCGAATTGCTGTTGCTCGCCGGTCCGCCGCACGCTGCGAAAGCAACGGCCGCCATACTTACCAGGCCTGTTAAGATTGTTGTTTTCATTTTTACTCCTCTGGCGAGAATATTTACTCTTCGCTTACGACTATGCTTCCCTTATACATGCCCATTCCGCAGGCAAATGTTATCTGCCTCGATGCAGAAGGAATCAAGCTGACAATAACGTCTTTACCAACGGGTAGGCTTTTGCGGATCTTTAGTTTCGGAAAAACGACAACGCTACCGCAGTTACTGTCATTAGCCCGGTTGAAAACGAGATTCAGCTTGTGGTCCGCCTCAACGTCGATCGAAGACGGGGAGAAGCCATTTTTGTCCACACGTATCTTGACCGTACGGGTGTGAGCTTCAACGACGTTCGTCACGAATACGAAAGCCCCGCTCGCTACTACGGCTAGTACCAGTAGTGCAAGAATTATTTTTAGTTTTCTCATTTGTTCCTTATTTGAATGTATCCCTTTAGTTTTCAGTCACGACGACCTTTCCGCGCAGCATATCCATCCCACAGGCAAACGCGACCTCGCCCGTCTCACTCGGCGTAAATTCGACCACTACAGTTTCACCAACGGGCAGCTTTTTCTTGATATTCTGTTTGGTAAAAACAACTTCGCCGCCACAGTTGTCGGCATCAGCGCGATAGAAAGCGAGCTTAACGGACTGGCCTTTGTTAACCGCGACTGCCGCCGGTTCGTAACCATCCGATGACACCGTGATCTTGGTAGCACCGACCGGAACGTTGGCAGCCTTGACCGGTTCTGCTTTGCTCGGCGGGACATTTACGATAAACGGCACGCTGATAACCTTTCCGCCTCGTTGAAACTGCGCCCACAATTTGTAAAGTCCCGCTCGCGAAAATGTAGTATGAGCAGACACCTCAAATGCGCTCGGTTTGCCGGAGTTTTTGGAATCGTCGCCGTGAGCATGCCCATCGGCGTTATGATCCTTTGCCTTCTCGCCATCCATCTTCATCTCGTCCATGGATTCGCCTTTGGCCATAGGGTGAGCATGAACGAAATCAACCATGTCCTCGCTGATGATCACAAAATGAGCTAGCTCACCGAGGTAATTCTGCAGGTCGGTTGCCGGCGTTCCGGTAGCGGCATCGAAGGCAGCGAAATCAAGTGTCAACTCCTGTCCGGCCTTTATTTCCTCGCTCGGCTTCATAGTCACCTTCAGGCCATCCACCGATTTTTCCAACTTCGTATCCGCGACGAGAGCGACCTTCTGCCTTTCAGCTCCTGAGACCTTTACATCGATCCGTTCGACAATCTGGATTGCGTTAGCTGGCGTAAAGTCCGCGTAAAGTTTGTAGTCACCGCCGTTCGGAAACGTGTGCTGCACTCGATAGGAGCCATCAGCGGACGGCTCGGGGTGCACGTGATAAAACTCCGCGAGGTCCTTAGAGACGATCAGCAAGTGCATTGGCTTTTCATGAACGACCTGAAGATCTTTAAGCACAACGCCTTTTGAATCCTTTACCGTAAGCGCCAAAGTTGCACTCTCGTTGGCTCTTATTTGTCCCGGCTCGGTTTTGAACTCGACCGTGTGGGTGGTGCCAATTTCAACAGGAGCATTCCCCGAATGCTGGTTCGAAACACCGGCGGTATTTGCGGTGGTGTTTTCCACGCTACACGCCGAGAATAAGCCCGCCGAAAAAGCGAGGCCAAAAATTGTTAACGGAAATATTATTGCTTTTCTAATTTTCATCTTATTGTTCGGCTGGCTGTGTCGTTCTTAGTTGGTAGATTCCCTCGATCACGACCCGCTCACCTTCTTTTAATCCTGAAACGATCTCATAAAAATCGGCACCTTCGGCTCCCAAAGATACCAGTCGTCGCTCGAACGTTTCACCACCATCAAATACAAATACAAATGCCTCACCCTGTTCGCGAACTATCGCCGACTTCGGTACGGCCAGTACCTGCCTGTTACCGCTGGTGTCAATGGTGATCTCGATAAAGTTCCCGTCCCTGAGCCGGTTGAATGGGTTTTTAACCTCGTAAATAACCGGCACGGTCCGGGTCTGCTCATTTACCGTCTGGCCGATAGAAACCAATCTCCCGTCGCCGTCGGGTGTACCGATCGTATAGACCTCACCCGCGAGGGCCGCTGAGGAAAAGCTGGCCCGCGTCGATTCGCGAACTATCGGCAGATCCTTTTCAAAGACTTGCGCTTCGAGCAGAACCGTTGACAGATTAACTATGTTCAGCAATTCCGCTCCGCTTGCTACTTGTTGCCCGCTTGTCGCGTTGATCTGATCGATAATTCCGGTTACGGGCGCTAGCAGTGGGAAATTGCGGGAAGGTTGACGAACGGTTGGCGAACGAAAAATGTTTTGACCTGCTTGTGCCGCGCGTATTTGGTCGCCCAACAGGCTGACCTGTTTATCTGCCGAGGTAATCTCATCTTCGATCACCTTAACGGCCGTCTGGGCTACTTCGACTCTTTTTCGCGGAACCGCACCGACCTCAAGAAGGTTCTGCGATCTTCGAAGCTCCCGCTGGGCCTGTGCGAGACGCGTTCTGGCCTGTTGTGCGGCGGATCTGCTTTGGGACTGCTGCGACTGAAGGGCCAGAGCAGTATTTCGCAGCTCCAGTTTGCGGGCTTCAACTTCCCGCTGCTGGGCTTCGACATCCAATCGCTGCGACTCAAGACCGGCCTGCCCGGACACGTCGAGTACTTGTTCAACGAATCCGATCTGTTCACCGCGACCAACGGCAGCACCCAAAGATACTGACTGATTAAGCACGATCCTTCCGGGGACTTGTGCCGTGACAACTCCCTTCGCGTCCGGCCGCGCACGGACCACGCCCGTCGTTTTCAAACCACTCGTGATCTGTCGCGTATCGACTACCTGAGTCTTTATCCCGAACAAGAGCTGTGACTCCTTCGAGACGGTAATCGTCGCTCCTTTTGGTAATTCATTGACGGCGGCCGTTGAAAATGCGTCCAACAGGATGGCGGACGTTTCACGGGTCTGAGACGGCGGCAGAAGATACGCAAGAATAGCCGAGCTTAAAATAAACACCGCTACGAGAACGCCGCCGACCGGAGCGGCCCGCCTAATACCAAAAGTACCGAGAGGATCCCTTTTTCTCAGAGTGTAAAAAATAGCGGCCGCCGAAATTCCGCAAAGGATAAGCAGTACGAGAAGTCCGATCCAAAACGACGTGCGAATTGGCGCCCGGGAGACTGTCACCGGAAAATCCGCGGAAAATGTTCTCTTGTCTTCGGTAGTTATTGAAAAGACTATTTTGAAATCGCCCGTGCCGTCGAAGCGGTAAGAACTCCGGTAGATGCCGCCCGTTTCTTCGCTTGTTTGGAGATTCTCGGCAACGGATGAGCCATCCGGTCGTGTCACGCTGAGCAAAACGATCGCCTTCTCGATCGGAAGAGGTCCCGATCCGAATCCGCCCTGCACGTTTTCGCTCAAAGAGACGAGTATATGCACAGTCTCTCCTACACGCGGATCTCCCGGCGACCGTTTCATGATCGCGCTCAACTGCCCGCTGTCATTCTGAATATTACGCTCGGCGGTAATTGTTGAGACCGAGCCCGCTGCCGTCCCGTTTTCCTGACCGGTGCTTGAACTCGCCGAGAACAAAACCATGGCCGATACTATGGCAAAGGTGCGAAACCCGAGCGTAAACTGTTTGGTTGACCAATACATTAGTGTGCGTGTGCCTTTCCGTATAGAGCCTGCATCGACAAAACATCGATTCTTACCGCATCCGTGATGGCTTTCGCCTCATCTTCCTTTGCACCGTTTGGCTTGATGTCAGCTCCTAGAAGTAGATCGTCGTCATGACCCTTTCCGGAAAATTGGCTGAGAAAACCTGCCGGTAGACCTTCAACCTTGATCTCTTTGATCGATGGTGAGCCGTCCTTATTCTCGTAAACAACAACGATTTCCTTGCCCGCGGCCTTTACAAGTGTGACCGCCCCGATCTGCGTCCTGGCGCCGTTCACCGTCGAGAATCCGGGAAAGGAGTGGTGATCTTTCTCAGATACTTTTCCGCCGGTGTCTTTTTCGATCGATGCAATTTGGGCATCGGTCAGTTCTTTGTGGAGAGCGGTAAAGGTTTGAGCGGCTGGAAGTGCCGCCTTGACCGATGCCGGAATCTCATCGGCCTTTGCGGGAGCGGCATTGCTCACCGCGGCTGAATTCGCCGGTGCTTTATTCGCTGCTGCAATTGTGTTGCCACTTTGGCTTGTTCCGCCTGAACACGCGAGAGACACCAGGCTTGCTGTAAGAACCGCTCCGATTACGAGTATTTTCATTTTTTCTCCTCTTGTATCTTTGTTTTAGTCAATCCCAGGGAAGCGAGACGCAGAGCCTTCTCCTCGTTGATCGTTTTCAAAAATTCTTCCTTGTTAAACTGGCCCGGCACTGTCTTGGTATCCGGCAAAACTGACGTGGAACCCGGCGTGAATGCCGAGGCCGGTAGGGCTCCACCCAAGGCAGCTTCGAGTGCCGTCAAGGTGATGTAGTATTCCTCTAAGGCACGGTTGTAGTTGGTAACATTTTCACTCAGACGGCGCTGTTCGTTGACTACCTCAAATACGGAAAACTCACCTGCATTGTAGGCTGCTCGAACCGTCTGCAGATTCGCCTCTGCCCTCGGCATGATTTGAGTTGTGTATAGAACCAGTTTTTCTGCTGCAGCTCGATACTGGCTATAAGCTACGGCAACATCACGGCGGATCGTCGCCTCCAAAAACTCGCGAGTTCGAACAGCCTGAACCTGTTCGCCCGCAGCGGCCGCAATGCCGCCCTGATTGCGGTTGAAGACGGGAAGGCCGATCGATACGCCAAACGTCAGTTCACTGTCACCACTATTGGCAATCCCGCCTCCGGCCGATGCGGGAAGGTCAATAAATGATCGGGCGCGTGAATAACGCACAGATGGCGTAAGATCCGGGGCCGCCTCAGCCCGGGCCAAGCTAACCTTGGCCGTCCCGATCTGTTCACCTAGTCGTGCGGCCTGCAAATCAGCCCGATCATTTAAGGCTTTCTGAGTCAGATCGCTCAACCCCAAATCAAGACGCGGCGGCCGGTCACTCTGCGGCGCCAGGCGTAGCGGTTCCGTGATGTCAACACCTATTAGCGTTCGAATTCTGAGCAAGGCCGTTTCGAGTTCATTTCTAGCTTCGATTCGCTGAACGCGAAGCCGTTCACTTTCGACCCTGACCAGATTCAGGTCAAGCGGTGCTACATCACCCTCATTTAAACGTGCCTCCGTCACCCGAACAAGTTCTGCGTCGGCGGCAAGTAGTCTCTCCACCACGTCAAGCTGCCGGGCAGCCGAGATGGCTTTGGTATAGTCCCGGCGGATCTCAACCGCGATCTGCCGTTCAATGGCAAAAATCTCTGCCCGCACTTGTTGGAGTTCGAGTTCTGCGACGGCTTGTCTCTTCCCGCGTTTGCCGCCCAGTTCGATCTGTTGTGAAAGACCGGCAGAAAAATCGTATTCTGACTCGCCACCAAGAAAACGCGGACTTCCATATTCCGTACTAAAGACCGGATTTGGCCTCAATCCTGATTGAAGCAATCGCCCTTCGGCGATCGCTAATCGCTGGCGAGCAGCAAGTAGATCGGCTCGTCGGCTCCCTGCGCTTTCCACCAGGCGCTCAACGCTCAACCCGTCCTGACCTACATACTGAAGTGACGCAGGCGTCGAGGCTGGCAAGGCAGCGGGTTGCTGAGCTCGAAAGGATGCGGGGATACCAAGAACAAACGCGGCAAGGCCGAGAATCGGCAAATACTTGTGAGTGATCCTGAAAATAATTTGTGCGCCCATTAAGTTATTCGTAAAGTCGATCCCGTGATACTCACGCTGAAAGTGCTTCCTCGTTAACTCCAGGGCTGGCGGCGAACCGCCACACGAAATACATAAGGCCGATAAGCAGGATTATAACTGCCAGAAAGACGATTCCGATTAACATTCCGGAAAACCAAGAGGTTGATCCTTCGGCGGTGGCGGCGACCGGTTTTACATCAATTCCCGAAAAAGTAGCGGTGTCGGTTTCTCCGTCATGCGAGACGTTTGCCCGCATTGTGTAGAGGCCCGCAGGCATCGCCGGGAACGTGACATTGTAGGTCCCCGCCTGTTCGCCGGACTCAACTTTTGCGGTAAATACCGATCCGTTCGCTGATTCGACCTCAACCTTCGCGTCAACAAGTTTGAAGGGCTCGTTCGTCTCAAATCTAGTTATGAAGAGTAATCCTGTCGTGGACTTGTCCGGTTCCATCGCCGGGTGTTTAACCATCACCTCAGCATCGCCGAGCCGGCTTGAATGAGAAATGATTCCCTTCGCATTCGCTGTTGTTTTTGGTTTTTGGTCTCCGTGATCCTCGCCGCCGTGAGCATGGACAGCGATCGGTAAGAAAATCGAGGATATGATCCCAACAACCGTTAAAAAGCAGGACGATCTTGCAATTTGAGCGCGCATATAGCGCAGATAGAATGCAACACCTGTTCCAATCGAAGTTGCGCAATTTTGTTGTGGTTTCGAGGTGTTTTGGCGAGAACGATCCGGCTTCAATGCATAAAAAGAGACAGTCAGTGTCTGTTTTCAAACACCATCTAGCCCTTCAACACTTGACCACCTTTCAGCGGTACTTCGAGCGACTACGGATAACCCGAACACGAGACTGTTCTCTTTGCACCTAGGTAGCCGTCTCAACCGAGAAAAGGCTCGGCCTATTTAACTGTGAGATTAATTAACTTCTGGTTTTGCGATCCGCGGTATTCGCCAGCACCCTGCCCGAGTTGACGGAGAAACGGACCATCGATGAGCAAGTCTATATGGGTGAGAACGAAATCTATATTGGGATCTTTTCGACCGATCAGCTCTTCGAGTGTGTAGCCCGAATAGATCGTAATATGGAGACCGTGACGTTTTAGCCTTGAAACGAGTTCCGCAACTGGACTCGGTTGATCGAATGGCTCACCGCCGAGGATCGTGACACCATCGTGAACATCACGTTTGGCGATGATCTCGTCAACGATTGCGTGAATTGGTGTCAACATTCCGTTTTCACGTTCGTGAGTCTGAGGAACGAAACATCCCTGACAGCGAATTGAACATCCAGCGGTTTGGATTACACTTCGTCGGCCTGGACCATCAACAACCGAGTTGTGATAAAGCATGTAAAGCCAGATCGAGAACTCGTTCGATCCAGGCTGTTCGCTCGATGTGGGGTGCGGCTGGAGGACAGGCAAGTGTTTTTTGCTTTCAGCCGGCCTGGCGCAGTTCAGGTTTACTCTGACACCGAGATCATTTGCAAGCTCGTTTACTGCATGGGTTGAGGCCTGCGAGGTCTCAACCGTGACGCGTCCGACGTCCGGTTCCAGCACAAAGACGAGTTCCTTATTCATTTGATCCCACCCGCCTTTTTGATTGAGGCTTAATATGAAATTCGGGTGTTTTCCGATCGGTTGTAGGTGAGCCAAGTACCTGCCGAAGATCTCGGGCTGTCTGCTCGCACGCCGGCCCCTGGATACCGTTGATTTGGGTTTCACACTTCCCGGTTTCGGTATTGATAATGAATTCGATCTCAGGCATATTCCCTCCTTAAAGTCAAAATTTCACTCTGATTTTGATGGTCTTTCCGACTCGCTCTTTGACGAGAGTGCCGCCGAGTTTCTTAGCCATTTTTCGGGCCGCTGCTTCGTGATAGCTGTTCTGAAGCCTGATCACGAAATCTTTCCCAAGACGGTGCGCAAGGTCCAAGTCATCGACAATGGCGACATAGCCTTTTGCGGTTTTTTGGAACCCGATATCGCCTAATAGTGATTGGCCCTTTACATCTCGACGCCGGATCACGATATCGGCAGTCTGAGGGTTTCTTTTGTCCCAACCTTCAAGAGGTAAATTGGTCCCCTGAGTGGGCGCCGCGAATCCGCATTCTGCGATAGCGTCGAGAAGCAACTCGCGATTCGGGAATGACTGGGATTCAAAGGTCATATATTTGCTCATTGAATTTCTCCGTAATTAGAGCTCATAGATCCGGTCAGCGCGGTTACCTGCAAGGCCGGTGTTTTCTGTCCTGGAACCGACGCCTTTAATATTGTTCCGTGCCCATTTGCGGATCTCTTCGATCTTCTCGCTCATCATCTGAGCGGTTGGTGTAATATTCCCGATGGCTTTGACGATGTCGCGGGTCTCGGCCTGCCGGTCACCGTCGATGAAGGCTTCAAGAACGCCGTCTTTTACAGCACCTTCAATTTCGGCACCGGAGAAGTCCTTGCTCTTTTCTATGAGCTTTTCAAGATCAAACTGTTCGGCTTCCAGGGCCCTTTTCTTGAGGTGAACCCGGAATATCTCTTTTCGGTCCTCTATTTCGGGAAGATCGACGAAGTGTATATATGAGAATCGGCCGATCCTGAACTGTTCGGATTCGAGTTCGCGGACATCGTTGGCAGTTGCAAATACCAGAACGTCCTGGTTGTCCTGCATCCAGTTGAGAAGATAGGAGATGGTTCGAGCGGTTTCGCCGCCGTCCGTCTTGTTCGACGCCTTCATACCTGAGACAGCCTTTTCGAATTCACTAATACCGAGAATGCCTTTGATCGTTCCGGCGATCGACAATGCACGCTTTATAGACATTGCCGAAGAACCGATCACGCCTCCGCCCTCACCCATGATCGAACCGAAGTCCAAGTCGAGTAATGCTCGGTTCGTGATGCTTGAAGCGACGCGTTTACATAGATCCTTTCCGCATCCGGGGAGACCGACAAGCAATATGCCTTTACACGGTTCGACGTGTCGGGCCTTTGCTCTTGGGCTGAACGTGTAAGCCGCTCTCTCAAGAATTGCCCTAAGCGATTGGTAGCCGCCGAGGTTGCTTGCCGGTTCGGGATGAACATAGGTCAGCGAACCACTGCCTCGAATTACGTTTTTCTTTTCCTCAAGAATGACATTGATCGAGTCCTGATTAAGCCCGTTACAGCTGATAACTGCTTTAGCTACCACATTGCTGATCTCGACTGCTGTTAGACCAAGGAGAGACTGCTGCAGTGCATCCTGGGTTTCTTTGGTAAGGCTGATATCGAGACCATTGGAACGTAGGTTCTCAAACTGAAGTTCAATCGAGTCTTCGATCTCGGATTCCTTTGGAAGATCAAGATCTATCTGCGTGACTTCTTTTTCGAGTGTTTTTAGTTCGGGAAAGTTCGGTCCTACAAAGAGAACGGTGGCTTTCGTCGACTTCAGCTTCCAGGCGATCTCACGAAGTCGTCGAACCAGTAAAGGGTCTTCCTGCCCATACGGCGAGATATAAGGAGCGTAGTCACAAAGCAGGAAAATACCTGTCTTCTGCTCGCTAATAAAGCCAAGAAGGCTTTCGGGATCTTCCGTATCGCCGATCGTTTGAGGCGAGCTTAGTAGTCCCTCTTTCGGATCGACCACCTTCTGAAGGCCGCTTGGGCGGCTCCAGAAATAGAGAGGCTTTTCCTTATGCCTATCCTGAAAGACAAGATCGACCAACGCCTCCCTTACGCGGTCTTCTTCGTAGGTATTGATAGCGATAAGCGGGTACCGGGCTCTGATCCTTATGTCGAGCTCATGCAGGAACTTCCGGATGCTGTCGGCACCGGCTTCTATTTCAGACATTGTTTGTTTACTGGAAGTCTAAGAAACGGATTGTGTGACAAGACGCCCGCTATGGCCATTTCGTCCATTGTTACCGTTCGGTTTAGCTGCATCGGTCATCCTTTCGACCTTCTGCATCTCTTCTCTTGACGCGATGCCGTTGTCGATCTTGAACCCTAGATTTGCTAAAGCCCTGCCGACCGCACTTGTTTCACCGTTTTCGATGAAAGATGTTGTGTTTACATATCCCTGGCCACGGATCTCGAAGGCGTGTCCGGTAGAACTGGGTTCCGCGTCATCTCTGTTCCGATAGGCACCGGCCTTTATACACACGAAGCCGCTATCTTCGTTCAGCCTTATGATCTCGGTAACGATCCGGCCGTCCGGATACTTCTCATAGAACTCTGCTATGCGTGTATGAACCGGAATATATTTACTCAGGTCGAAGTTTGCCATTATTGAGCCTCGTATCTCGTTGATCTAGAGTTCAAGAGCGGTTAGCCGGTCTTCATCGAGCAGTTTCTTAGAATGAACCGATGTCATTCTCAAAAGATCGCTGAGGGCAGTTCGCATCTCTTCCGGCGAGCGCTGCTTGGCTTCTCGGCCCGCGGCGGTCTGCAGTTGTTCGAGTACGTTTTCGAGGGATGTATCGCCCGTGAAATTCATCAGCTGATACCATTCGCACATCTGACGTGCTCGTTTAGCCAATGAACCCGATACGAACTCCGCATCCTTCATTCGTTCTGCCATTTCCGAGGCTGATTCGAAGATCTTCGCTGTTATTTGGGCAAAGCCTTCCTTGATCGGAGATACGGCCTCTTCCGCTTCACGCTGGGCGGCCTCGATCTTCATCTCGCGGATACGTTCCTGTACCTCCCGTTCTCGCCGGGTTTCCGCCGTTACCTCATCGACCTTTATCTTTTCGATACGCCGTTTTGCATCGATCTCAAGATCGATCTTTGTCTGCTTAGAATTTATACGAGTGGTTTCGAGCGCAAGAGATTTCGCAAGGTTACGCTCGGCGATCATCTCCGATCCTAGAATAATCACCTTCGGCCTCATTGTTATAACGAGGCCATCGCGTAACATCTCGCGTGTCGGGACCATTCCGATGGCTTGTGCCGCAACCGCATTGACGAACTCCTCTCGATCAAAAGGTTCATCGCTTGTCGCCTCGAACCGATTGGCAGAGTCTTCCGCCAACTTATAGAAGCTGTCCTGAAGGATATTGAGGATCTCGTCGTATTTAGAGAGAACCTCGCTCTTTGCGGCGGCTAGCGTTTCACAGGCTTGAAGATATGATTTTTCGAATGATTCAAATGCCGTCCAGGGAATCCACTTGTACTCGCTCGTTCCCCAGACGGTCTCGCAGAGTGTGAATCTGAAGCCGAACTTACTGAGTGCGTTGTGAGCCTGGGCCGCGCCTCGCATCAGGCGATTCCGATAGACATCGGGTAGCAACCCAGCTCGTGGCGGACTCACTCTAACGGCCGCATTCTCAGGTAGCTGAACTCCGAGAGTTTTCCATTCTAATTGCCGGACAAGACTACCGAACCCTCGACAATCGATGTTCATGAAGATGCCTTCACTTTCCAGCGTCGATAGATCGAATGGAAGAGATTCGACCTCTTCAGCACTGATACCCAACTCCGTCGCAGCTCGGTCCTTTCTGGTTTCAAGGCGAGTTAGCACTTCCCTGGCAATTGCAGAAGGCTCTTCCACTGAAGAATCTCGGGAAAATTCTTCTGTCGATGTGGCCGTCGCCTGAGAGCCACCGAACACGTTTCGGAGTACCGAAGATGCTAACGATGGCAGTACCGGGGTGCCGGTAATTCCGGCAGATGTTTGAGTTTCCATTCGCATCCTGTCCACCGCTCAATTTTCAAAGAGTCCGTATTGCTGCAGAGACTCGGATACCGGCCTCGGGGCGTGATCTTCATCACGACATACTTTGACCCCGTTGATATCAACGGATTCCAGTTCACTGAGACAGAAATATCCCCATTCGCGCTCAAGCCCAACGACATAACCAAAGAAGCAAACGTCGTCTTCAGATACCTCGCCCTCTGTCACAAACCATGTCCATCCGCTCAGCGGAAATTGAAATACGATATAGACGGTCGGATTCTTGTTGCCCTCTTGGTCACCAATCTTCGGCAGTACACCTTTAAGTTCTTTTGGCAAAAGTTCCGACATACAGGTTTGACCCTTTCTAGCTTTTCGCGTGATGTCTGCCGCCTATTTTGTTTTGTATTAAGATGAGATGTATGTGTAATCGTTATCGCGTCGCCGCCGACATTGAGAAGCTTCGTACGATCTTTCAGAACGCTCCAGATGAATGGTTTGCGCAAACGGATCGCACCTATGTGTCGTTCTATCCCAAGAGCACTGTACCGGTATATTTGAAGGTGAACGGCAACGACTACTACGGCCACTTCCAGTGGGGAATAATGCCGGATTGGGCTAAAACAAAAAGTCAGATTCTGACAAATACGAAATCTGAGGAGGCTCTCAAAAAGCCTACCTGGACTGATTCGTTCAGGCGTCGGCGGTGTCTGATGCCAGCCACATCATTCTTTGAGCCTGCAAAGGTCGGTGGCAAAACTCATCAGATGGAGTTTTTCTTAAAAGACGCCTCGGCATTCGCCTTTCCGGGGATTTGGCAAAAATCGACAAGGTTTGGCGAAGAGCGAAACACTTGCTCCCTGCTCACCTGCGAACCTAATAGTCTTGTTGGTGAAATTCACGGACGCATGCCGTGTATACTCCGGCCTGAGCAATTTGAAACCTACTTAAACACCCCAGCAGAACAGGCGGACGGCCTTTTAGAATTACTGGCTCCGTACCCGTCCGAGGAGATGATCGGCAGTATCAATGACGAAAAGGAAAGCAGGCTTAGTTGATACATCCGTTCACGTATGGTACATCTTGAACACGATGCTCTTGTATTCTCCAGCTAAAATTCCTCTTGAAATACAACTGCCTCTTGTTAGAATGCCGATCCCTGCGGGATTTCCTTCGCCGGCCGCCGATTATGTCGAAACTCGGATCGATCTACATAAGGAACTAATCAAGCATCCTTCCTTCACCTTTTTCGCTTATGCCGAAGGAGACTCGATGTTTCCCGAAATCCGAGACGGGGATCTGATGGTGATCGATCGGAAAGTCGAACAGCCTGACGGATCGATCGTTCTCGCCTCGGTCAGCAATTCCTTCTGTGTAAAAAGATTGCATCGGTGGCCCGATGGCTCCATCGAACTCCGGTCGGATAATCCCAAATATGAATCGATCCATTTACCTTCAGAATTTGAAGGTGATTTCGAGATCTTCGGTCGTGTAATTTGGTCGATCCACAAAACTGTGAAATGAACGCAGTAGCTCTTATCGACTGCAACAATTTCTATGTTTCCTGTGAAAGACTCTTTCAACCAGATCTGAACGGCAGGCCGGTAATCGTTTTATCCAACAATGACGGATGCGTAGTCGCACGGTCTCAGGAGGTTAAGAATCTTGGGATACCGATGGGCGTTCCTGTTTTTCAGATCCGCCAACAGATCGAAGAGAATCAAATCGTCGTCTTTTCGTCGAACTATACGCTGTATGGCGATATTAGCTCGCGCGTACATAATGCGATCTCACACTTTTCAGACAAGATCGAAAATTACTCGATTGACGAGGCATTTGCGGAAATCGAATCAAATCGGTATTCCCAATCGCTGATGGAGTCTGGGATCGAAATACGACAGTCGGTAAAGAAATGGACCGGTATACCCACCAGCGTCGGCATAGCTCCAACCAAAACGCTTGCGAAGGTCGCCGGAGACATAGCAAAAAAATCTCCGGGCGGCGTTTTCGAACTCACGGATAGGCAACTCCAAAGTGATGTCTTGGAAGCCACTGACATTATTGACATCTGGGGAATAAACAAACGGTCAGCCGTGAAACTTCAGGCTCTCGGCATCTACAATGCCAAGCAATTACGAGACATCAACCTTCGAACCGCCCGCAAAGTCTTGACTGTAGTTGGTGCTCGACTCGTGGAGGAACTACGCGGAAAACCATGCCTCTCTTTGGAACTGATTGAGCCAAAAAAGAAAAACATTTGCTGTTCCCGGTCATTTTCCGGCGAGGTAAAGACAATCTGCGAACTGGCTGATTCAGTTATTCAGTTTGTCTCAACTGCCGCCGAGAAAATGCGGAGGCAACATCTCACTGCCTCGGCTGTCAGTGTCTTCATCGAAACGAACAGGTTCAAAGAAAAGGGTCAGTATGCGAACTCAGCCTCGCTGAATATCCAGCCTACAGATTCAACGCTTGAGCTAATCCCATATGTCCTCCGGATATTGGATCGAATCTACAAACCTGGTTATGGATACCGAAAATCGGGAGTGTTGTTGCTCGGATTAACTCCTGTCGAGGGTGAGACGAAGCGCCTTTATGACGATGACGACTACCAAGCTGATCGAAAACTGATGGCAGCAATCGACAACCTTAACGCGAAGCATGGACGCAATACTGTTCGTTTCGGGTTATCAGCTAAAAAGAGCGTCCGATGGAAGATGAACCGAAATTTTCTCTCAGATAGTTACACTACTTCGATTGCAGATGTTCTGAGGGTTCGAATGTAACGAGTGCTAGATATTAAAAGCTCCAGATACCGTAGGTAGGGTGCTATAAAGTGATTTGGTCGTACCGCTCTCAAGTTCAAAGTAGACCGCAAACCGTCTGAGATCCCTGGTGAGAAGCAGGGATGAAAGTATTTCGACCATCTCGATCGCAACTCGCTGATTGATGTTAAGACCTTGCTCGCCCAGGCGGACTCGTTCGGGACACGACTCATCGCTCTTGGTTTCAATTTTTTCAGGTTGAAGAAGATCGGGATGTTGGAGCGACGGCGACGGAAGTGCCCGGCAGATACTAGTTCCCGTGAAGTATTGCTCGGGTTTGAGAGGCTTTGTCGTCGAACCAAGTAACACTTGGCCTGATGCCTTTCCGTTTCCCCCGTCTATCCACCAGACCCTTGATTGATCACCGTAACTTCGAAACTCATCAAGTGCTCGATGCATCTCCCGTCGAGCCATGTAGTTATCGACGCAACCGACGATGATCGTCAGATTTCGGTAGTCGCTGTTCGAGCTTTTTAGATGCTTCTCGGGATCGAACTTCTCACATGAGAAGCTAGTTTCTATTCCCCAAGCCATAGAAACTCGTTCCGCTAATGTCTGTGCCTTGTATCGTCCGACCTCCGCGAAGCAGAAATTGCTTCGCGGAATGTTATTGGTTTCAACAATATCGGGATCGACGATCAGCATTTCCGCGGATTTGTTTTGCTGCTGCTTTAATTCGTAGATAAGCCGCGCGATGGCAGGAATTACAAAAGAGCCAGTGCCACCGGCACCGACAACAATGAACCGAACAGAGTTGTACTCGACAGGCATCACAACGGCGGCTTGCGAGAAACTAAGATCAATCTCCATTACAACATCATCTGAAGCAGAGCTTCGACCTCATTAAGATCAACGACACTGCTTGGAAGGTGGCCGATCCAGGAAAATGGAATTGGGATAAGGTGATCGTATATCCCGCATCGGAATCTTACTTTGGGTTTATCATGAACATCCACAATGATCCCGAAGATACGGAACTTTCCTGATTCATCCCGATCATCTGCCTTACTGAACTGATAAGCTCCATGCGGGTGCGTGTGAACTTCGATACACGCTTCGGAGTATTCAGGCCTTCTGTCATCTGCGATGGTTGATGCCCACGTCCGATCCCGACCCGAAGTACACCACTGCCAGAATTCGCTCTCTTGGTCCCAATAGATCAGATAAAGCTCTTCTTTGAAATCGTCATTTGAGTTATGGGTCGTTGCGTGCAGACATATTTCGTCCCAAATGCGGCCCGGGATTCTGGGCTTATGCCATTTGATCCCGACGAAAACTTCCGGCAGACCCTTAATTTCTCTGTAGACCAGCGGCACTGAAACCGTGAATTCACTTCGATGAGCTTTTAGCACAACGCCGTTTCCGGCTAGGACATATTCATAGAGGATCGCTTCAACCGGGTCGAACCGTTCCCTTGCAATGCGATGTCCGATGAAAAGCGTTGACGATGCGAACTGAAAGGCATCCGAACGTGACTCTAAATCTTCCATATAATTCAGAAACGTGAGTCGTATCTCCGCTGCTCAACGATCGTTTCCCATGCGTCTTCGACCGTAGTGGTTGATAGGATCAATTCAGACTTCGGAAACTTCTTCACTTTGTCAGCCGCTAGTTTCCAAAGTAGACCGCGAACATCATGAGGCTCGGAATGGCACCGCTCGTTGATGTGGTCTGCGTTGAACGGAGTATCGAAGATCAGTTTCCAAACTTCAGACAGAGTAGAGGGATGGGTCTCAGGAACTTCATTCTTGCCAAAGCAGATCTTGCCTGAACCAATATTAGGCAGCGGAGCGACAGCGATATTAGTATTCGCCGTCACCTGCGTCGATGCTGCGGCCCATAGATAATATTCGTTCCCCTTACCTAGCAGAATAAGTGCCGGAAGCGGTACTGCCAGTTCAACCAATCCATCTGCGAAGGAAACGATAATCCTTCGAATCGCGGCCGGTTCATAAGAGAGGATCGCGTTGCCTTCCGGAGCCTCTCGGTATCGCAATACTCGCTTGCCCAGCCATCCAGTATCTGTGTGAACTTTTCGAAACGCTCTGGCAACCTGGTCACTCGAAAGAGCTTTCAGAGAGATGGACGATTCCTTGAGATCGGCAAACAGATATTGCCCCGGAAGAAAATAGAGCGCAGCCGATGCATCCGGAGGCACCTGAGAGAAATTATTCATAGCTAGCTCTAGGGATCGATCTTTCCTGTATTCCAGAACGAAATAAGCTCAGATAGGAACTTCTGGGCATCCTCTTCGATCCTTTCGTCCAGGTTTTCGAGATTCCGGAAAAACTGATTTGCAGCCTTATAGGTCTCTGTCAGCCAATCCAATGTTTCCTTATCCCATTCAAAGAAATCCGGATACTGACAATGCGTTACGTCGAGCCAAGGGTTTCCGGTAGAGTGATCGACCAGCCTTATCAGATCGCTATAAGGCTTTGTTTTAGCATTCTGTTTTTCTCGCCAGATGTTGGCATGTGCAGAGGCTTTGACCGGTGGAAGCGTCTCCTTTTCAACATCGTACTTTTCGGAAAAGAACGTCCATATCTCATCATCTTCTAGAAAATAGAAGATGAGTCCGGCAAGATAGCTGACTCTTAACCCCGCGAAATCCACCTCCTCGCAGCATAGGTCGAAGTTCATTGGCGGGATCGCGAACCTGTCGAGTTCAAGATCCGGATCATCATGCCAGTATTCCAGTAACGGAAAACACCGGTCGTTTACCAACTGAAAGAACTCGTTGGTGCGTTCGCTGTATGCCTTGAAGTGTCCTGCCTTGTATAGACTCGTTCTCGAATGTTTCCAGTGTTTCGGAAACATCTCCATGTACAATCGGTACCTATGTTGTTCCGATATAATCCGTGAAATTGTCTCGCATCCGAATATCGCGTTGTGACTTCGGGCCTTGAATCGCAGATATTCGAGAGACCGAATCAGCCGATCACCGAAGTACGAACTGTGTTTTCGATTTTGCCCAACAACCGCAAGTCCCGTCATAGATCCTCGATTCTTTAGAACCCGATCGGAATGTAATCTATTGCTGACGCCTGGGTCTTCAGAAATGCCTTCCGGTGAAATTCGATAGCTTCGATCTCCTGAGTGCCGATCGCTAAGACTTTCTCCGCCTCAGAAACTTCTTCGACGGTCAAGAGTTTCTCGGCATCCCTTCGCATCAACCTGTCTGCCAAAATGATCGCCGGGTTAACCTGCTCGTCTTCAGCCCGTAAGAGATCCAACGGGGAATCATCAGCCATCATATCCCTTATGCTGCGCTCGCTTGACGATGGTGACGCTCAATTTTCCGTCCTTCACCTCCCGGGTGATGTTCGCGTTCTCTATCGAAGCGAAATGCGGCTGAAGGACGACCTTTAACGTCTTATCTTCCTGTGCGAGCGACGCATCAAGCTCAAAGGTCTGGCCTTCGATCTTGATGGTCGCCTTGGGATCGGTGACGGGAGTTTCCGCAGCGAAAGTCTCGGTCGCAACCGCATCGGCGCTATTCGTTATGCCCGCCTCATTCTCGGCAGGTGGAGTATTTGTTTCGTTTGCCATGATTATTAAGAAGCGAACAGATTCTGCTGATCCTTCACTGGTTCTTGAACCGCTGGGCTTGGAGTTGGAGTAGTTTCGGTGTTCGTCGTCGTTGTCGCCTCACCCGCCTTTGTGCTCTTATCGGTTGGCTTGGAAGCACGCTTCTTTGTTGACGGCTTTTCCTTCTTCAGTTTTTCCGCCACCAGTCCTGGAAGTGCAGTTCTGTATTGATCAAGGGCATCTGATAGTTGGGCAGACAAATGCGGTCGACTATTGTCACCAGTGATGTTTGAAAAGATTATCTGAGGAGCGAAGTTGTGCGAACGGACGCTTAGAACGCAGTCGCGAACTCCATTGGCTTCAGGAAGCAACTGAATGACAGCCGTGACTGTACAGGAATCGAAGTTATATGGTTCCTGTTCAGAAAGAACCACTGACTTTACCGGCGGCTCTCCACTAAGAGGACCTGCTCCTTCTGGAGCGCCGGAACTTTCCGCGGAAGTTTGGATCGCCTCGTCGCCCTCGACAACGGAATTAACATCGGTCTCGTCTTCATCTGCTTTCATTTCGGGGGCAGTCTGAAAAGCTGAATCTCCGACGTCGGCCCTCTCTTCCGTAGGTGTGAGAGGAATCCGTTCCATGCCCTGTTCACCGATCAAATCGACGACATTACTTGTACCGGCTGAACTCAATATTGACGCGATCTCATCTTCACATTCGGGGATACATTCGTTCGCGTAAGACGGTCGCTCTTCGGCTGGGTCTTCGGAATCGACAACACCGAGAAACTCATCTTGCGGGGTAACTGACTGAGTCGATTTAACGTCGATTTGAGTTACCGACGATACTGCTGTATCGGAGGCACTGACCTTTTCCTCTGAGGGCATCGGTGGAGCATTGGCAACGGATGGGCGCTTGGAAGATTCACGTTCGATCTCACGTAGCTTTTCCAAGAACTTGCTCAGAAAGATATTTCGGACCGTAACCTCCTCATGGGAGCGGGTCATATATTCGGCCCCATTCCAAAGTTCTAGCCCGATCTGTTGATTTGATTGGCCGCTGCTCTGGAATCCATCGTTCCGGGATACTTCCACAGCTAGCGTACGAGCTGTAAAGATGAGTTGCTCGATCCTTTCCCGGTTATCAAGAGGGATGAACGAACCGCTATTCAGAATTTCCATGTCTCTATCTCCACAGTCCTATCAGCCGCCTGTTTATTCCCGCCTATATAACCGACTCCAAATGAAAAGGTTCGCGACGATTCGCGAACCCATATACTCGAGACTTTGGTTGAATCAGGCGGCGGCCGCAAAGGAAGCAGCGGCATTTGAGGGAGCCACAAACCGCTCTTGATTCTTTTTAAGAATCCGGGAGATCGTTGAATGCGTGGTATTGATCGATCGCGCCGCACGTCGTAAATTTCCGTTTGAAAGCTTTAGTGCGTGTTCGACGAAGGTTGCGGCGGCTTTTACATATACGCTATCGAGATCATCTGTTTCGGGATCAAGCATTACGGTCAGGAAACTTCCGCTGTCATCAGCAATAGGGACGACTGCGGCGGGACGGTTGCCCCTATCGCATACAAGGCGATTAACGGCTTGAAGAGTGATCACCGGTTCATCAATAGCGTCCACCGCAAGACGGGTTGCGAAATTCCGAAGCTCACGATAGTTACCTTTCCATTCGAGGTTCTCGATAGCAGCCAGCGCCTCCTTTTCGATCTGAAAAGGCATTTCTAAACCGATCGTTCTTCTTTCGGTTTCTAACTGATCGAGAAATGTCTCCACGATCCGCTCTTTCTGATAGCGAAGAGGCAGAGTTTCAAGCTGGAGGATATTCAAGCGGTCAAAGAGGTCGGGTCTAAATGATCCGCTGTTCACCATCGATCTAAGATCTCTGGAAGTCGCGGCTATAACACGCACATCGATTTCCCGTTCCTGCGTTCCGCCTACCCGCCGAATGCGCCTTTCTTCCACCGCTTTTAGAAACTTAGCCTGAAGACCTAAGGACAGCTCGCCGATCTCGTCAAGAAATAGTGTGCCGCCATTTGCGGCTTCAAAAAGTCCGACTTTCGGAGCGATCGCTCCGGTGAACGCTCCTCTTTCGTATCCGAACAGTTCCGATTCCAAAAGCTCAGAACTGAAACTCGCACAGTTGACACTTACGAATTCTCGTTTCGACCTTGGACTAAGATCATGAAGCTGCCGCGCGATGGTAGTTTTTCCGGTTCCTCTTTCTCCGGTTATCAGGACATAGTGCGGAACACGGGCAAAGCGAATTACTTTACCGTCGATGGATCGGGATGTTGGGGTGGGGACAAAAGTGTCGGGTTGATGCTGCATTGAAGACCTCCTGTGCGTGATCGGATCTAAATTAGTACTGATCTCCTAATACAAAAGGCGTGCCGCAGTGATCGGTCGGTGGATAATCTAATTAGTGACAAGTATTCATCGGGGTTCCATAGGAAAAGACACCAGCAATTGAATGAACCGCAAAGGCGGTAAAACTGTCTACATCGTGAACAGTTCGTTTACGATGGGCGCACTTTGCTCTTCACAATCGATGTTTGTTTTCGATAGATTACTGACGATTCCGGCGTCCGGTTCCATAAGCCAATCGGGTAAGGTTACCGGATCCTGTTTGGTAAGGTCTTCTGTACCGATCTGAAATTCCGGAAGGAAGCCGATGCTTGTCGATTCCGGTGGATATAGAGCTAGCACCCTTTCAAGAGCGGTCCGGGCGGACTCCTGCGGGAGAAAGAATCTCTGCCGACCGTTCTGCACAATATTGACGAGTCCCATTCCACGCAGTTCTCTGATCTGCTCGAAAGTGGATGGGCATACCTCGGTGAGCAACTGTCCCTGAAAGCGGGTGGTTCGAACTGTGATATCACCGATCAGATTGACGCTGTTCTTCTCGAAATCGACAACTCGAAGAACTTCGCTTGTGGTAGTTGGAATACTTGATCGCAGGCCAAAGTGCTGCCGTATATCTCTGAGCCATTCTTCCGATATCCGAACGCCGACAAGTCTGGTTCCGTCATCGGCTGTGGTTCTAACGATATTCAGAGCATCGTGGCTTAGCGTTTTCAGGTACTTCCATATCGGAAGCAATGCACCGCTAAGGATATGTACGGTTCTGTTCTCGAAAGCGGGTATCTTGTTCTCCTCTTTAACCCACCAGTCTTCTGCTTTTGTTTTCGGGACTACCCGATAACGCTGATTTAATTCGCCCTCCCGCAAATAGGCGACGTTGCGTCCGACAGGCTTTGTAATCGAGAACATTTGGTATCGTTCCCCCGTCTCCGGATCGGTATGGGATAAAGTTCTTCTGACCCCTATGAACGATCCGTCTCGCCGGTCCTGATAGAACTTGTGTGTCTCGCTAGCCGCCATGTCCTGATATTTAGCCGGCGTCGTTGCGACTTTAAGATCCAACTTGTAATAGACGGTCTTCGCGCCAGTCAGCGGGTCGGAGTTGAGAACCTGGGGCGATCCCGAGACGGCGACTGACATCGCTTTCAGGTCTTCCATCCCGTCATCGAGTTTTCCTTTCTGTTTTAAATACTCGATGGTCTCAAGAAACGTGGAATAGAAGTAATCAAATAGTGCATTCTGTCGGTCAACTTCCAATGAAAGAAGCCTGTTCAGGAATCGCGGGATATTTGTCTTATCGCTGTCAGGAACTTCTTCACCGCCGTCGACGGTCTTCACAAGCCCCATGTCTCTAAGAACTTTCCTTGGATCGTCGAGGCCCTCGATCTCTCGCCCTCGCATGATGCCAGTCAGTACGACACTTAACGCCGAACGCCCTTCTCTCGATTCAAGATTATATTTATCAAGGTTTCCGGCCTTTTCGGCACGCCGGTCGCCCTTTGTAAGGGCTCCCATATTACCAAGCCTTCTGGCGATAGTTGAGGAGAATCTTTTCTCACCGCCGAGTTCCGTGAAGACGAGCAAATACACTGGCGGTGCGACCTGCCCAGTGCGATGTGTGCGCCCGAAGTCCTGGATCTGTTTATCGGCTGACCATTTTAGCTCTGCTGCAATATGAAGGCGCCTCTGCTGATTCCCGACGCTCTTGCCTGCATGAAGACTGTCGCCGGTCGATGCCACTTCCGACATAATGGCGATCCTTTTGTCGCCTTTCTGAAAAGCATTTTTTTCGTGGAGGTTGATAAGTTTCGAGGGGACACCTGCGAGTTGCCGCGGTCGATATTCCAGTGTGCCGTTCGCTGTCCTAATAAGACGTTTCTTACGTCCCGTCATCTCGGCGATATTCTCAACCCCGAAATAGTTCACCAATTGGTCAAGCGGATGCTCGGGGACTTCTAGAATGGACAGTTTATCCAATAGCTCTGCTCTCAGTTGCAAAGCTGCACGACTCTCAACCTGATCTCCGTTAGCGTGAACGAGCGGAATGTACTCGACAGTTCCGCTATACTGGTTGGTTCTTTCCTGAAAACACGCGGTCGGAAAACAATTCGCTACTAGTCGAGTAAGAGTTTCTCTCGGACTGAAATCAAGACTATCTATCGCTTCATCCTGATCTGCTGCCCTCTCTATCTGCTTCTTCGTCTGGCTCTCGCCCGTGCCGGTTATCGAAACTACCACTGATTCTTTTCGGCCGAGTGCATCTTCTATCTCGCGGATAAGTGTCGGGACTTTGAAGGCGGTGATGAGATTACGAAAACACCTCTGATGCTCGGCCCAGAACTGATTGACAGCACTGCTTCGGGTGGCCTTACCGGAGTTCGTTAGATCAAGCGCTCGATGGATATTCCGAAAGACTTCCTGCCAGCCCTGGGCCATGTTGTCGTACATTCTTCGCTGGGTAGGCGTTAGTTTGTGGATTACCTCTCGAAACTCTACCGACAGGCCGGATTCAGGATCGGTTCCCATACTCAAATTGCCGCATAGGTAGCGTCCCATCGCCTTAAGGTCCCGGCATACCATCTCTAAAGCACCGACACCGCCGGATTCGATCTCTTCAGCGAATTGCTCGAATCCTATCGGAAAGTTGGTTCCTTTTCCCCACAAACCAAGCCGTGACATATACGCGAGATGTCGGACCTCACCTGCCGATGTCGCGGAAGAATAGACCACTCTCACATCCGGAAACCTTTCTGGATTCTGGATCTCAAGTACGGCGGCTCCTGTCTGTGTAGATTTGCCGCGGTCGTCAGCAAACGCATATTTTGCTTTATGCCCTTCATCGAAGATCACGACCCCGTTTGATCCCAGCCAGCGTGTTATCTGATCAATTCTTTTGTTTCCCTTCTTCGACCTGGCTATTAGCGATCGATACGTGCAAAAGACTATGCCGTCTTCAATGTCGATCTCTTGATCGGTTGGAAAGTCGTTGATCAGTTTGATTGGTGGCTTTAGCCCAAGCCTTTTGAACTCGTCTGAGACTGCTTCGATCAGATCGGCCTTTACCGAGAACCATACCGCTCGCCTTCGCCCCTGAAACCAGTTATCAAGAATTATTCCCGCGAGTGAGGCCGTCTTGCCCGTGCCAGTACCGTCGCCGATGCTTATGCCGGCCCGTGCTCCGTCGGCCAGTCGCTGTTCGTGCGCTTGGCCAGCGTAGATAACCCGTTCCAATTGCATTGCGGACAACTTTCCGGTTTCAGAGAGATTCTTTGGCAGTCGTGGGCGATAGCAGATCGACGGAGGTTCTACATTAGCGAGGCCGGGCGGTTCCACGATCACGCCAGGGTGTGGTGAACCGCCGAAAACATATCTTGGAGAATAGATCTGAATCTCCGGATCGCTCTTAGGTTGTTCAACCGTCTTGGTTACTTCACCCAAAGCAATTATTGGCGCAGCAAGTCCTTCCGAACTCGGTTCTTGAATTGAGTACATTTATATTTGACTTGGATCAGAAACGGATATTCAGTGCCAGTGCTTTCTCGAAAGCGTGCTCGACCGATGTCGCGACAATATTAGGAACGCTCTCGATCTCAAGGGAAGAAGCAGTCCGAGGTGAGACCGGTTTCTTTCCAATGATGAGCGTCGTCTTAACGCTTGTGCCGTTGGGGTAGAACTCTCGTCCCGGCAATTCGATCGAAGCTTTCAATTGGATCTCGGGATGGAGATAGTCCCAGAATCGGCATCCATTACGGGACCTCGGTGAGCCATTCTCGCCAAGAATAACGGCGAAACGTCCGCCCTTTTTAAGTCTTCGCAAGGCAGAGTCGATATGGTGGAAACCGTATTCGATGCTATTTCTTTGGACTCGTCCTGCGCTTGAGGAGAATGGTGGATTGGCGAGAACCACATCGGGGATCAAATGCTCCGGCAGCAGATCATCAATGAACTCTCCATCAAACGCGTATGGCTCTAATCCCTGAGTTTGAGCTAACACCCTTCGCCTCGGGTCGATCTCGTTGGCTATTACAATTGCTCCGGCCGCCCCAGCCCATACAGCGAGACTGCCGGTTCCGCAGGACGGTTCCAGAATGGTCTCACCGTGCCGAATGTTGAGGAGATATGCTGCGAGGTACGCGATCGCGATAGGCGTGGAAAACTGCTGATAAGTTATCTGGGTTTCACTTCGCCATGTCTGCGTTGGCAGTCGTTTCTGGAGAGGTCTTAGGATCGTCGAAACCGATCCAAGCGGATCAATTTTTGTTAGCAACTCACTTCCATATTTCTTCTGAATGAGTGAGTTCAGTGCAGTCTCAGCTATCTCGTGGAAGATATGTGAATCGACAGTAGACTCAAATACTCCATATTCCTTGCAGAGTTCGATGAGTTCCTTATTCGAGATCGGCATCTCACCGTCTGCGATTTTGGCGACTCGATCAATGAGGCTGATTAATGATATTGAAGGAACAGATGGCTCGCACATGACGCGAACTGCCAGCCGCCTATTTTTATAGAGAGATTCCTGCGAGTTGAATGCTCACCGCCTCAAAGCATTCCGGCGTTAGCGATCTCAACCAATCAGAAACATGGAGATCTTTGATTGACGCTCCTGCGATCAATGCATCGTCGATACCTTTGAAGCGTTTGTCCCAAGTAAGGATTCTGGTGGGGTGATCGTAGGACAAGAACTGCTGCTCTCGAACTCGAAGGGAGATAAGTGACGCAATAGCTCTCGCAACGTGCGGATTCGTAAAGCAATCGGCGTCGAATGCAATTTCCAAAGTCTTCTTCCGAGCAGTCTTGATGATCTCCCGGTGAGAGGTGGCTACACCGCTGTTTCCCACGACGTATCGATCAGGTAGAAAAGCTTGCACGGTAGCAGCCTTTAAAGCGCCTTCGGTAATCAGAACTTTCTCAATCGTTTTCCCTTTGAAGCCGACAGCACCTTCATGGTGGAGAGGAGTTCCCGGACCACATCCTTCACGCTGTCGAATTGACGAAAGCCATAGATACTTTCCTGATGTGCTCGGGGATTGCCGCATAATCCGGATCTGGCAAGCCTGAATGAAACCATTCGGATCATAGAAAGGTATCAGCAACAAATCGTCAACGGAGTCAAAATCACTGCCTAATCGTAGGCCTCCGTTCAATCCGCTCCAGAATCCTGGCACCCCCTTGAACGCAGGAACGATAGCATCATCTTTTACAAATGATTCGATTAGTGATCGAACAAGTCGATGCCGTTCGACAGTTGCTTTTGGAAATAGACCGTAGCGGCTCATCTCTCGAATTTGAACGCTGATCCATTCGTCGTTAAAACGTAACTCCTTGCATTCAGATAAAGGCGAAAGCTTAATAAGTTTCTGATAGATCTTATTTCTGAGGTCGATCGGGGCTATTGGAGTTTGTTTTGCCCGGCAAGGTTGTTTTGCTGAAAAGGTAGACCTGGAATTGAGGGGGTTTTTAATCCTGTAATAATAGATTCCCCAGCCATTGCGACTAAGTCTATCTGCGTTTGTCCAAGAACGGGCGCAAAACGAAATATTCTGATCTTTGCTGGTACTGCACCAGTCCGGTTTGCCGCAAATGCGGCATGGACTTTTTCTTGATACTCGACGGTATCCGATGATCATTTTTTTCCTTTTCCTGCATCTTTCCCGCCGCTTTTTAATATTTCGGAAGTAGCTGCATGTCTTCTAACATTGGGCTGATCTCCACCTATTTCATTATCCTGACAGGCAGTTTCGGAAATAGGCTGCTTGGTGTAATGTGACATTTTCTATTGACAAATGTCACTTTTCACCGCATTCTTTAAATGTGGATAGACAACAGGAGCCAAAGATAAAAAAACTCGGGGTCTTTACGCTGGCTCAGGGCAAAGCGATGGGCATCAGTCAACAAGACATATCCCGACTCGTAGCCGCAAAGGATCTCGTGCGTCTCGGCCGAGGGGTATACCTCCATCCAAATGCCCATCTAGACAGTGACGTCGGATTTCAGGTTGCGTACTCCAGGTTCGGGCCGGCTTCGGCGATTGGCGGCCTTTCTGCTCTTTATCACTACAACCTTGCTGAGCAAGTGCCGGGTGAGATATGGGTAGTTGTTCCTCCCGGAAAAAGAACCAGAGTAAAAGGCTATAAACTCATTCGAACGAAAACGAGACTCAATAAAGAGATCATTGATGAAAATGGCTATCGAATAGTAAATGTCGAAAGAGCGGTTCTGGAAGGTCTCAAGTTCATCACAAAAATTGGCGAAAGGACCGCGATCAAAGCAGCTCGGGAATCCCTTGCTCAAAGAAAGACTACCGAAGCTAAACTCGCAAGAGCCGCAAAAGAACTCGGACTTGAGGCAGTACTCGCTAAGCATCTGGAGGTCATAACTCCTTGACCACAAAAGCAAAAGGTAGTTCGGTCCGGCAAAAACTCATTAGTCTGAGTGTTGATCTCGGCGTTCCATATCAAAATCTTGAGACAGCATTTATTCTCGAACGATTAGTCGCACGGCTGACAGCAGACGATGAGCTTAACAAACACCTCGTTTTCAAAGGCGGATTTGTCGGACTGAAAGTCTATAACTCTTCCCGCTATACGGTTGACGTCGATGCTCTAGTGGTACAAGCAAGTGTCGATTCAACTTTGGAGCGTGCAAGAGCGTGCTCGGAAACCGATCTGGACGATGGAGTTTGGTTTCATTTTGAGAATCAGGTTGATCTTGCAACCCAAGGTGAGTACGGCGGCATTCGCCAAATTTACAGAGCAGGAATTGGCGAGGTTTTAAAGAACTTCAAGAAGGCGCAGATCGTCCACTTTGATGTTGGAATTGGCGACCCCATCACTCCCGGCCCAAAGACTTTGGAAACACCCACATTACTTTCGGCACAAGAGAACCTAAGTTGGTCCGTTTACCCGATCGAAACAATTATCGCTGAAAAGCTGCACGCTTTGATCGCGCACGGAAATATTAACTCCCGATCTAAAGATGTTCACGACATCGCAACTTTTCTTCCGAAAGCCGATGCCGATATATTAGGTCAGGCTTTGAAACGGTGCTTTGATTTTCGTGAAACGGAATTACCGCAGAATTTTTTCGAGACTCTGAGTGATATAAATACGAAAAGCCTTGAACGAGGTTGGCTAAGCGCGACCGCTTCAGTCCCCAATAAACCTGACTTTAAAACCGCATTTGAGAGCATCGTCAAATTAATGAGGGACATGGAGAAGTCCTTTCCTCGTTAAGAGCCTAAACAATGTGAAAGTCCCAATCCGTCCGCCTCATCTTTTCGATTTCCCTCAACTTGAATGTATAGATCGCGGATTTGTCTCTGGTGATAAAAGACGCCCCAACCATGCGGACTGATCCTGTCCGCATTCAAAGTAGAGCGGGCGCAGAATGAAATTGTCTCGGCCGTCGTCGTGCTGCACCAGTCTGGCTTCCCGCAAACACAGCAGGAACTTTTTTTTGAAACGCGCCGATATCCAATCGCGACCATTCTGGCGACTCCTAGTTATCTACGCTAATTGCCAGCCGCCTATTTTCGCGTCCGGAAACTCCCTTCGTACAAAAGATACAAAAGAAATTGTGGAATACCCCAACACCACAGGATTAGTACACTACCCGAAGCCTGGGATCGCGTCAGCGTGATCGGCTATTTTACACTACTCTTTGGTTGACGTTGTTCTGCTTGGTTCTTTACTCGAGGACGCGACGTTTGAAACTGGAAGCGGTCTACCCAGTTTCTCCAAGAACATCTCATTTCGCTTTGCCGCTCTCTCTAAAATCGATCTATAGGAAATAATTTCCGTGTACAGGGCACCGTCATCGCGTCCGAAAAGGCCCGCGACTGTTTTTACTGGACGAAACATGTAGTCGAAGTGATAAGCGTCCTTAAAGTCCGCATCTGCCAGCCGGATTTCATCTCTATCGAACGAGTCGCCTATCAGATACCCGTAAAATGTGTCGAACTGAAACTTATCGTTCGTGAGATTTCGGATAAATCCAGCGTACTTATTTATTTGCCAAAGGTGATCGCTAAGATTTACGTCCGGGTCCTTGAATTCGATAATGATGCACTTACTTTCCTGTGGAAATAGGAGAATGTCGGGTCGTTTCTTAAGCCTATCCTCCCCTAGGGATTTGGAAAATTTCTCCTCCTCTTCTGAGAGCGTCCTCTTGAAGAGGTATCCTCCGTCTATTTTGA
>JBAUGL010000141.1:0-3176 GCA_049679665.1 Pyrinomonadaceae bacterium | reverse complement strand
CTTCATCTAGGCCGGGGTTGTCCAACGACGATCGGGGTTTGTGAAGGCTTTGCCGCCGGTGGGGCGGGTTTGGGCGCAGAACGCGTCATCTGCGGCGGCTCTTGCTTAACAACAGGAGGAACGGTCTTGGAAACAGGAGTTGGCCTTGTGAATGCCGGAGAGACAGAAGTAGACGGCGCAGCCGATTCCGTGGAGTTTGTTATCGCCTCCGAGGTATTTATTTGTGACTCTGGTCTATCCGAAGCCGGACGATTCTCCGATTGTTGCTGCGTCGCCAAATTAGATTGAGACGATCCATCATTCGGCTGTTCAGGGGAGATCAGGGCCCCGATCGGAGAAACTTGTCCCGATTCAACGATCTGTGCCAAATTCGATTTATCTATCTCTATGAGAATGTTGCCTTTTATGGGTGTAGGCGGCGTGACCGCTTTGCCATTGAGGGTGATTTGCAGATTATTTACCTTAGACCTGGAATATTTTACAGCAAACGAATCATTGGCCTCGAGTTTCAAGGTTTGGTCAGGCTCAAGTGTTTGGATCGTCGGCGTACCGTCAATCGTGTACGTCGTCCAGACTGGCTCTGAAACTGCTTTAAGCTCAACACTGATCTTGTCATTCGCTGGCAAGACGACCGGCGACGTTTCAGGAGTCGCGGCAACAACGGAATTTGTATTTGTCGATTCGGGGGAAGGGCTAAGCGTAGCCTGTGGTTGAGCTCCTCGATTTTGAATATAATTCACCGCGAAAAGAATCCCGCCAGTCATCAATGCAAGAATAATACCGGCAAATATCACGGTCGGCACCATTGAAGACAGGGTTCGGTCATCTGTGAGAACTTCCGGACGATAGGTACGCACCTCATTGATGTCGTTTATCTCCTGCGTTGACGAAAGTTGTGCGTAATCCTGTAAAACCTCATTGGGTTCGAGCCCGACGTGCTTTGCGAAGGACTTAAGAAAGCCCTTGTTAAAGATCCCTCCCGGCAGCGGTTTATAATCGTCGTTTTCGATACATTCGAGGTAATGCGGGGAAATACGTGTTTGCTCGGCGACATCACTTATGGATATACCTCTCTCCTCGCGAGCCTGTCGAAGTTTTTCACCCAGAGTTAATGACATTTTATTATTTAATTTGTCGCCTAATTTACCGCAAAAATAGGAAAGGTCTTAATCTTGAAATATACCGTTGACAAGCGGAAATTGTCAATCGATTACACGGTTTTTATTGGGCGATATACACTTGATAATCGGATATCCGCGTGTTAGGTTTAGGCTAACTTGTGAACTTATACTAGAATCTATTCAAGAATTACATAAGCGAGGATAAATGATGAGTCTGGAAGCACTCGGGATGGTTGAAACTAAAGGTTTCGTCGGTGCGGTAGAAGCGGCCGATGCTATGGTCAAAGCCGCAAACGTCCAATTGATCGGAAAAGAGTACATTGGTGCCGGGTACGTGACTATCTTCGTACGTGGGGATGTAGGCGCCGTAAAAGCAGCAACGGACGCGGGTGCCGCCGCCGCCAGGCGTGTCGGAGAACTGATCAGCGTTCATGTGATTCCGCGCCCTCATGGCGAAGTCGAGCGAGTTTTGCCAACTGGGGGCAGGATCGGCTTAAGTCCGGACGAAAAGGCTCTTCAGGGCGGCGAAGGCAGGCAGTTGGGCGCCGGTCAGCAGGGAAGTGCGATCTCGGCAAACGATAAGAGCCGGTCTAGATCGAAATAAATTGAATCGGGCGATTCAACGACCCGTTTCAGAGGCAGATAGAAAATGGCAGATGCGGATCTGATTGCACAGCAGGAAGCTCGCGATGCGGTCGATGCGGCTGACCGGGCATTCCGATCCGTTTCGGAATTTGATCAGGAAAAGATCGACGTTATTTGCGATGCCATGTCGCGTGCGGCTTTGGCGGACTCCGCAAGGCTCGGGCTTCTTGCACATGAAGAGACCGGATTCGGAAATCCGGAAGATAAGCGCGAAAAGAATCGCTTTGCATCAGAAGACGTATGGAACTATTTTCGTGATTTAAAGACTGTCGGCGTTATATCCGATACCGGCAGTGTTGTTGAGATAGCCTCCCCGCGAGGCGTCGTCGCGGCGATTATACCCTCGACCAATCCTACATCAACTGCGATTTTCAAGATCATCATCGCGATCAAGTCACGAAATACCATCGTGCTTTCACCGCATCCTTCCGCCGTAAGGTGCATTACCGAAACAGCAAGAATAATGAAGGCTGCCGGAGTTCAAAATGGATTGCCGCCGGATTCGGTAATCTGCCTTACAAATCCTACGATCGATGGCACTGAAGCCTTAATGAAGCACCCGCGAACATCGGTTATTCTCGCGACTGGCGGCATAGGCCTAGTACGCGCTGCATATTCTTCCGGTAAGCCTGCATTCGGCGTCGGCCCTGGAAACGTACCGGTTTTTGTCGAGAAAAGTGCCGATATTTCCAAAGCGGTGTCGGATATTTTGACAAGCACCTGCTTTGATAATGGGACTATCTGTGCATCCGAACAGTCCGTTGTTGTCGATGCACGCATCGCTTCTGAGGTTCGCGATCAATTCACATCGAAGGGCGGCCACTTTCTGAGTAAATCGGAAGCGTCCGCGGTAGCTTCTGTATTGCTGACACCCGAGCGTACCCTGAATGCCGAAATCGTAGGGAAATCAGCAGAGTATATTGCGAATCTTGCAGGTGTGCCCGTTCCGAACGGAATTAGATGCCTGATCGCGGATTGCGATGGTGTTGGACGCGACCACCCCTGGTCGATCGAGAAATTGTCGCCTACACTGGCCTTTTTTGTTGTTGACGGCGTCGATAATGCAGCCGACAGGTGCTACGAGATCCTACGATTTGGCGGCATGGGGCACACGGCGGGAATGCACACAAAGGATCGTGAAGCCGCTATCAAATTTGGCCAAAGAATGCCGGCTGCCCGTGTTGTCATCAATTCGCCGACAACACATGGCGCGATCGGATTTTCGACTGACCTGGCCCCGTCGATGACACTCGGCTGTGGTTCGTGGGGCGGCAACGTGACATCCGACAATGTTTCACCAATACATCTGATGGATATTAAGCGTGTTGCATTTGAAACTAAACCGGTGAATGCATCTGCCACGGTGGAGCGCCCAAAGTATCAGTATCAGCCCGGGATACAGAGTGGAGC
>JBAUGL010000140.1:0-30795 GCA_049679665.1 Pyrinomonadaceae bacterium | reverse complement strand
TCTTATGCCAGGCATCGACGCCCGCGGTCATCGATTCGCCCTTCGTTTGCACCGCAAAATCAATGATCGTCGTCGTCCCTCCAAAGGCCGCGGCCCGAGTCCCGGTAAAAAAATCATCCGACGCTTGGGTTCCGCCAAACGGCAGTTCCATATGCGTATGCGGATCGATCCCGCCGGGAAGGACGAGTTTATTTGACGCATCAATCACGACATCAGCTTCCATATCGAGCGTCTTGCCGATAGTCGTAACCGTGTCGCCGTCAATAAAAATATCAGCGTGGTAGTCGTCAACCGCGGTGACAACTCGGCCGTTTTTGATAAGTGTTTTCATAAGAAATTCACCACAGTGCCACAGAGGACACTGAGAAAGAAAATTAACAATTTGCAAGGAACAATTCGATCCTATTTCAACTAAACAACTTTTCTAAGGTCCTCTGTGCTCTCGGTGCCTCTGTGGTGAATTCCTGAATCTTCTCAATTAATTCTTCTCTTTATGCCATTTTTCAATAAAGTTACATTGAAATTTATCAGGAGTCCGAGCTTTTTGTTAGCTAATTTCAGATAAGTTAGAAGTTGAGCTTCATGAATCGGCAACAAATTCTCAACAGACTTCAGTTCGATAATTACAGTTTCTTCGACCAAAATATCTAGATATTAGTCAGCATCGAGTTTCAGGCCATCGTAAATGATTGGCACGGCAACTTGTCGTTCTACTTTCAATCCTGCCTTAATGAGTTCATGAACGAGACAAACTTCATACGTACTTTCAAGCAGACCGGGACCAAGAACTCGATGAACCTGTATCGCACAACCAATGATCTTTTCGGTTATGTCATTCAATTCCATAAGCTTTTATTCACCACAGAGTCACAGAGGACACAGAGGACACAGAGAAAGTTAAAATAAAAATACATTGGCAACCTTCAATCCTGCTTGCTCGGAGACACCTCGCTAAAATATTTCTAAAAAATCCTCTGTGCTCTCAGTGCTTCCGTGGTGAATCGTCACCACAGAGTCACAGAGGACACAGAGAAAGTTAAAATAAAATACATTGGCAACCTTCAATCCTGCTTGCTCGGAGACACCTCGCTAAAATATTTCTAAAAAATCCTCTGTGCTCTCAGTGCCTCCGTGGTGAATCGTTCAGCGGCAAAATGAAATGCGGCCGCCCCAGAAAGGACGGCCGGCTATTATTATCAAAAGCTAACCTTCAAATTACGGCAAGTAATTCAATGTAAGGCCCGTCAGGTCGTTTGGATTGCCTAAATTGAACAGCTCGTAAGTTACGCCTGTCGCAGACAAACTTGCGGCTCCCGACAGATCCGTACCGCCTGGGTCGGCAGCACCTCCGCCCGGACTAACGCCGGCAAGGCCATCAACAGCAGCGATCCCTCCGTACACGACATCAATTTGGCCACTTGGCAATAGCGTGACACTAAAAGTATTTGTCGTGCTCGCAAAGAACTCAGGCACATCGAGGTACGTGATCGTCATACCGCCGGCAGTTGAATTGTAATACACCACGCCGCCGTCGGACGCATCCAGATCGTCCCATAGTGGCGCTATCCGCGGCTGATCGTTCAGCAATTCGAGTACGGACTCGCTAAAGTCGGTGTCACCGGAACCAAACGTTAGGTTGCCGTTCGAGTTTACAAACACACTCGTATAGTTTTGACCCTGGAATGGGAATGTGAAACCCAGGTTCACTTGGTGGCTCGTATCATCGCCGGCGTTAAGAATTGTGCCATCGACCGCGAAAAGATCGAGGACGTATCGGCCTCCGCTTCCGCCATCACCGGAAAAATCAAAATCCGCGAATGACGTCACCGCCAGCGTATATTTTCCGCTTGATGGCACAGCAAATACGATTCGGGATAACAATCCAGCCCCGCCATCATCGTCAACCGCAACCAGGTTGCCGCCCGCGTCGAATAAACCGATCAAAGAGTCGAGTCCGCCGGTCTCGATATTAGCGATCAGCGTCGTGCCTCCTTTAAGACTAAAGCGGAAGTAATCCACATCGGCGCCCGTCGGTTCGATCTCGGTATATCGGCCAATTGGCGCCGAGTTGAACGGAACAGAGATGTTGCGGGCCTTCGCAAACGAGTCGTTCTTTCCGGCCCAATTATCGTTGTAGGTGGTAGTTCCTGTAAACAGTACCGACCGGTTGTCAAGGTCAAATGGATTTGCAGCATTCCACAGCTCAAAAATCGCCGGTGAATTGTGCAAATTGATTCGGCCGCTCAGGCTCGAGAGGTCGACCGGGGTCTCGTAACGTGAAGTTATCGCTCCGCCGCAACTGACTCCGCCAAGACCGTCGACAGCTGAAATATCGCCATACGCAAGATCGATGTGGTTTGCACTTCGTTTGAGCGTGATGCTGAAACTGTTCGACCCGGTGCTAAAAAATTCCGGCACGTCATCATAAGTTACAGTGACCGTGTTCCCGGTAACAGTGTAAAAGACGCTACCGCCGGCGGACGGATTCAGATCATCCCATAGCCCGGCTATTCTGGGCGGGCCTGACAACATTTCGGACGCGGATTCGCTAAAGTCTCCGTTCGGAGCGCCGAAAGTTACATTACCGTTCGCATTCACAAATAGCGAATCATAAGATTGTCCGCAGATCGCAAAGTTAAAGGGTAGAAAGATCTCGACCGAGCCGTCGTCGCCAACGGGAAGCGGCACGCCTGGCGCTGGTTTATTGAAGATAATGTTTATACTGCCGACAGTATTGCCCGCGACAGCGGTAACCGGGGTGGAATCCGTCGGCACATCCGCTGCGCCATCACTCGATTCGTTCGCCCCATTGTAAAACTCCTCAGGCCCCGGCAGCGGCCCAAGCGGAGAAGTGCTGAATCCACCGGCCAATATTTCGTCAACATAAACGGCATATTGTGCGCCCGGAGTCAGGCCTTCGATCTTGTATGTGCCAACGACTGCGTCCGACTGCGCAGCGCTGTCAGTAAAGTCGCTTGACACAGCCGAGACCGCATCATTGAACGGATCGGCGACATTTCGCGCAATAACGTTCACGCCGGTCAATTTGGTCGTACCGTTCGGTGCCAGGATCGTGCCGCTTATCGCGCCCGTTCCAGTTGCAAAAATTGCTTCCGGATAGAGCGTTGACAGCGAGGTGGCGTCATCCTTATGAAGCGAACTTGTACCGGAGCCGCCACCGAAGTAGAACGGGTACATCGACTCGATCTGCGTGATACCGGCCGGCAACCCGAAGGTGTCGTCAGGCGTCGGGCCGCTGTGATCACCCGCAAGAAATATCTGTCCGTTGACAGCTGTGTGGGCCAAATTTGAATAGTGGCCGAATTCGTGGACCATCACATCCAAAGCTTCAACGGGATCGCCGAATGCCGGACCGTTTAAGAACGAAAACCCTTCGTCGATCGTACATGTCGCCGGGGTTCCCCATTCAGGACCGGCAAAACCAAGAATCCCCGAACCCGGTCCGAAGAGAAGGTCGAAGATCTCACCCGTGTCGTCAAAAACGATGGCGGATAAACCATCAGGCGCAGGGGCTTCCAGATAAGGGAGGAAGTTGGTGATGTCAACATCGACCGGCAAAAGCCCGGCATTTTGATAGGTCGCCGTCGAAGTTGGGACAGCACCCCAAACATCGAACGCCTGCTGCACGGCTGCAACCGCGCCCGCGTTGGTAAGTGGGCCCAGATCTCCTTGATCCGGGTTAAACGGAATGCCTGCACCGCTGGCCGGCCAAAGGTAAGGCACCCCGCTCTCGCAATTCGCGAGTGGGCCGCCGGCGTGTGTGGTCGTGATAGGAAATTGCGATAACAAAGCAACGAGAACTACGGTGAGTACTATATTGATCTTTTTTAGGTTTATTCTTTTCATGATCACCTCTGTCCTCCTTGCCGAATTTGAGCAGCCAACTCAGAATATTTAACCGCTCCGTCAAATAATCCCGCATTGTTGAATTCATTTCGAGCCATTTCTTGCTTGTCCTGCAGGTATACTACAAACGCTCCTTGACCTAACCCGACCGGGGCTGAAAGCCCTATGTCACTTTGTGGGGTCATAAGCATCAGATAATCACTGCCTACTTCGAGCGCCGGTAGCTTTGGCAGCGCCGACAGCTTCTTCGGCCCACTCGCGTTGGGGGCATCCTTTAAATTGCCGAGCATGGTGATCTCTGTATACTTGGTCCCTTCTTTGTCGCTGAACTCGCCCTTGAAGGCCTCATCAACGCTAAAACGGTAGGTCACGGTCGGAAGCTCGCCGCCCCCGGCTCGGACCGTACCAGCTTCAAAATCTAAAACTGTCCCGCGAAATATCCGCCCCGATCGATCAATCATTTCCGAAAGGCTGAATCGTTGCAGACTGGCCGTACTCTGTGCGGCAGGCGGACTTTGAGCAACCGACGTCGTACTTGAGCTCTTTCGAATCTCTGAAAACAAGAAAACCGTGAGTGACAGCAGTACCAATGTGACTACAGCTGTCAAATAATTGCGCTTTATCATTTTTTTCCTCCCGAATTGGTTGTGGCGAAATTCTATTGCTGTTCTAAACCGCAGCGTTCAAGCAATAGATTTGTGATTGCCGGGCTCGTGTCTGCAGCACGGCGAAGATGTTCAAAGTTGGTAATAAGACTTTACCAGTCCTAGAAATTCAAGTCAAACGCGTCGAATCAGCGCGGTAAGTGCGTGGCCGATCTTGTATTGACTTGCAACGAAGGCAAACGTTCGAGGTGTCCTTACTATGCATCGATGAGGCTTGCGGTCATTTCCAGCAGCCGAGGAGCGAAGCCAACTCTTTCGTACGCCTTGATCGCGGCGGGGTTACTTGCAAACACCTCAAGCCGCATCCGGGTCACGCCTTTCGAAATGGACCACAGTTTGAGCTCGTCCATTATCAACCTATTCACGCCCTTTCCACGATGCTCAGGCGCGACGTACATAAAACCAAGATAGACGTGCAGGCGGTGTGTTAGGTATGGTTTCGAGTCTTCGATACTGGCGTATCCGCATCCGACGATCTCGCCCGCCGATTCGGCCACGACGATCTCAACGCTCGGGGTCGAGATCATTTTTTCCAGATCGTAATAGTTTATATCGCCGCTCTTGATCGTCGCATCAAGAGGGCGTTCGAAATCGACGAGCGCCTGCTCAAATGCGAGAAGCTTGTCAAGATCGGCCAATGTTGCTTGTCTAATAGTTACTTGATTCATTCTTAGATAATTTCAACGGAAGACAACGATCAGCCAATTCTCCGTGCCCTCTGTGTTCTCTGTGGTGAATTTTTCTGTTACTAACACAAAGCAAGGCCGGCATCGAGTGCCTTGATCAACTCATCCACATTATCCTTTGTTGAGTTGAGCATCATTCCCGTTCGAATAACGTTGCCGTAAAGCCCCCCTAGCCGATGACAACGCCACGATCGTAGGGCTATCGATCAAACAAGACTTACAACATTAAATCCAACTTCATTTGCAACTTCACCCAATCGTTTATCGGCGCATATAAATGGACGATTGCGCGGCCGCTCGCCACACCAGCGTAAAGCAGCAGCAAGTTGAAACGAATCCAATGCACGGACATTGAACGCTCCAGGCATCGAGACGGCAAGACTCAACACGGTTTCATCCGGTTTGATCTTTCGAGCTCTAAGATCAAGCGTATTCCAACCAGCGATCGCTTGCAGCAACCTGTGTTCGTTAAGAAATCCGTCCCGACGCAACCTGTCTATCCCGCTATGTACTTCAACCGGCGTGCCCCACCAAACGACCGGTAAATCAAACTGTCGCCGTATCCTTCTAGCAGCGAACGAAAAGTCCTGATTACAGCAAAGCGGGATTATCGCACTTGTATCCCAAAAGGCGATCTCAACGGGCATCTCGTTCCTCACGAATGATTTCAAGAATCTTCTCTATAGGTACGTCCGGTCGTTCAGCTTCCCAAAATGAATCCGGCAAAGGCTCATCAATCTCAGGCAAACTCATTATGCCTTTTGCCACAAGTTCCATTTCCTCCGCGTCGTAATCGTCGGTGTTTCGCAATGGAACGATCTTTGCGAAGGGCACGTTGCGTTCACTCACGAGCACTTCGCCACCGCGTTTTACCTCTTCAAGGTAAGCGCTGAGGCGGTTTTTCAATTCTGCAATATTGGCGGTTTTCATACCTAGCTATTATAGCTATGTTGGCTAACTTGGTCAAGTCATAATCTTTAACACAAAGCAAGCCCGGCATCGAGTGCCTTGATCAACTCATCCACATTATCCTTTGTTGAGTTGAGCATCATTCCGGTCCTAATGACATTGCCGTAAAGCCCGCCCTTGCCGATGAGGACCCCCTGACGCTTAGTTTCTTCAAACACCTTTAAGACAGCCTCAGGATTCGGTTCTTTCGTTTTCCGGTCTTTGACGAGTTCAATGCCCTGCATCAGACCCATTCCGCGAACGTCGCCAACGATCGGGTATTTTTCTTTTAGCTCTTCGAATTTCTCGCGCAAATATCCGCCGACCACGCCCGCGTTTGTGCGCAAGCTCTCGTCTTCGATGATCTTAATAACCGCTAAAGCAGCAGCGGTCGAAACAGGATTCCCGCCAAATGTCGCGAATGTAAGTCCGGGAAACTTATCGGCGACCTCCGGTGTCGCGATCGTCCAGCCTATAGGTACGCCATTGCCCATTCCCTTGGCTGAAGTAATAATGTCCGGCTGCACATTCCAGTGTTCGATCCCGAACCATTTATCACCCGTGCGGCCCCAGCCGGTTTGCACCTCGTCCGCGATCATAAGCCCGCCGTGCTGCCGCACGATCTCCTCAACGCGTTCGAAATAACCGGCGGGCGGTACGATAAAACCGCCAACCCCCAGGATCGGCTCCGCCATAAACGCCGCGATCTCGCCAGTAGTTGCCGTTTCAATGACTTCTTTAACATCGTTGGCACATGCCGCGCCGCAATTATCGGGCGTCATCTGGAGCGGACAGCGATAGCAATACGGAGCCATTGCATGTACGATGCCCGCAACCTGTGCCGGAAGCGGACGCCAATTCGAATGCCCAACCGCCGACAAAGCCGTCGCCGAACGCCCTGAATAACTGTGTCGCAGCACAACGATCTCCTGCCGTCCAGTTGCGAGCTTCGCCGCCATCACCGCCGTATCGTCCGCCTCGGTCCCGCTGCTGGTGAAGAACGATTTTTTCAAATTTCCGGGCGTGATCTCCGCGAGTTTTTCCGCGAGATTCGATTGGTTCTCGTTTACATAAAGCGCCGAGGTGTGTTGAATCCGGTTCGTCTGATCGATGACCGCTGCATTGACCCGTCGATTTGCATGCCCGACGCTAACAGTGAGCACGCCGCCGAATGCGTCAAGATATCGATTGCCCTGATCATCCCAGACGTATTCGCCTTCGCCTCTGACAAGCGCTACCGGCTCCTGATAATAGGTCGCAACGGCCGGAAAAAGAAATTCCTTGTGCTTTTCGACAGCACTCTTGACGGTCGACTTTTGTTCTTGTGGATTCATAATATTAATACAAATTTCCTTCCCGTTTCCGCCCGGTGTAATCAACATAAACGACCTTGAGCTCGGTGTAGAAATCGAGCGAGGTAGAGCCTTGTTCGCGGGCGCCGATGCCGGTATTCTTAATACCTCCGAACGGGATGTGCGCTTCGCCGCCAGTCGTCGGCGAATTGACATGCGTCATTCCCGATTCGATCTCGTCGATAAAACGGTAAATGTCATTGGCGTCGTTTGAAAAGACTGAGGACGAAAGTCCGTACTCGCTATCGTTCGCAACTGTCATCGCTTCGTCAAAATCGTTAACGCGAAGAACCGACAGCACGGGACCGAAAATTTCCTCCCTGGCGATACGCATATCCGGCGTGACATGGTCAAAAACCGTCGGCTCGACGAAATACCCGTTTTCAAGTCCTCGGCCTTCGGCCTTTTTTCCGCCGCAAAGCAGCGTGGCACCATCTTCGCGGCCGATGTCGATATAATTCAACACGGTGTTGAATTGACTTTCATCGACCGATGGCCCGATTTCATTTGCGACGTTCGAACCGTCGCCTAGTCTAAATCTCTTGGCGCGTTCAACGATCTTTTGAACAAATTCATCCGCAATTGTGTCCATTACAACCGCTCTCGATGTTGCCGTGCAACGCTGACCAGTCGAACCGAACGCGCCCTGGGCCGTATGCTCGACTGCAAGATCTAAATCGCAATCTTCGAGGATGACGACCGGATTTTTCCCGCCCATCTCGGCCTGAAATGGGATCCCGCGCGGGGCGATCTGCTCGTAAAGTTTGAGGCCCGTTTCTGTCGATCCGGTAAAGGAAATTGCACGCACTGCCGGGTGTTTGACAATTTCGTCACCGGCCTCGGAGCCGGAACCGAGCACAAGATTAAGCACGCCGTCGGGAATGCCCGCCTCGACAAAAAGCTCGGTTAGGCGAACCGCGGTTCCGGGCGTGTTCGTCGCGGGTTTAAATACGACCGTGTTTCCTGCAACTAGTGCCGGCGCTAGCTTCCAGACGGGAATCGCAACAGGGAAATTCCACGGAGTGATAAGAGCGACGACACCGTGCGGCTCCTTAATCGTGTAGGCAAAATTCGCAGGCAATTCCGACGGAATTGTTTCACCGTTCATCCGCCGTGATTCGCCGGCGCAGAATTCGGCAACGTTCGTGGCTCGCGTCAGTTCGCCCCGCGATTCATTTATAGTCTTGCCTTCTTCACGCGTCAGGATCTGCGCGAGTTCTTCCTTATGGTCCTCCATCAAGCGGGTCACCCTTGCGATGATCCGCCCTCGAACCGGTGCCGGCGTGTTCTTCCACGCTTTACTGGCGTTGTAGGCGGCTTCGACCGCAGTACGCGCCTCTTCGCGAGTTGCGAGTTCGGCTGTCCCGATGATGTCCTTCGTATTGGCCGGGTTGATATTCTGCGCGGTACGGCCCGAAGCCGAATCTAGCCACTTGCCGCCAATGAAACTTCGATAGTGAGTCATATAAACACAAATCTACTTGGTTGGGTTAGGAATTTCGTCAAAATTTCGGCCAAATGAATCGCTGTCAATAAATCCTTGCGTCGCCTCTCACCGAAATACCGGCAGACGCAAGTACACGACGACTAACAACGATATCCGTCTACCGTATGCTCCTGCTTTTGGCAACGCCAAAAAGGTGAATCTGACTTGTGCTAATGTATAACGGGATGACGCCGAAAAGCAATGAAAACATTGGCCAAATGTTGAAGGACCGTGTATCGCGGCGGCCCGAAAAGCCGTTTCTCTTTTCCGAGATCGACGGTCGCGAATGGACATACTCCGAGTTCGAGCGAGCAGTCCACCGGTCGGCAAATTTGCTTCTCGCAAGCGGAATTACGAAAGGCGATGTCGTCAGCTTGCTGCTTCCAAACTCTGCCGAATACATCATTGCGTATTTCGCATGCTTCAAGATCGGAGCCATTGCCGGACCGGTAAATTCCCTGCTGAACAAGAATGAGATCGATTGGGTAGTCGGGAACTCCGAGGCGAAACTGATGTTGACGAGCACCGAATTGAGCTCAAAGATCCCTCTTCAAGAAAACTCCCCGATGCCAACGATCATCTTTGACGATCATTCGGAGGCGACGAATGAATATAGCGAAGAGATAAAACCCGTCGATCTAAACCCTGACGATGCCGCAGTGATCGTATATACATCCGGCACAACCGGAAAACCAAAGGGTTGCATATTAACGCACGGGAATCTAACTGCGAACGCACGACAGATAACTGAATGGATGGGGTTCACCGATGGCGACAGACTGTTGACTGTGATGCCTCTGTTTCATATGAACGCGGTCTCGGTCACGACGATGACGGCACTTTACGCGGGTGCCTCAACCGTTATCAGCCCTAAATTCTCAGCGTCGCGATTCTGGGACATCATCGAAAAATATCAAATAACTTCGTTCGGTTCAGTAGCCACGATGCTGTCGATGCTGCTTCAAAACCCAAGGTCCAGTGTCCCATGCCCGAAAACGCTTCGATTCGCAATGTGCGGTTCGGCTCCGGTCCCCGCGGAGATCTTGAAACGGTTTGAAGAGAAATTCTCCTGCTTGGTGATCGAAGGTTACGGCCTCTCGGAATCCACCTGCCGCTCGACCTTTAACCCGCCTAACAATACACGACGTCCCGGATCCTGCGGGCTTCCGATCGGGAACGAGATGAAGGTCGTCAACGAAAACGATAACGAAGTTGTCGATAGCGAACTGGGCGAGATCGTCATTAGGGGTGAGAATATTTTCAAGGAATATTTCAAGAATCCCGAAGCAACGGCAATGGCCTTCTCGAATGGGTGGTTTCACACTGGCGACATCGGCTACCGGGACGCGGATGGTTTTTTCTATATCGCCGACCGCAAGTCCGACATGATCATCCGCGGCGGCGAGAATATCTATCCGCGTGAGATCGATGATCTGCTTTATACACACCAGGCCGTGGCGGCCGCAGCAGTTATTGGCGTGCCGGATGAGATCTACGGAGAGGAAGTCGCGGCGTTTGTCGTTTTGAAGAATGGTGAGGTTACGACTGCAGATCAACTTATAGATTTTTGCCGCCAGAATCTCGCCGAATTTAAGTGCCCGAAGACCGTGCACTTTCTCAAAGACATTCCAAAGGGCCCAACCGGTAAATTGCTAAAGCGCGAGCTGACTAAACTTTTGCAGAAGGCCGCACTCTAGCTCTTTTATCTGTGTCGTCGCAGCCATATTTGCGGAAACCCCAGGCTTTTCCGATAATACACGAGCATCGGATTCAATCGTGTAAACTACGCTTTTTATATGACACAGCGAACATTAGGTATTGCGGTCGTGGGATTGGGCGGCGCTGTCGGGTCAACGATGGTCGCTGGTATTGAACTTTTGAAAAACGGGCTTATCGGTCCGGAAGGGCTTCCGCTGGCGGGTCTTGAGGTCGACGGATTGACCGCCTACGAGCATATCGTCTTCGCTGGTTGGGACCTATTCCCTGAACACCTCGCGAGAGCCGCCGAGGAACACGATGTCCTTTCGCACAAACAGTTTGTCGCCGCCGACGAAGCATTGCGATCGATCAAACCGTGGCCTGCAATTGGCAATCCGGAGTTCCTTGCAAATATCGACGGTGCGAACCTAATCGTAACGACCGATCATCGGGCCTTGATAGAGCAGCTACGATCGGATCTTCGCGAATTTAAGCTTAGATGTGAAAGCGTGGTGGTGATCAATCTCGCCTCTACCGAAAAGCTCGCCCCGGAAGGAAACGAGAAATTTAATACTCTTGCCAGGTTCGATTCGGCTCTTGACGAAAATTCAGCTGACATTTCGCCGGCAATGCTCTATGCGTACGCCGCGATCGCCGAAGGCGTCCCCTATGGAAATTTCACCCCGTCCGTTTCAGCCGACATCCCTGCCCTTGTCGAATTTGCTGAAAAGCAGAGCGTTCCTGTAGCTGGCAAGGACGGCAAGACCGGTCAAACCTTCATAAAAACAGTGCTCGCACCGGCACTTAAAAGCCGTTCGTTAAAGATCGACGGCTGGTACTCCACAAATATACTCGGGAACCGCGACGGACTCGCGCTTTCCAATGAGGATTCGCTTGCCTCAAAGGTAAAGACCAAAAGCTCGGTCCTTGAAGATATGCTCGGCTACGCCGTCGAAGATCACATCGTCGATATCCGCTATTATCGGCCGCGCGGAGATAACAAAGAGGCGTGGGACAATATCGACATTACTGGATTTCTCGGCCAGTCAATGCAGATCAAGGTGAATTTTCTCTGCCGTGACTCGATCCTTGCGGCGCCGCTCGCGATTGAGATCGCGCGATGTCTGGATCTTGCAAAACGGAGGGGTCAATTCGGTGTACAAGAACAGCTGTCCGTTTTCTTCAAGATGCCGATGACCAAAGATCGTAAACCTGAACATGCTTTTCACAAGCAGGAAGAAATGCTTATGAACTGGCTGCAAGCTTGATCATTATCGCGCGTTTGAATATTCGGAAATTGCCCGCCGCCGAAACGTCGTTGAATGTGACGCTCGCGTTCCGACGATCAACGGGCGAGGTCGGCTTCGGCGGCTATGTATCCAAAACTCGACCATTGATCACCAGCCGTGATCTGCTCAAATGTCTTGATTGCTTCTTCTCGACGGCCGTTATACAAATTCCAGTTACCAATTCCGTAGCCGAGCGACGCATTACTCAGGGAATCCGTTTTCGAGCCTTTCGATGTCAATAAAACTTCAGGTTTTAACTTGCCTTGATACAGCTTTATGAGCGAATAGTAATCGTCATTCTCAATTATTTCGAGCGCGTCGCCTATATCGGATATCGCCGCGTCAGCCGCAGCTTTATCCCCCAGCCTTCGCAGCGTCATATACATCCAATGCTTCGTTGCGACGAGCATATCGGGATTCTTCGATACTTTTTCGCATTCTTGGTAGGCTGCGAGCGCCTTCTTGAAATCACCCTTTAGATAGTACGCAAGGCCGAGGTGGTACCAAATGTTGGACTGGAGCGTACTCGTCGGAATGTTCTGCGCGTTCGGTAGCCCATCCGGCTCGACCGCATCAGGCTTCCCTTTTACTAACCTTGCGGCGGTTTCAAGGTCCTTTATCGCTTCATCAAAACAGCGCCGTGTAATGTATCGGTGTCCGCGGTGTCGATATAAACGAGCATCTCGCGGATATTTACCAATTCCGCGCGTGAACAATCGTATAGCGTCCTTATAATTCCCTAGGTACGCCGTTCGCCGTCCCAGCCATATTACCGAATCAGCGTCACCATTTGATTTGTCGAATTCGACAAATGCTTCTGCCAGTTTCTTATCGTAAAGCGTTTTGATCTGGGCCGAATATACGGGTTTTACTTCTTTCGTTCGCGAAAGGCAATCCTGTGAAAAAGCTGAGCTGTTGAGAATTACGGCGGCGAGAAGAACGAATAATAGTTTCAACATTTTGTCCGCATTTTATCAGAATTTTTTGATCGAGGTATGTTAGATTATCGAACATGCTCAACACGATCAACTATTCCCTTCCGGGCGACCTTGAAGCTGCGTTGCAGACGGAGATCGAGAATTGGCGATCTCAAGACAAGATACAACGGATATGGTCCAGGGATGCGTCTGTGTGGACCAGTGACGACGAAGCCGATTGGCTCGGATGGCTCGACATAGTCGATGAAGAATTGGACGGTCTTAAAAAGTATCAGGATCTACGGTCTGAAATTACGTCCGCCGGTTTCAAAGACATTTTACTGATGGGAATGGGCGGCTCATCGCTTTGTCCCGAAGTGCTTGCAATGACCTTCGGCGTCGAAACTTTTCACATTCTCGATTCGACCGTGCCCGCTCAGGTAAAGGCGGTAGAGGGCCGGCTTGACCTCACGAAGACACTGTTCATCGTCGCCAGTAAAAGCGGTTCTACCCTTGAGCCGAATTGCTTCAAGCAGTACTTCTTTGAACGTGTCAGCGCCATGGTCGGAGCCGGCAAAGCGGGCGCGCAATTTATCGCGATCACCGATCCCGGCTCCAAGATGGAGCAAATCGCGAAGGACGAAGGATTCCGCCGCATATTTTACGGTAAGCCGGATATCGGGGGCCGATTTTCGGCTTTGTCGGCATTCGGAATGGTGCCCGCTGCTTTGATGGGTCTTAATGTCGAAGAATTTCTACGGCGTGCCGGAGAAATGGTCGCTGCTTGCAGCACTAAAGACCCGTCGTTGAACCCCGGTGCATTGCTTGGTGCGATTCTGGGTGTTTGCCACGCAAGCGGCCGGGACAAAATGACGATAATCGCGTCGCCCGAGATCGCTGGTCTTGGAGCATGGCTCGAACAGCTGGTTGCCGAGTCGACCGGCAAGAGTGGCGTCGCGATCATTCCTGTGGATCGCGAGCCCCTGATCGACCCCGAGCTCTATGGCAGCGACCGATTGTTCATTGACCTTTCTCTGAAAGACTCAGCGGCCCAAGATCACGCCGATTTGATCAAAGCGGGGCATCCAGTGGTTATGATCGAGCTTGAGAGTATTAACAGTCTCGGCCAAGAGTTCTTCCGTTGGGAATTCGCCACCGCGGTCGCGGGCGCGATAATGACGATCAATCCATTTAATCAACCCGATGTTGAATCGGCGAAGATCGAAGCCCGAAAAATAACCGATGAGTATGAATTGACGGGCGAATTACCGTCCGAATCGCCATTTTTTGAGGCGGACGGAATTGCATTATTTACCGGTAATGAGTACGCAGCCGAACTCAAGGGGCTCGTTGATGAAGAGTCCATCGCTGGATTTCTCGAGGCACATACTTGGAACGTCGAAGACGGCGATTACTTTGCGATCCTGGCATATATCGAAATGAATGCTGAAAGCGAGGCACGCGTCCGTAATATACGCTCGACCGTGTTGGATCATAACGGATCCGCGACCTGCGTCGGCTTTGGACCTAGGTTCCTACATTCGACCGGGCAGGCGTACAAGGGAGGTGCGAATAACGGCGTTTTTTTGCAGATCACGTCTGACGACGCTACAGATATAACAGTGCCGGGACAAAAATATACTTTTGGTATTGTGAAAGCGGCCCAATCGAGGGGTGATTTTCAAGTACTCTTAAACCGAGGCCGACGCTCTTTGCGTGTCCACCTCACGGCAGATGTAAAAGAAGGCCTTGAAAGGCTCAAATCCATTATTTGAAGATTTCTGACGCTGATCCGAAAGACCGGGTCAATAGCGGAACTATTCGTAACTAAGGGCCTCAACAGGGTCGAGCCGCGCCGCCCGAAGTCCGGGATACAGAGCACCTATCACGCCGCTCAACAAGCCAATAATCATTATCATTAGAACCGTGACAGGATCGATCTGAACCGTCAGCGTAGTCCAATTATCGAGGATAAACTTCAGGACAATGGTCGAAAGAAGTCCGAAAATAATGCCGAAAGCGCTGATCAATAGCGCCTCCTGAACGATCGTCCAGGCCACAAGTGCGTTCGACATCCCCAAGGATTTCAGTACGCCGATCTGTTTCGTACGTTCCGTAACGGTCGTATACATTGTCAGCAGTATGATCAGCGCGCTAATCGCGCCTGCCACGCCAATTACGACATTCAGGAATACGTTCAAGCCCGGAAATCCTTGCATATAAAGCTCTTCCAGCTCCCGCGTAAGCACGATCTGACTATCGGGAAACCGTCCGCTCAGACTCTCAGCGATCGCTTCGGGTGTAAACCCGTCACGTACTTTGATCAGGATGGTTGAGACCTTTCCTTCGGCCCCGAGCTGCTCCTGCATTGTCGAGAGCGGTATTTTGATCCTAGCACCCGCGGCCGGTTCATAACTCCCGACAAGCACAAAATTTCGGTCATAGATCTCAACATTGTCGCCTAGTCGTAGATCCTTTTGAGCGATCCATGCCGAATCCGCTACTGCCTCATCTGCTCCGTCGCTGAAGTTCCGTCCCTCAACAAGCTGAAGGCCTGCAATTTCCGAATACTCGTCAATTTCGACGCCGTCGACAAGCCGACTCCCGACATTGCTGTCAGCGGCTGAAACGGAATTTTGCGCTATTGGCACTGCGCGAGCGACACCATCGACTTTTTCGATATCCTGCGCCATCGATATAGGCAGCCTAAGCGATTCCGAGCCGCTCATCCCCATGCTGCCTGACGCTCGAAACATTATCTCTGCCCCTACGTTGCCTTCACGCTGAGCCTTTTCACGCAGCGAACCGTTTGCCAGCCCGATCGTAAATAGGATCAGCAGGATGCCGATTCCGATGCCGATGATGCTTACGACCGTCCGCGCTGGCCGATGGAGCATGTTTGAAAATACAAGACTATTCATCGATTACAGACTAACACGGAGAATTGCTTCAGGCTTTTTTCCAACCCGTCTTTTCTGCGTTTCCTCTGCGAGTTCTTTTATGGTGAAACTACCGTTACTTTACGAGGTAGGGCGAGATTTCGGGCATTTCAATATCGTCTTCCAATACTTTCGCGATCACAGGCAAACTTAAGCTTCGCGTCTTCGCGATTCCGGGCACCTGCTTACCCTTGGCGTAAACGGCATGACGGCCGTGATCACTGTACCATTCGCTCAAGCTGGCAGTTTTATGCATTTCTTCTATGACCTGCCGCCAGCCGACGCCAGTGTTGTAAGCACAGAATGATATCTCGCCTTCCTGTGTGCCGTAGGGGATAACGCACATCTCGGTACGGCGAAAATCGTATGTGAACAGGTCCTGGAACCACATACCCTCGACACACAAAACGCGCCATACATCATCGTCGCTTTTCGCGGTCTTCATTCGATCATTACGATCGCTGTTCGAGGTTGCGGATGACGGCTTAAAGAGATTCACGATCTGCCCGATCGGGAATCCGTCCGGCGCATTCGAGGCGTCGTAATTCCTCATTATCGCCATCGCAAGCTGGGCCATCGTCAGCTTCTTGCCGCGGGCCGTGTCGGTTATGGTTGTCACGTCCTTCATAAACTGCTCGTAATTAAAAAACTCGAACAGTGAACGCATCTCGTTCGTCTTGTTATTCACGACTATAAGGGTAAATATTCCGCAATTCGGGTGACAATTGCACGACGACCAGCCCCAAGGCGCATCGGCTCCTTGAAGCATGTCCATGACGGAAGTAAAAGCAGAATAAGAACTTAGCGGAAACCAATCGCGCAAGGGCTCGAGCGTTCCATCCAACTGATCCTTCAGATCGTGCGTCATCCCGGCAAGCGTATATCGCTGCCGAATGCGGTCATCGTCGGAGATGTCTTCATCGCGGCCCGTGAACGAAACTGGTTGAAACGCTATCGTTTGGACTTTGTCGATATTCTGCGAAGCGAACCTAACTATGTCGCCAATACCGTCATTATTGACCGTGTTAACTATCGTCGTAACAAGGGTTACCTTTATGCCGACCGATGCGAGATTCTCGATCGCTTTTAGCTTTACATCAAACAGATTCCCGACTCCGCGATGTTCGTTCTTCTCTTCGGACGTGCCATCAAATTGCAAATAAACGCCGTGCTGGCCCGCGGCCTTCGCAGCTTTGCAAAATTCGATATCTTCAGCATAAAGAATACCATTCGTCGCGGCGAGGATTCGGTAAAACCCGACCTTCCTGGCATACGCCACGGCATCGAGAAAATACGGCGAAAGAGTGGGTTCGCCACCGGAGAACAAAATTATTATCTGTCGTTTAGGCTTGAATGATACCGCACGGTCGAGAATAGCCTTGGTGTCCTCAAATGTCGGCTCATGAACGTATCCGACTTGGTTGGCGTCCATGAAACACGGATTGCACATCATATTGCAGCGGTTTGTCAGGTCCACGGTGAGCACCGCTCCCCGTCCAAATTTGATGTCCGATGTTCCGTGGTGGTGTATATGTTTGTCGTCGGCTGCCTTAAAATCCCGGCCAAAGAAAAGCGATTCTATGCGCTGTAGAAAGTTTGCGTCCGTTGCCAGCACGTCCACAAATTCACCGTGCGTCGGGCAGATTTTTCGCATTAGGACCTGACCGTTTTCCTCGACGATCTGCGCTTTGATCTCGCCGGGATGTGAATCCATCAGAATGTTTATCGGAATATCACCTGATATGACGCCGCTGCGCACCGATTTCACGCATGAGGGACACAAACTGTCGGTTTCACGCGGGAATCCAAGCGGTGGGGCGGTTCGTTCATAAGATTTTAGAAGTGGTTCCGCTGCCCATTTCGGCTGGATGGACTGTCCCTCAGGCAGGGCTCTATTTACCGCTTGAAACGCCTTCCATCCCAAATCGGCCAATTTTGAAACCACTGTCGATCCGGTTGTACCGTTTCCCTTACCTTCGCCGCGTCTGAAATTATCACTAAACATTCACCCAAAACTCCTTCTTCCAGTAAGACGACATCCCAAAAAGGCTATCAAAAAGGTCGTATTTTTCCAAGTTTTTATAGCTGGTTCGCGGAGCAAAGATCGGCCACTCCTGTCCGCATTGAGGTGAAGTGCCATTGGTGCATCGCATTTATTCAACGTTCTCTGATAAAATTTTGCCTTAATGAAGGGACTCGCCGGAGTGTTGATCGTGATCGGATTGTGCACATCCTCGTTTTCGCAGGACTTGATGCACCAGATGCTCGAAACTGAGCGTGCGTTTGCAAAATCCGCATTCGAATCAGGTCCACGAACCGCGTTCGTGGGTTTTCTTGCCGATGATTCGATCATTTTTCGCCCCAATGCCTTGAATGGAACGGAGTTTTGGCGTTCAAATACAGACCCGCTGTCGTTGATACTTGTTCGAAAATCAATTTACTCAGATATCGCATCTAACGGATTAATGGGATACACCACCGGAAATTGGAGGACTTTTACTAGAGGCAAAGGTGAATCGCAAGCCGAATTCGGCCAATTTGTTTCTATCTGGGAGAAACGAGGTAAAGAACAATTCCAGATCGCATTGGACATCGAAACTAAACACGACAAGCTGCCTTTTTTTGAAACTGATCGGGTACTGAGAGCAAAACGAAGCAAGGATCTCAACAAACGCGGTTGGTCGCCGGCAGACGCTTCAATGAATTTTTTCCGCGATAGTATGGGCCCGGGCGCTTTAGGCGGCGCGTATGAGCGGTTTGCTGCCGACGACGTGCGAATACTTATCGACCGTCGGCCGCCGATCCTCGGTAAGAAGTACGTCGTGTCCGAAATGAAGCGATATTTATCGATCGCCTTCCCGGCAAGAGTCGTTTCGCATCAGGCCGCCGATATGGCATATGTCTGGAACCCGTGTGAATATGCCAACAGCAACGAAGGCCTGGAAAAAGGAAATTGCCTACACGTCTGGAAACTGCGGAACAAGAAATGGTGGATCGTGCTTGGTGTTTTTGCGGCCGTTCCCAATGATGACCTCCCCACACTGAAAAGATCAATCGAGAGAAAAAAGAAGCAATAGATCGAGCAGCCGATAGGCCCATTCATTCTTTCAACTAAACGCTTCCAGGTACTTCACACCCGATCCGGTATTGAACATCACAACCGATTCGCCGTCTTTCACAAGATCTTGGTCGATCAATTTTCGTAAAGCCGGCAGGCAGGCAGCGCCTTCCGGTGCGCAGAATAAGCCTTCAGCCGCACCTATCTCGCTAACGGCGGCGACCAGATCTTCGTCCAAAACGGCAACGGCCGTGCCGCCGGAAGCTCTCAAGGCATCGAGGATCAGGAAATCGCCGACGGCCTTCGGAACCCGCAGTCCGGATGCAACGGTCGACGCGTTTTCAAATTCGTCTGCGAATCTTTCGCCCGTGCTGAACGCCCGAACTATCGGCGCGCAAGTCTCGGCCTGGACCGAAACCATTCGCGGCCGCCTGTCATCGATCCAGCCCATCTGCTCCATCTCATCGAATGCTTTCCACATCCCGATCAGGCCAGTGCCGCCGCCGGTCGGATAAATAATGACGTCGGGCAGCGTCCAACTGAACTGTTCAGCCAGTTCGTAGCCCATCGTCTTTTTTCCCTCGACGCGGTAGGGCTCCTTCAAAGTCGAAAGATCGAACCAACCCTCGACATCTTTCCGCTCGGCGACGACCTTTCCGCAGTCAGTAATAAGGCCATCGATAAGGGTTACGTTGGCTCCGGTTCGTTCACATTCAATGATATTCGATTTGGGCGTATCGGATGGCATGAAAATGTGGGCTTCAATGCCGGCTCGAGCCGCGTATGCTGCCATGGCTCCCGCCGCGTTGCCAGCCGAAGGAACGGCGACCTTTTTCACACCAAACTCCTTCGCCATTGAGATCGCGGCAGCCATTCCGCGAGCCTTAAAACTCTGCGTCGGATTCTGTCCCTCGTCTTTCACAAACAGTTCGAGCCGGACCGGCAGTGTTTTCGCAAGCTTCCTCGCCTTCAAAAGCGGGGTCCAGCCTTCGCCGAAGCTTACAATATTGTCAAGATCTGCGACCGGCAGCACTTCGCGATAGCGCCACAGATTCGAATCGCGGGATATTAGAGACGTACGCGAAAGGGTTGCGGCCGCCTGATCCAGGTCGTAACGAACAAGAAGCGGCTTGCCGCACTCTACACACAGATTTTGAAGGATGCCTGACTCGTGGAGCAACCCGCAAAGTCCGCATTCAAGGTGAGTTACGTTCATTTGTTCGAGAGCATTGGTTCAAGAGCTTTATAGATATTATCGGTCATTATTTTTGCGCCCTCAGCGTTTGGGTGAATTCCGTCCGCTTGATTGAGTTCTCGTTTAAGGGCGACGCCGTCCAACAGAAAAGGAACGAAATTGACTTTATGCTGCGTCGCTAGATCTGGAAACGCCATACTATACTCGCGTTGATAATCCGACCCCATCGTCGGCGGCGCAAGCATTCCGCAAAGAAGAACCTTGATCTTTTTCGCCTTTGCCTTGCGAATTATCTTGTCCAAATTTTCTTTCATCTTAGCGACTGGAACTCCGCGCAACAGATCGTTAGCGCCAAGTTCCAATATCAGGATCCGGACATTTTCCGTCTCAAGCACCCAATCCGCACGCTCCAAACCGCCGAGGCTCGTTTCGCCGGATATCCCCGCGTTCACCACCTCGAAGTCGTAGCCGTCCGTTTTGAGCTTCTCCTGCAATCGGTACGGGTACGATTCGGTTTCCGTAAGGCCGAAGCCGGCCGTGAGGCTATCGCCGAAAGCCACTATCTTTGGTTTATCGGCCTGCGGCGGCGGCGTTGCTAGCGGCTTATCTTGATCCGAAGCGGAACTCGTCCCTCCCCGTTCAAGACCACACCCGAACACAACCGTGACAAGAATGATGAAACAAATGAAACTCAAGATTCGAATAATATTACGCATAATTTATGAAATATCTTATCGCGAAACTGTTGTTTGGATGCACGAAGATTGTACATCGTAGATGGTTAAATCACGGTCACAGCCTTATTATTAAACGTAAACACCTTATTGATATCATCACTTTATGATCAAGCTCACTAACGTAACGAAGACCGTCCTTTCGGGGAATGACGATCTTACGATCCTCGAAAATGTTTCACTCGATATACCCGATGGGCAGTTTGCCGCTGTGACAGGAGCTTCCGGAAGCGGCAAATCTACGCTGCTTGGCCTTATAGCGGGCCTCGATGACGTCAGTTCCGGCAGCATTTTAGTGGATAACGACGAAATGACTTCGATGAGCGAGGACGCGTTAGCCGATATCCGCAGCAAGAAGATCGGATTCATTTTCCAGTCGTTTCATTTGATCCCGAGCCTCACAGCTCTTGAGAATGTGATGATCCCGATGGAAATAGCTGGGTATCATGACGCAGATGGACGTGCGCGGCAGCTTCTGGAAAACGTCGATCTTACGAATCGCGGACATCATTACCCGGCCGAACTTTCAGGAGGCGAACAGCAGCGAGTGGCAATAGCCCGCGCATTCGCCAATTCACCTAAGATATTGCTTGCAGATGAACCTACGGGCAACCTCGATTCGAAGAACGGCGGCCATATATTCGATCTGATGTTGGGACTTCACAAAGAGCACAACGTGACGCTAATTCTGGTTACTCATGATCATATCTTGGCGGACCGTGCAGAGCGGCAGATCGTTTTGAAAGATGGCCGAATCCTTACCGACAGCGGCCAACTGAGACAGGTAACTGAGACTTTATGAAGTTTATTTTTAACCTGACCCGACGCGAAATTCGCTCATCCTGGCGACGTCTGCTGTTTTTCTTTCTATGTATTGCCCTGGGCGTCGGGTCGGTTGTCGCGCTGCGTTCGCTTATTCAGAATCTCACGAGGGCAGTAGGGACGGACGCTCGGGCTTTGATGACCGCCGATCTTGAAGTCAGTTCCACCAATGATTTCTCCCCGACGGATATTTCAACGATCGAACAAATAGTTGCAGGTTCCGGCATCGTCGAAGCCAGAAACGAAGCGATCACAACGTCATTGATGGCTCGCCCTTCGGATCCATCGAACGAGCATTTGAAATTCGTTGAACTTAAAGGGATCGAAGCCGGATTTCCGCTCGTTGGAGACTTCATTCTTTCCGATGGCAGCCGTTTCGATATTGATCTGCTTAAAAGAAATGGTGCAGTAGTTGCCAGGATTTTGCTCGAAGATCTCAGCATTAAGATCGGGGATAATATCCGTATCGGCGAAGGAGAATTTCAGGTACGTGCCTCATTTGATGAAGAACCTGGCGGAACCGGTGGATTTCGGCTCGGTGCCCGGGTGTGTGTCGAAAAGGGAGCGTTTGACGATGCCGGTATTACGCGAAACACAAGTCGGGTACGGCGACGAATACTCTATCGTACGGCCGACAACCCTACTGAACTTGTCGGCCAGTTACGCGAAAACCTAAAGGGTACGACCGTGACGGTTCAATCGTACCGCGAAACGCAGGAACGCCTCAGTGAGCAGTTTGCCCGAATCGAAAACTACCTTGCTCTTTCCGGACTCCTGATCCTGGTCTTGGGGGGCGTAGGCGTGTGGAACGTTGCAAGGGCATTTGTCGAACAAAAACGTAAGTCCGTCGCCGTTCTTAAATGCCTTGGCGCGGGCGGTGACAGAATAATAACGGTCTATCTTCTGCAAATTCTTACGCTCGGGATCATCGGTAGCTTCTTTGGTGTGGTATTGGCACAAGCCGGTCTTTGGCTGGCGCGTGCAAGATTTGCGGCCGACCTGCCTGAAAAAATGTCGTATGCAGTGAATCCGTCCAACGTGCTGCAGGGCATCCTGCTTGGCGTCCTGATCTCAATGCTGTTCTCAGCGCTGCCGTTACTTCAGATTCGGGAGATAAAGCCTCGTGTGCTGCTTCGTGACAAAAATAACGTCAGCATTAAGTCACTTGATCGAACAAAGTGGCTGATCGGATTTTTGTCTCTCGCGGGACTTCTTGGGCTCGCCGCATGGCAGGCCGGATCGCTGCTGGTGGGTGCATTTTTTCTCACTGGACTGGGGATAACAACACTCGTACTCTATCTCGCAGCAGCAATTCTGACTCGAGGCCTGAAGTCACTTAAAAGCGCAGGGCCGCTCGCGTTTAGACAAGCCATTAATTCCCTCTATCGGCCAGGCAACCAAACGCGCATCATCCTGCTCGCGGTGGGGCTAGGAGCTTTCGTTGTCCTGGCGGTACAGTCGCTCCAGGCTAACCTGGTACGCGAATTCGATTTTACGCGGAATCAGAATCTTCCGAGTCTTTTTTTTGTTGACATTCAGAAGAGCCAAATCGACGATTTGCGACTTATGCTTGAAGATGCGCTTGGCGAGAAGGCTGAAGCCATTGCCACTGTTCGTGCACGGATCTCATACATCAACGGAATGCCGGTCGATTTCAGCCAGCGCGAGGTCCGAAGGGAGCAAGGCCAGATCGGCCGTGAGTTTGCGGTAACGTATCGCCCCGACCTTGAATTGAATGAATCCATCCTAAGCGGTCGTTGGTGGGATTCCGAAAACGTGTCGGATGTTCCGGAAGTCTCGGTGGAAGAGGAAATGGCAGGCCGGCTGAAGGTCACTCCCGGCGATTCGATAACGTTCGACATATCGGGCCGGAAAATTACTGCCCGAGTTGTTAATATCCGAAGGATCGACCTTCGCAATACACGCACCGCGTTCGTTTTCGTATTTCGGCCGGGATCGCTTGAAAATGCGCCTCAAACATATGCCGCGACCGTACTAAATCACGTTCCGGCCACAGAACGTCAACGATTGCAGAGGAACGTGCTGGACAAATTTCCAAACGTACAGATCTTTGATGTTGCCGATATTATTTCCATGATCCGCAAACTGATAAACAACTTCGTACTAGCCATTTCAGTTGTAGGAAGTTTTGTTATCCTGAGCGGCATACTAATTCTCATAGGTTCGATAGCAATGACCAAATCGCAGCGGATTTATGAGAACGCGATAATGAAGACACTCGGTGCCGGACGCGGTACTCTGACAAAAGTTCTCATCGCGGAATACGGGATCTTGGGCATACTATCCGGCGTGATCGGTGCCGCTTTTGCAGTGCTTCTTTCCTATATGGTTAGCCGACACATCCTGGATGTCGAATGGTCGTTCGATGCCGTTCAAACCGCGGCTGGGATCGCTATCACCACCGTGCTTGTTACGGTTATGGGGGTCACGGCAAGTTTCGACGTACTCTTCAGAAAGCCTCTTGGGACCCTGCGCTCGCAATAGATATCTTATGAAAGGCGATCGAGATCTGGTTATAGCTACCGGGAATCCGGGTAAAATACATGAGATCCAGCAGATGTTGTGTAGCGTCCCGCATCGATTGTTAAGCTTGCGCGATTTCCCGAACGCTGTAGAGGTAGAAGAAACAGGAGATACGTATGAAGCAAACGCGATCCTAAAGGCCCGTGGTTACGCCGCCCAACTATGCAAATGGACGCTGGCCGACGATTCGGGACTGGAAATTTCCGCCCTGAATGGTGCACCCGGGGTGATTTCAGCAAGATACGGCGGAACAGATACCTCGTTCGACGAAAAGATCGCTTTGTTGCTTCATGAGTTGAAGGATTCCCCACCAGGCCTGCGAACTGCTCGTTTCGTCTGTTCAATGGCGATTTCGGACCAAAATGGAAGTATCGTTTTAACCGAATTCGGAATTTGTCCCGGCACGATCGCACTATCCCCTTCCGGAACAGGCGGATTCGGCTATGATCCGATCTTCGTGCCGAATGGCTTTGAACTTAGTTTTGGTGAGCTCCCGACCGACGTAAAGCTTCGAATTAGTCACCGGGCGATGGCTTCGGCCAAAATAATGCGGTATTTACAGGATTTTATGGGTGTCTGACTTGACCAATCCATTTTTCGCCTGTAAAATTCGACACTTGGAATCGTTTCTTAGATGAAACACGGGGCGTAGCACAGCCTGGTAGTGCGCACGGTTTGGGACCGTGAGGCCGCAAGTTCGAATCTTGCCGCCCCGACCAGTCAGGCTGTATCGATTGGTAGCCCCGCTTGCCTATTAGTTCCACAGGCAATCCAGAAATGATTAAGAAGTTCTAATATTCAAGATAAATTTGGAGGAGAAATATGGCTCGAATGACACAAACGGAGATCGTCAACTCACTGGCGGATTCAACCGGCCTCAAAAAGACTGAGGTAAAGGGGCTTTTTGACGCCCTCGGAAGCTTAGCAACTAGCGAAGTTAAGAAGAACGGAGAATTCACACTGCCCGGATTCGGCAAGTTGGTCAAGGCCACCCGAAAGGCACGAGACGGCCGCAATCCGGCCACCGGTGCCGTGATCAAGATTCCGGCGAAAACGACGGTTAAGTTCCGTCTTGGTAAGGCTATGAAGGACGCTGTCAGCTAGATTGTCGTCCTTACGAATTTGTGATTCGTCATGCACCGGCATTCCGAAACGAATGCCGGTTTTTTTTGACTTTTTCTATGGCGAATGACAGCAAACAAAAAAATATCGTGACATTCCGTAAATATTTTGATAACATTCCGTAACAACAGTTGAACAGCGGCTACCATAGTATAATTAACAGCAACTTCAAGGTTGAAAATTACAACTAAATTAGTTTGGCAGTGCAAAATTTGCATTTCTAGACGAATGGCTTCGTTTTTCTGTTGCACGTGTTTTTGGACTGAAAAAATAATGGAAGGAGAATATAATCAAGTGGCAGCAGCTAAACCGATGACATTGCAGGACAGGGTCTTGCAGATCGACCATATTCAAGCGAGGCGCTATTCGAAACTAATTAGCCCGTCCCTGGAGATAGCTACAGAAGGAATAATCAGGCACCTGAGGGCTTGTGCCCGTATGGATGTAAATCCTGACGCTTCCGCCGTTCGCGAAATAATCGATGACGCGATCAACGGCCGGCGAGTATTTGCGGAAACGTCGAACGACCGCTTAGCCGCTTAGTAGTCTTAGCACTGTATTTAGGATCAGGCCGCTTCTTCCAGGCGGCCTTATTTATTGGGATCGAACGCTCAACGGGTACAAAACGTATTTTCCCAGGACTTCACCCATCCCCCGCTCAAACCACCGATCTACGTTCTTAAATTGGCTTTCGTCGTCGACATAGGTTACTAAATATGACAGTTCTAAATTCAGTGCCTGATCTTTTGTAAAAAGGTCAGAAAATTCCGCGAAACGTCGAACTTCTTCGTCTATCTCGATTTTCGTCAAAGGTCGTGCGTTGGCCGAAAGCCGCGCGTTGAACCGATCCCATCCGAAAAGTGCCATACATGCTTCGATATCACGACAGGCTGTAAGAGATTGCCGAAGCCACTCAGCGTCGCGGTCGGAGAAATAGAGCAGCTGAAAATATCGCAGCTTATTCTCTTCCCACGATTCGAGTCCCGCAAAGGTGTGTTGATGCCTTGCCCACAAAACGGCTTGCGGTGCGACGGTTGGCTGGCTGTCAGCCTGCAGCGACTCGAGATTAAGGGTCGAGCCAGTTGACCCATCTTCTGCGAGTTCCCTGAGCCGTAAATTCACCGGCATCGCTTCATCACGCCGGACGTTGACCTGATCCCAAAATCTCGTTGTTTCTGATGCTTCGAAATAACCCCACGCGATCGCTAAAACACTTAGTATGATGGCGGCGGCCGAAGCGGCATTCCGTGACCTTTCAGATAACCATTTCCACGTCATCGAAAAAAGTAGCACGGCGGCCAAAAGTACTACGTAATTGATCACATAAAACTCATAATGGAATGGCTGCAGGGAACGGCCCGTTACCAGTTGCTGATTGAATACGACGGCCGGCGACGCAGCCAGGGCAATGACAAAAGAAAGCTTTCGCTGAGCTTGCTCTCCGCGCTTTCGCCAGAGAATTATGGCGGCAAAAACTATGACACAGTATCCAATGATCTCGACGCCGCGAAACAGGTCTAACTGTCGTGTAATTACTAGTAGCTGCGCCTTGTCCATCAACTTATTGCGGTCGGAAAGCAAGATCGCATACGGTATAAGCGTCAGGGCACACAGGGCTCCGGTCAGCAATAGGAAAACGGTGTCTTGCCGTCTCTCTTTACCGCCAAGCAGCAGCACGCTTACACAAAGACATCCGAACACACCTGCCGCGGCCGTCCAAATATAGAAATAAGAAAACACGAGAGCCGAGAAACACACGGCCGCGGAGATTCCAAACAATACTTGCCTCGTTCGGTCCTCCGAATTCAGGCCGTTCCAGAGACAGGCGAAAAAAGCGAATAGGAACGGGAACGCCAGGCTGGGAATATAACGCCGCATATACGGAAAGAACGGATACGCGACGCCGCCGTCAAATAGGCCGTTTATGGCCCCGATCCCAATAACGGCGGCACTGGCGGTCATCACCGTCAGCGTACCCGCGAAGGAAAACAGGTCGTCGCCGGTAATCGAGCGGATCAGCCAAAAAAGCGCAAGCGCCGTGAGGAATCCGGAAATTACAGACAACACCGGCATCATCTCAGACGCAGAATAGCCGACAATACGTGCCGGTATCGCCGCCAAATAAGCCGGGAAAAATTGGATCGAGAAAAGTGATTCAGATTGCTGATCGTGGACCCTATGGTCCCTTCCGGTATAGGGGTCGTTTTTCCGCGGCCGGCCGTCGATCAACGCCTGCAGATACGCTGTGTATGCCATTTCATCGAGATCGCATGTGGCAAATACTCCATTGAACTCCGCTCCGCGGATCCGTTCGAGGTTCCACTGCGGATAAAAAGCCAATAATGCAAGAATGATGCCGGCGAAAACACCGAGCGCCCAGCGCAGTTTCATATAGAGAAGTGACAGATTAGCATACAAACCGGACATTCGCCGATTGAGCCCGCTGGCCGGTGGCCCTTGATGCTAGCGAACTTCTGTAAGCTTTGCTTGAAACAATTTACGGTGGACATTAGACTTGCGGATATGAGTTTGAAAGAAAGAATTATTGGCGACCTTACGGCAGCAATGAAGGCAAAGGATTCGAACCGCCTTTCGACGCTGCGAATGGTCAAGGCTAATCTAATGAACCGACAGATCGAGAAAGGGAGCGAGTTGACCGATGAGGAAATCGCGAAGGCCCTGCAATCGCTCGTGAAGCAGCGCCGCGACTCGGTCGAAGCGTTTCAGACGGCGGGTCGGACAGAATTGGCGGAAAAAGAGGCCGTCGAAATAACTATTCTTGAAGCATATCTGCCGCGGCCGGCAACAGCGGAAGAGATCTCGATCGCTGTTGCCGAAGCAATTGCGGAGACCGGCGCCTCGTCGATCAAAAACATGGGCGCTGTGATAAAGGCCGCAATAGTTGGACTTGCCGGTAGATCAGCTGACGGCAAACTCGTTAGCGAGGCTGTTAGGGCGAAGCTTCAACAATTAGACTGAAAGGCTTGAAAAATTTACGAACAACGTCTGTGAAGAGCCAAATTCTACCCGAATATATTTCGTACCTTGTCAATAAATGATTCGTCCGCGAACTCCGTATCCTCGACGTCCGCCAGTTGTTCGAGCAGTTTTCTTTGTTCCTTAGTCAGAGTTTTGGGGGTGATCAGCGTCACGGCCACGAACATGTCGCCTTTCCCTCGTGCGCCTAGCACAGGCATTCCCTCATTCTTTATCCGAAAAACGGTTCCCGTCTGAGTACCCGGTGGGATCTTCAATGTCTCTTCGCCGTTTAGCGTCTTAACCGATATTTCGGTTCCGAGAGCGGCTTGAGCAAAAGTGATCGGCACGGCCGAATACAAGTTTGCACCCTGCCGTTCGAACTGTTCGTGTTCGGCGACGTGTATCACCACGAAAAGGTCTCCGGCAGGACCGCCATTCAATCCGCCTTCTCCCTCGCTTGTAACGCGCAGGCGCGAGCCGGTCTCAACGCCAGCCGGGATCTTCAACTCAAGGAATTTCTCCTTTTCAATGCGTCCAGCGCCGCGACATTCCGTACACGGACTCTTGATTACCTGTCCCTTGCCTTCGCAATTGGAACACGTCCGCATCACGCTAAAAAACCCCTGTTGATACCTTGTCTGCCCGCTTCCGGCGCAGGCAATGCACGTTTCGGGCTTCGAACCGGTTTCAGCACCGGAGCCATTGCAATCATCACATCTTTCGAGCCGTGGGATCCGAAGCTTCTCATCTTTACCCGCGGCCGCATCCTCAAGTGAGATCTCGAGATCGTACCGCAGATCTGAACCGCGCTGGACCGTCGTCCGTCGTCCGCTTCGCCCGCCGAACATATCCCCAAACCCGAACATATCGAAGATGTCCTCTATGTTCGAAAAACCCGGATCGAAGCCGAATCCCTGGCCGGCACCGGCAGCGGCATGGCCAAATCGGTCATATGCGGCACGTTTTTCGCCGTCAGAAAGCACCGAGTATGCTTCGGCACATTCCTTGAATTTTTCTTCGGCGTGCTCGTCGCCAGGATTTTTATCCGGATGGTGCTTAACCGCGAGCGTTCTGTACGCCCGTTTTATTTCGATCTCGGTCGCTGTCCGGGCGATACCCAGAACTTCGTAATAGTCTCTCTTTACCATATATAAAGCTAAAAATACGCCAGTCCAACCCTTGGAACTGGCGAATCAATTATTTTGCGATAATTCCCGTTTTTTCTCAAGTATCGAGCTAAGAGAAGTTCGTCCCGTTTGGGTATTTGATTCTGCAGGCGAGTCAGTTGTTGGGTATATCTCTCGACATCATTTTCTCAAGGACGCGGGCGACATAGCTGACGACGGAGATCATGCGTGTGTATTCGATACGTGTCGGTCCAAGAACAGTGAGGGTGCCAACTGCTGACCCGTCACCGATCCTGTACGGAGCCGATATCAGCGAGCAGCTGCTCAACGACGGAGTTCGATTCTCGCTCCCGATCACAACTTGAACGCCGCCTTGTACAGAAGCATCACGGGTAACGCATTCATTTAGGATCTGGATCAGACGAGATTTCTCCGCAATTGTACTGAGCAGGTCGCGAAGCTTGTCGATGTCCGCAAAATCGCTCTTGGATAGAATATTCGAAGTTCCCTCCACATACACCTCGCCGAGTCGGTCTTCTTCACCATCGATGCTTTCGGAACAAAGGATAACAGCGGATTGCAGCATTTTATCGAACAGGGCCTTTTCCTTATGCATCAATTCAAGGATCTCTCGGCGTATCGCGGATAGACTTTTGCCTGCAAACTCTCTATTCAGGTAGTTTGCGGTCCGTTCGAGTTCTTCCTTCGAAAAGGAAACATTCATTCGGATGATCTTATTGTGAACGATACTGGGAGCCGAAACGAGTACGACAAGGACCCTGTTATCTGAAAGAGCGACAAACTCGATGTGCTGAAGCCGGTCGCTTGCTAAGGAGGGCGAAACCACGATCCCAACGTTATTCGAGAGTGCGGACAAAAGTTGCGATGTTCGCTCCATCAATCGGTCAGGCGTTTCGTCAAGTTCACCCGCGTTCAGTCCGTACTCTTCGCCAATGCGGTTAAGATCATCATTCGAAATGCTGAGTACGCCGAGTAAATTGTCGACGTAAAACCGATAGCCTGTGTCGGTTGGAACGCGTCCGGCAGAGGTATGCGGCTGCTCCAAAAGCCCCATATCCTCGAGTTCTCCCATCACATTGCGGATCGTCGCCGAACTCATTCCCGAGGCATTCGCAAACTTTTCAGCCAGCGTTTTCGAGCCTACCGGTTCTCCAGTAACAAAGTGTTCGTTTATTATGGCTGAAAGTATTATCTGCCCGCGCGAATTGGGGATTCCCGCCCTTTTATGATTTAGGTCGTTTTCGCGCACTATCATTTCGCCAGTAAGTTTGATGCTGCCGTTACCACACGGTATGCTTCAGTTGTGTAGTTCTGAAATAGCACTTTCGGGTAAACTGTGTCAAGAC
>JBAUGL010000139.1:0-13874 GCA_049679665.1 Pyrinomonadaceae bacterium | reverse complement strand
GTAACCATCGAACTCTTTTGAAGTTCCCAGACCGACCCATATTCCGGAGTCAGTTTGAGTTTCCTGGCCACTCCTTCAAGCTCGATCAGATTCTCGACCGAAAATTTCGGTTTCACGTCTCCAGGATCCGTATTTCGCTCAAGAATTCTACCCAAAGCATCCGTCTTCTTTTGGGTATTGCGAAGTTGTTTATTTAAATGCAAATACTGCTCATTCAGGTCTTCCTCGATTGCATTTCGGAGGTGAAGATCGTTTGCTTTTGACGGAGATCTTCTTAATCTCGTCGTAATCAATTCGATTGCAGAACGGAGGGGCTGAAATATAGACCTCGCAGAATTATTCTTTTGATCGAATTGACGATCGATCATCGCCAGGGACATTTGCTCTTTCCCGACCGCAGCCTTCCGGTAATAGCAGTTGTCTTTGAAGTCTGATATCTGCTTCCCCTGAAGCCGCTGTCTCATTTCTGACAGGACTTTCTGACCTGCCAAAAGCTCAAGATCATCTTGGCTTCTCGGGGTGATCTCCTTACTGACCTCAAGTTCACTTCTAATCTGTTCAAGGAACAAATATTCCCGGATATTCGAGCTAGCGAGACATTGTTTCTGAAGGTCATCAAGCTCACCTTTTTGAAAGAGTGGTGTCGGTAATTTAGTGCCCCTCTTCTTGTAATGGTTCCGGATTCTATTGGCGCTTTTTCTGACGACTGATGATTCTTCTTTGAGCTTGAAGAATTCGGATTCTTCTTTGGAAAGTATGTTGTGCGTGATGGCTTTTATCTGGCGTTGCTGTGCCACGGCTTTCTGAGAGTCGTCGGAACTATTTGATGCGTGTTGTAATTCCACCAGCGAGACCTTATGGCCCTTTCCTTGAGCGGGATCTGTTACCGGAAACTTTAGGTGCTCACGGTGCTCGATTAGGAAAGCAATTCGTTCTTCTCTAAGTTTAAGATGGTATTCAGCGAGTATGGCTTGACGGAGAATCTGGCGTTCGTCATCATTCGCGCCTATTGTGTCGGCTTGGACTCCTTCGTGGTTCCTCGGATTGCGATCTTGGCGTTTGCTTTTGGTTTGCTCCAGCGATGGACTTCTTTCTCCGACTAACTCCTGTAGTTTTACCTTGGCGGATTCTATTAAAATGCCGTCGACTATCTGCTTTTCACCCTCGACAAGCTCAAAATGTGGAAGGCCCTCTCGGGGAATTTTGTTTAGCGATTTACTCTGAAGACCTCTGGTCAAATATTGTTTTTGAATTGCTATATGCACATGCGGGTTTGCCGTGTTGAGATGGACCGCCCCCGCCCAGGCGAGTCGCTCGCTTTGAAGCCTCTCTTCTAACTGCCGAATGGCGTACCTTGTGACAATCTTCAATCGTCTTCTGCGTTCCTCGTCCGTCGATCCAATCTGTAAATAATCTGCTTGCCTAAATGAAAGAACCAAGTGATGGAGGTCGTTATTTGAGGGGCGCCCTTTGCCACAATCTGATTTCAGAAAGTTGTTGGCGCTCCGGACTGTAAGGTGTTCGGTGAAAGCATTGAATAGTTCGCGACCGCTGGCGGGCTCTTTGTTTCCGTCGATCTTGCTGTGGGCGATGTAGTGTACTAGTCCGCGGGAACTACCTCTTTTCGACTGAACGCTTGCGATAACTCTCATGATTCATCCGTTTGCTAATTCTGCAATTTAGGTAGGGATTCGATCCGCTGCTTCAGAATGTGGATCTTGGTCCCGAGGTAACTTTTTGAAAGGGATTCGTCTCCAACAACGTGTTCATGAAACAGGAGACACTTCTTTAGATCGGCGACGGCGTGTTCAATGAGTTCCGCCATTGCGGTCGAAGCGATTACGACGCCCTGTTTCCGGTCGTTCGGTTCCGGCGACACGTATTCGATGAGTTTCGTGAAGACGAGATTTAGCGATGATATCGACATGCTGGACATCGAGTAAATTTCGGTCGTAAGAGACGTTACTATTTGCAGTAAATCCGACACGTTTTCCAACTCGGTTTCCACTCGCTCAACGCTCTCGCGAATCTCAACCAGATTCTCCCCTAAAGAGAAATTGACGGTCTCATTTTGCCTGCCGGTCCGCACCAGCCAATCAAGCTTTTCCTGACAACGGCCCGCAGCGAAATGTTGCTGTCTCTCGTTCAATGCGAAATGGATCATTCTGCGGACTATGGCTGCCTTATTTTCTCCGGTTTCGGCTGAGATTTCTTCGAGCTTTTTGTGGTCCTCATCGTAAGGCCTGACGCTTATCGGCCGGCCTTGTTTCGGCTCAATATCGACATCGATATTTTTAATAATTCTTTCTCTGTCTCGCTTTCTCATTCTTGCGGTGCTGGGGCAAACTTTTGTCACCAATTAGCCGTTTTGTAATTATTGCGGCCGAGAAACAATGAGCAAAACACGTGCCTTTAATGCGCTTTCTGCAAAAAGTGCGGTTTGTAATTTTGGTGACAACACGTAAATCGATGCGAGGTATAGAGTTATGCGAATTACAGAAGGTGTTTATTGGCCTATCCTGTCATACACCTGCAGCTGTAATTTTGTTTTTGATCAAGGAGCCGCTATCGGCCTCTTTTTACACCAAGAGCGGTTCGTTTATTCGCCGCCTTTTGCCAAAAGCAACATCGTTCTCCTCTTCGGCACACCGATTGATCTTGAGCGACGTGACAGGTTATCTATTGACCCAAAGGAGACCAACATTTAATGAACAATCAGCGTGATATCACCCCCTCGACAAAACATAATTCCGAACGACCGCTGCTGCAGATCAACCGTCTCATCTACGTAAAAATGAGCACAAAGATACTTGAAGCGACCGATAAAAGGCTTAAGCAATATTTGGAGTTCGCGTCAGCCGGCATGAACAGCGAAATTACCAATGACGATGTGATCGAATACGCCCTAAACCACCTTTTCGACCGCGATCCGGCATTCAAAAGCTGGCTTAAATTTAAGATCTAAATGGCAGAAACTAGGCTGAAAATGCTGAAGGTAACGTTCCGATTCCGTCGAATTTCGATGTGGGAATGAACGACTGATGAACTGTACTGGCCCTGGAGCTAACCTTCTCAAGTTCTATCTCGAACTCACGAATGTCAAACTGTTCCGAACGATCCGAGAGATGGCCGGATAACTGTTCCAGATCTTCTACAGCGAAGTCGCTGCATACTCTTGCAGAGGCACGAGCCAGACGGTCGGCAACTTCCTGAAATGGCACCCCGGAATGGCCTTTTACCCAACGCCAGGTGATGTGATGGCCGTAGCATTCTTCAACCAGACGGGTCCAGAAAGGACGATTTGTTCTCATCCGATTCCGGCCGGTCATGGTATCTATCACATACTTTGAATCAGAGATTATCTCGACTCGACAAGGCCGGCGAAGCTGCTCCAGAGCTTTTGCACCGGCAAGTATCTCGGCCTGCTGATTGGTGATTTGTCCCAGGTATTTTGCAACCAGTCTGATCTCCAAGCGGTTTTGATCCAGCATTACTGCTCCGCAGCCTGCTGATGAATCTATCGCACCATTCCTTACGCACGATCCGTCCACGTAGATCCTCACAAGAGGGGTATAGTCGTCCGCACTTCCACGTTCGCCTTTTCTGTCAATCAATCTGATAACACTCATTGTCCACCTCTCGTTTTTGCTACAAAGAAGAGGGGGCGAGCATGTTGCCGCGCCCCGTATTGCTCAAGACCTCTCAGAACTGATCTACGAACGGCTCTTCGACAGCTGTTTCCGCATCAGCCGGGCCAGTGTGTTCCGGGACTTCCGGCACCGTGTTGTCGCCATTGGAATTCGACCCTTCCTGATTGTCTGAGCGGCTTGATCCTACGAACTCGAACGAGAACAGCGAGACTTCCGCACCTGACCGAGGCTCGCCCTTATCTGTGCTCCAGGGACTAAAGGAGAGCCTTCCGTGGATAAGAAGATGAGTACCCTTCTTTACATGCTCAGCGATCGTCTCAGCCGTCTTTCCAAACGCGACGACGTTGAACCAGTGAGTGACCTGTACTCGCCCTTCCGGACCATTCTTGAATGAGTTTGAGGCGATCGGAAAACTTGCGACCGGGGTTCCTGTTTCTGTGTATCGAAGGCTCACTTCGCGGCCCGTATTACCGAGTATCGAGATATTTGCTGACATGGATTATTCTTGCTCCTTTTTTGGTTTATTTTTTCTCCGACCGGAACGGCAGCCGTCCAGTTAGCGAGAACCTAGAGGCGTTCCGCTTCACGTACTGGCCGCCGCTCCTTTCGTCAGATACCTGTAATCAACTTTCAGGCCGAAGGGACCACCTGGACGTGATTTCTTTGTACTGATGGTTGAGTAAAGAGGCTCGTCTGGATCAACCGATTGGTTCGCACATTCACGTTCTTCAACTCGGTTTCTCTTGCCCTCACCGCATCCCAGAGTTTCTGTTTTTCCTGCCGCTTGAAGGCCTTAGCATCGGGTTCGTTGTAGAGAGCGAATTTGAGGAATCGGATCTGTCCCTGAGAGGCATTTTCAACTTTTCGTAACCACTGCCTTGCCTCTTTCGAGAACTGATCCTTAAGCCGAACCTCCTGAGATTTTGCAACGGTGTTAAGGGCGGTGAACTCCTTCAGTGTTAGCTTCTTTTGATCCTTGAAATCGGCATATGCCTTCTTCTTTAGATCGGCCACGTCGGCAGTATCCGAAGTCCCGCGGATCGCGAGATAGGTTTCCTGATATGTGTCGTGACGAAGGCTTCGTAAGTGGAAGTCTGAGTATTGTCTCTGCCACAGAAGACGCAGGACGGAAGCCGCGAACTGCATCTCTTCGAAATCAGGATTGATCTCTTGATCGACAAGGATCTCGATGTCGTTTCTTTTTCCGAATGAGTAGATACGACGAGCCGAACGGTCGTATATGCGGTCTAGGGAAAGTGCCATCCATTCTTCGAACTCCTGGTCAGAGAATGGATGTCTGGAAGGCATCGACCAACCTGCACACTTGATCATTCTCCGTCCTTCCTGGACAGCACTACCGCCAAGTGAATGCCCAACAAAAAGCTTCGGGACCTGGGAGTAGAGCTCCCGCGATTCGAATGGAAGACAGTTCGCATCTATCTCACAATCGAGATCGAATACAACCACCGAACGCTGAGACGAACTCATCGTTATACCGATCAGTCCGTTCTCATCGAACTGCTCCAGATGCTCGTAAGTTGTAAAGCCTTGGTCGAGTTCCTCGACTGTTTTGTTGCCGTCTTCGAGATAGTATTCAGCGTAATCGTCAAAGATCATGCGGCTGATCTTTTGGCGGCCAACGCGTCTCAATATTGCCTGCATTTCATCGTTGAAGTTCGGGCATTTCGGCGGAAGAGGTTTGCGGTTTCTGGCAGCATCCTGAACTCGTCTCTGGTCCGCAACGCAGAGCTTTTGCTCGATCGCACTGGACTCTTCGAAGTCGATCTCGCGGTCAGAAACCGTTGCCGTTACAGCCTCTAGCTGCATACCGAGCAGGCCCATCTCCATGAGAACCTCGCTAACTCCCCGGCGTCTGATCTCGCCGTAGTAGTAAGCTGCGATCTGTTCGTACTCGTACTGGCCGGCATCGGGGCTCGCAATGGCCTTTACGCACCTGACGAATTCTTTGGCTTCCGTCTCATCGTCCAGAACTTTCATCGCGTATTCGAGTGAGAGTATCCTCACTCGGTCCAACGCTTCAGGCTCAAGCTCATCAGCGATCCTGACAACTACATCACCGAGAATCGCGAACTCTTCAAGTTCTCTTCTTCGAAGCGGATTCAGCGCGAGATGTGCACACCAGTCCTGCATCGGCGAACCGGTATTCACGGGCGAGAACGCCAGCATCGGGTTATTCGGAGCATACTTTCTAAGCTGTTCAATGTTGATTCTTTCTGCCATAACTTCCTCTCTAAGTCCGGCATTTCGGCCGGAGAACACGCGTTGTATTTAAGGGCCGCGTTTTCAAAACCCTGAATAAAATCACTTTCATTCAGGTTTGAAAATCCCTCTCAAGCAGAGGTAGAGGTGTGTTAGTGATAACGGGATTACGTCTCTTGTGAAGAAAGATTTCGCAGACGCTTTTGCAGGTAGGAGAACGTAAGTGGAGCCCGGCTTTCGAGCTGCGCTCTACCCGTGCCGAGGCCTTTGGTGGGCACTACAACGACCTGCTCGACGGCCGAACTCATTCGGGAAAGACGCTCGAACGCACGATCGATAGCCGCCTTGTTTTGTTCAAACTCTGCATCGGTAAAGAATGCCTCTTCGGCATTGCTCGGGAGTTTCTTGGTCGGTATCCCGATAGCATTCGGTTCGGCTCGCATTTGAGCAGCTTGGCCACCAAAGCCGCGCCGTGCAAGGTTATCGCCAAACAGGAAGATATGATCCTGATGCTCTCTAACGAAGGATCTGGTGATCCATTTCATCTGCACGACGCGGTATTGCATAACAGCCTCCTTAACGCAAAATAACTGCCAATTGAAGAGAGTGTTTTCTCCTCAAATGGCAGTTAAAATTTGATCTGGCTATGGATCAATAGGCAGCGGCCTGTTGAATCTCTGTCGGGGCCGTCTGTGCCGGCTGCATTGCAGCTCCGTCTCCGTCCTCGTCGCGTCGGCCGGACAAGAACTGGAATTCCTGTAGGACGATCTCCGCACCGGCTTGCGGGGATTCGTTTTGATCCACCCACGGGTTAAAGGTCAGGCGTCCCTGGACGTATAAACGGCTGCCTTTCCGTACATAACGTGCAAGCGTCTCGGCCTGCTTACCAAAGGCGGTCACGCGGAACCAGTCGGTTTTCTCAACGCGTCCCTCCGCACTGTTTCGGAACGAGTTCGAGGCCATTGAAAAACTCGCCACGAGGGTGCCGTTGTCCGTGATCTTTGTTTCCGGGGTCTTGCCGAGATTGCCGATGATCGAAATATTTGCTGACATTTTCTTGATTCTCCTATTGATTTAATCTTTCGAGGATCACGTTGAGTGACGCCCCTCGAATCCTTCTCTGAGGCACACTCTATCAACCGCTATTTACTTCTTTTGTTGATCGAATGATGGAAGTTACTGAGGGACTTCATGATCGCGACAGCGGTCTTACCGGCCGATAGGCGATGATTGTGTGAAGGTGGTACCCGGCTTGCGAGGGTACTTTGGTGTTCAATTAGAATATTGAGAGGAGAAGTATCCTGGTTCGAAAATTAGCCACTGGTGCAAAAACAAACCAGTTGTGGAATATTTTTACACCAATTAGTGAGCAATTCTTTTCAGCTTCTTGATCAGTCCGGAACGACTTATTCCAAGCTGCTGGGCTGCCCTGGTTTGATTGTTCTTATTAATTACCAGCGCACTTCTGAGCAAATCATGTTCTATTCGCTCAAGATACACGTCCATTCGGTCACCTGGCATAAAATCAGGAACCGGACTTTTTGGTGACATTGGCGATTGACCAACGAAAGACGATGCGTTGGCCAAACGCTCTTGAATTATTTCTTTCGTCAGAACCGCTGTCTTAACTGTTCCATTTCGTTCTGAGGCAGCAAAGATCGTGTCCAGGCAAACTTTTTCAACAAAGTTCCGCAATTCACGGATATTTCCTAGCCAAGGCCACGTGGTTAAGAGTTTCAAATCTCTAGGATCGGCCTCAAAACGGACCCCGGACCGGCCTTCAAAATCCTGAATGAATTTCTGTGCCAGTGGGATGATTTCGTCGGCTCGTTCACGAAGTGGCTTTAGTTGAATTGGGTGTGCCGTTATCCGGTATCTAAAGTCTTCTCGGAACACTGATAGATCCCGATGCGTAGCGTAAATAATCCTGACATCAACGGTCCTAGAGTTATTCGCTCCGACTCTCGTGATCGATTTTTCCTCGACGACCTTGAGTAATTTCGCTTGAATACTTGGCTCCAGTTCCCCTATCTCATCCAAGAACAGCGTGCCGCCATTGGCTGCTTCAAACTTTCCTTGCTTTGATCCGACTGCTCCGGTAAAAGCCCCTTTCTCGTAGCCAAAGAGTTCGCTTTCAATCAGCGAACCGGCTAGTCCGGCGCAGTTCACAGCGATAAAGGGAGCACTTTTTCTGGGGCTTAAATCGTGAATAAGTTTTGCGGTACGCGTCTTGCCTGTTCCTGTTTCACCGAGAAGGCAAAGATCAAGGAAATCAAAACGTGCAAGTTGCTCGATATTTACATGATTACTTTGAAAGGTGTATAACATTTATTAATAGCGTAAACCTGAATCAGTGTTCCCCATCGGAGTCATCGACTAATCTTTCTCCAAAATGGGAAAAGGTATTCCGCTCCGAATTAACCTGTATTACTAAAAACCTTTGGAAGTCGAAAAGGTTACATTACATCTCAGTATTTATCTCCGACGCTTTTCTGAAGCCGAGTCGGAATATCCATGAAGTGATGAATAGGTCATTTCTTCAAAAGCTCCAACCAGCGCCGGGTGAACCACCTTCGCCCAAGGCCCAGATGCAGCCGGAACGTCGCAGCGACGGGCTCATCCATGAGGCTCTAACCCTAATAAAACTCATCGCTATGGGACGCCGTACCGGCTTACAAGAATCGGACGTTCCCGATGTGACGCAAGAAACCGGACTTCGTCTCTGGAAATGGTTAAAGAAGTTCCCTGAAAAAAGTAAGGGGATGTCAGGCGAAGAGTGGAAGTCGTTCACAGCAAGATCAGCCTATAACGAGATAAGCCGCCGCCGCACGAAATTAATAAAACAGAATGAGGTACCTCTTGAGGATGTACCGGAAGTCGAGGATATAAATCACTTCGCCGAGTCGGACGTTGAGATGACAATTCTTGTCTGTGAAGTATGGCAAGGGATTTGCAGGCTCAGTCTGTATCAACGACGAGCATTACTTTTTCATTCGGCAGATCTCTTGATCTATCTGATGCAATTCGGAGTCGACGAGAAGCATATCGCCAAGGCTCTTTCGTTCGAAGTGGAAGAATGGAGAATTCTATCGCTACAAATGCCGCTCACAGATATCGAGATCGCGAAACTGGTTAGCGGTGCTAGCAACGTAACGAATACTGATTCGGCAGTGCGGAACATAAAGAAAGCAAGACACGACGCGAGAAAGAAGCTTGGAAAGCTGAAGAGATGAACGGCGAACACTTACACATTTCAGAGATCGCTCTATTTCGAAAAGGACCTTTTTCGAGAGAAGAAGTGCGTGAGGCCACTCGTCACCTTTTGATTTGCAGAGACTGCCGTGATCTGCTTCCAAAGCCCTCACCACAGGAATTTCTGAAGTCCATATCGATTGAACAGGACAATAACTCCGAGAAACTAAAGTCGTCATTTAGTCATAGCGGTGGCTTCTTTTCATCCCTTGGTGGTTTTCGCCCAATGCTTCAGCCGATCGCAGCCGTCGCCCTCTTAATGATAGTGACTGCCGGACTATCATTCATGATCCTTTTGGAACCGTCCGCATCAACTGATGAAAATTTGGTTGCATCGGTGAACGACAATCAACTGACCGGCTCCGATCAGATTTTACCTGTGCCGGGTCATGAAATCTATCAGCCTTCAAATTCTGATCGAATTGGCGATCCAAAGTCGGAGGCAGGATTAACGAATCGGCGGCAAGCCATCAAAACTGAAAAGCCCAAGGGCAAACCGCTCCAGGTGCCTGCATCGAGCACCCGTGTCGAAACCCAGACTAGAAGTGTTGATGGGCCATGCGGTTTCAATGAATCGATAAGTCTCGAGACTTCGGTCTCGGATGATGGCATACGGCTGACTTGGAACAAGGTAACGCACGCGGCAAAATACAGCGTTTACATCTCAGATCTTGAGGAAAAACTAGTAGATCAATTCGAAACTGACGACGAGACCTCGTATGTTTCCGGGGCAAAATTTGAACGCGATATCGTTTACAAATGGCGGCTGATCATAACTCTCAAATCTGGAGAAACCATCATTGGGGACTCCCAAAACTTTTCGCTCAATGGGCCGAATGGAAACATAAATACTCAGAGAAAATTCCAGCTACCCAGGCAAAAATCAATGAACATAAGGTGCACGGAGAAGAATTGATGCAGATTTTATCAGCAAGAACTCTCTTTTACTGTCTTGCTTGCGTGGCCACCGTATGGGCGTTTGACTCCGCGTCAATCCATGCCCAGTCACCTGACGATTTTCCAGTACCGGAATCCTATCAGGTTGAGGGGATTCCGCCGATCAAAAAATCAGAGGTTGATCAGCTCTTTTTTGAACCTGGGACCGTCAGAAGCAATTTGATCTGGGACGCGGATCGAAGAAATCGACGACTTCTTATCACCGATCAAACAAACAACATCTATCTCTTGAGTTCACCGCTGGCTCAACCTGAGAAGCTCGTTGAAAAGGTTGTTCCCAATTCGGTAAGAATGCGGCCCGATGGTCAGGCATTCGCGTACACGTCGGATATCGAAGATGAGGATAACTTTCAGCTCTTTCTGTACGATTTCGCAAAGAAAACCTCTACCAAATTGGTCACCCTTACGGGAAAAGACGAATCCATTGACTATTTTCTTTGGAGTAGAACAGGTGATCACATACTGTACATTCGAGCCGATTACGATCTTAAGAAAAGTACTCTGTGCAGCTACGACTTCCAGAAAGAAACGTGCTTTCCGACGGAGATGAAAGGAGTTTGGGAAGTCATGGACGCGGACGGAGATAAGGTTCTCTTAAAGTATTGGAAGGCTTCAACGGCCCAATTTCTCTACCTTCTTGACAGGAAAACTGCTCAGCTAACGCCGATCGATGAAAAAGGCAACTCTCGCGGAGCTTTCCTAGCGGTCGGAAATCTCTATTGGATGGCGGAAGGAAATGAGCTTTGCCAAAAAGATCCATGCATACTTTCGATGAACTTAAAATCGAAAAAAATAGTACAACTGCAACTTCCCGAAAATCTGTTGTCGGTCAACGATGCAAAGGTCTCTGGGGATGGTAGGAGGCTGCTTATTACTGGAAGCCGGGATGGCATTGATTACCTGCGCATCTTTCAACTCAAGAACAATAAGGCCACCCAGGAATACCCTCCTTTCCTTCCTAATACTTATGTTGTTTGGCACACGCGCTGGATGTCGAATAACGAAGTCGTCTACACCATTGAGAACATAGGAAAACCTGCGTCAATCCAGTCATTCAATATCGACACGAAACAGTTTACAGACTGGACGAAAGAAAAACTGCCTCCCTCACTCGCGAGTAAGGTATCGGAACCAAAAGTTATTCGATGGAAATCTTTCGATCAGCGAGAAATTTCCGGATATATCGTCACTCCGAAATCGTCGGCCAAGAAGTCCCCGGTTCTGATCGATATTCACGGGGGACCTCAAATCCTGGCCAGACCTCTGTTTAATTCACAGGACATCCGACTCGCATCGAATCTTGGTCTGGCAATCATTCACACGAATATCCGAGGGTCGTCCGGCTTCGGTAAAGAATTTATGGATGCCGACGACAAGGAGAAAAGAGCTGATGCCGTTAAGGACATCCGCGCCTTGCTCGACTGGATTGGAAAACAGCCGGACCTTGATGCGGATAAGATCTTCCTACGGGGAGGAAGTTACGGGGGGTTCATTGTGCTTTCAACGGCTTTACAGGAACCAAAAAGGATTAGTGGTGTGATAGCGGAGTATCCTCTTGTCTCGATTCGAGGAATGCTAGGGCAGAGTTGGGTCGACGAGTTTGCGAAGAACGAATACGGCGATCCCAAGGATGAAAAGCTAATGGCTAGTCTCGATGATCTCTCCCCCCTAAACAATGCAGATCGGTGGAACAACATTCCTTTGCTTTTGACCCGGGGAAAACTCGATTCAAGAAATCCTGAAAAGAACGCGGTTGACTTGAAGAATCAGTTGAAAGGACGGGGCGCCGATGTGTGGTTTATCTACTCGACAAGCGACGGACACGGAGTGAGTGGCAAATATGTTTTTGCCGCGATCTATAAATTTCTAAAAACTGGAATTAACAAGGAGAACTAAACCTATGAAGAAACGTCAGTCATTTTTATGTGTAGCTTTATTGTCAACGACTCTCGTTGCCAATGTATTCGCCGGCGGTGCCGTTGCTACGTCAACGTTCGGATTCTTAGACAACGTCATTAACGCTGTTGCACTACTCCTGCGTGGCGATAGCTGTCCGGTTCGGCAATGTCAAGATTGCCGTCCGGGGGAGGAGCCAGACGACAATGGCAATTGTAGACCGAGGTAAGATTAGGCTGCTCTGGTTGCCGCGTCTTAAAGCAGCAGGCCAGTTGATGGCCGCTGGCTTGCTGCTTTCTTTTACGTGCTCTTTGTCTGTCTCAAGTCAATCCAATGCCTGGTCTAAGATAATCGATCTTGCGCGGCTGGAATTGGATAATGGAAACTACGCGAAGGCAATCGAACTAGCTCAAACCGTTGCTAATGACGCGGGTCCCATCCAGCCTATCGTGTCGGCACTTGACACAATTCTGGTTGCGCAAATCGCCCAGCAAAAATATGGCGAAGCCGCAAACACCCTTGAAAACTATTCAAATCTGGTGGCCCGCAATTCCGATCCTCGTCTAACAGCGCGGGTGAATCTGCGCGCCTCAGATTTGTACCGATCGGAGCGCAAGTTTCCAGAGGCACTGCGACGATCGAAGAATGCGTTGAAAGTCGCGCCAAATGATCCCGAAATCCTTGGGGGATACTATCTCAGTCTCGGACGAATTCTATTTACGTCCGGATATGATCTCTCTGCGATCATTTGGTTGGAGAAGGCAGAGAAACTGTTTGAATCGGGGCCTGTGAGTTCCGGGCAACTTGATACTTACCGATTCTTGAGCCTTGCGTGGTCATCAAAACTGAATTATCCAGCGGCGCTGAAGTATTCGGAAAAGTTGGTCGCAGCTGCCGAAACCTCACGTTTCAAATACAAGTATCGTCAGTCTTTGTTCGAGGGTGCAACGCTCCTGAGCTCTATAGGTCAAAATCGAAAGGCACTCGCATTGCGCGAAAAGGGATTAAAGCAATCGCTCGACCAGAACAACAACTACCAGGCAAGAAACTTTTTGGCGTCGCTGCTAATGAACTCCCTATATGACGGCGATCTGTTGAAGGCGTCAAACCATTCAGACCAACTGAATTCCATTGATACGGATGGCGCGTTCGCGTTTAACATTGCACTCGGTAGGGCCATCATGTTCGGACTCACGGGACGCCGCGACCTATCGGAAAGGCTCTTCACCGAGTTGGAAAAAAAAGGAAGCCACTCACCGTTCATACTGCCGTCGTGGAAGTTAACCATCGCCGAGAAGAATAAAGAATGGGAACGGGTCATCCAGCACAACCGAACGCTTTTGGATCTGACGCTCGCACAGAATTTTCGCGAAGACCTGCCCGGAATATACCTTTCTCTCGCGAGCGCTTACTTTCACCTCGGCCAAACTGAAAAATCGATTGAGTATCTGGACGAAACCTTATCACTTGTCGAGACCATTCGGACCACGGACAACAAGAATCTCTCCCTCGGTTTGCTGGAAATTTATCATAAAGCGTATCGGCTGTTGGCTCAGACGAAACTCGAACGTCCACGCGAATCTTTCGAACTAGCAGATTATTTGAAAGCTCGATTGTTGAAAGACAGGATAAATAACTCAGCGACGAGGGCTTCATCCGTCATCGAGCCCGAGGTGCGCCGGAAACTCGAATTACTATCCCTAGATACAGTCGATAGGCTTGGTGACGACTCCGAAATCAGTAAACTAGAAACGTCATTCACGACCTACATTCCTCAGGCCGTGATACCTAAGCCGGACTTTTCAGGATTGGATGAGCTTCCCGAACTAGAAAACAAGGCAGTTATTTCCTATCTCTTTACGTTGGACGAACGACTTATCGCATTCGTATGGGAGAAGG
>JBAUGL010000138.1:0-1821 GCA_049679665.1 Pyrinomonadaceae bacterium | reverse complement strand
GCAGACGATATGGAGGAAGGTCGGGGCGTTGGCGGTCAGATGGGTGACGAGCGCGTCGAGCGTCGGGCGCGGGCCGTCCCGGCCAGAGGCGATCACCGTGTTCGGGATGCCCTGCCCCAGCGCCTCGGTGACGCCGGCCACCGTCTCCTCGACGTTGAATGCCGGTACCCCTTCTGGACTCGCGACGAAGATGAGGGCGCTGAGATCGTGCCAGGCGATCGGCGGATACTGGCGGTTGGTCACGCTCGAGATGGTCAGGGAGAGCGGCGAGCCCTGGTTCAGGGCCAGATGCCGCCACTCACCATCGAAACGGGCACACAACCGCTCCCAGCGGAGGTGCTGTAGGGCGGGATCGTTGATGGAGAGCATCACCCGCAGCGGCTCTGGCTCGGCCCCGGAAGTCGCCGCCGTCATCGCCTGCAGGAAGCGGTCGGCGACGGCGTCTTTGAACAGCGCCTGGCCCAGGATCGTGCCGTAGTCTATCGGCCGGATCGCGGCAGCCAGCGCGTCGCGCTCGGCGGTCTGTAGCAGGAAGGTGGCTTCCAGCCGGGAGGCGACGGCAAAGCCGCCGGTGGTGTGGTCGATGACGACCCGGCTGCCCTCGTCGCCCCCTCGTTCGATCGCGATCTCGAAGGTGTGCATGTCGGTCTATTCTCAGGCGTCCGGTGCCATCGCGTCGATGCGCAGGCGGACAGCGGGATCACCCAGGATCACGTAGTTGCGGGCATCATCTCGCGCCACCCAGCGATTGGCCAGCTTGACCAGACCCGGGTCGAAGTTACGCTGGGCGATCGCGTCGGCCAGCTCCGTCGAGAGCGCCGCCCAGCGGATGTTGAACTGATCGGTCGCTTGCCCGAGCCGTTCGCCCCGGAGTAACCGCCCGATCACATCGCGAAAACCCTGGAGCTGCGGCGCCGCCTTCGGGGTCTGAAACGAATACGACCACGCCCGGTCGATATGGCCGAGGGTCGCCAGGGCACCGTGTTCCAGGAGCGTCTGGGGCAGGAGGGAGAGCGTATCGTTGGGCGCCCGCTTCTTCGGATTGGCGTCGGCCCGGTCAAAGTTATCGAACTTGGGCGATCCTGCACTGTAGCAGGCGAAAAAGAAGTGAATCAGGCCGTGGACCATCGTGTCCGGGGCCAGATCGCCGGCCGCGAACCAATGCTGTGACTCAATCGAGCCGAACCCACCCCAGTCCTGGCAGACAAGCGCTCCCTGGTTGGCGCTGAATCCGGCATCGTCGGGCGGGATCGCCATCCCGTGGGAACCGGTGAGCAAGAGCGCGGGCGGACCAGCAGCGCTCTTCCCCTGGAGCAGCGTGCGCAGCGACTCCTTCGTCGCCGGCTCCCCAATGAACGATTCCCAGCTGAAGTTCTGCCTGCCGCCCAGCAGCCCGTGCGGGCCATCGGCAGCCACCAGCGGCCTGGCGACCTGGGTCGCGAAGAGCTGAGTCGCCCGGTCGAACTCGTGCTCCGTGGCAAACAGGGCCGCTCTGCGCTTCTGCGGGACGGTCGCCATCTGCTCGTAGGCGACGACCTTCTCGGCATACCGGCGGTAGCCATCGGCCGAATCGAAGTGGAGGCGCCCGGTTCCCCAATAGATATCGAGGGTGTACTGGAACGCGAACGGGATCTGCTCCGGCGATCCGGCCAGTACGAGGTAATACGGCACTCCAAGCGTCGGATCGACCGGGTTCATGCTGACGCCATGCCGCGTCATCCACGCCTGGGCGGTGTCGTCCGGCCGGTAGCCGTCGGCCCCCTCGAAGATCTTAAACAGGGCGCCGGCTTCGGCCTGGCGATGATCTAGCAGCTTCTTCAG
>JBAUGL010000137.1:0-31836 GCA_049679665.1 Pyrinomonadaceae bacterium | reverse complement strand
TCTCGCGTTCGACAAGTGTTACCTGAAAACCGTATCCGGCCAGGCGACTCGCCAAGCTGGAACCGGCCGGGCCGCCGCCGGCGATCAACACGCGGGGCCGATGATCCGGAGTTTCATAAGTCACATTGCTATCGTATATCTACGATGTCATAAAGCAAACGATTCGCAGTTACTTTGATTTGTCGTTTTTGCTGTGGTATTCGTGTAAATCTATGAAGATCATTCCGCTGTCGATCCCTACTCCGTTCTATGTTGGTGACGTCAACGTCTATCTGATAAAGGAAGATCCAATAACCCTGATCGATGTAGGGCCGAAGACGGTTGAGGCGGCAGGCGCATTAAGGGAGAAGTTAATGCGGAATGGGGTCCAATTCTCTGATGTTCGCCGGATCGTGTTGACACACGCTCACGAAGATCATTGCGGCCTGGCGAAACAGGTGCGCGACGAGGCAAAGAATGCCGAGATCCTCGTTCACGGTTGGGAAACCGGCCACCTATTTGGGAGACTCGCGCACGAACAGCATAGAAGTCTCTTGCTGCGCTCCGGAGTTCCGGTAGGCGTAATTGATGAGATGCGCAGCCTGTACGACGAAATCAGTTTGCTTACGGACGCACTTGACCCAAGTGACTTTCGGCCTCTCCATGACGAAATGGAGCTCGAATTTGAAAGCGGAGCACTTAAGGTTTTGCATACGCCGGGTCACACACCGGGGTCCTGCTCGTTCGCACGTGAAGCCACCAGAACGTTGATCTGTGGTGATTGTGTACTGAAACGAATCACTCCCAATCCTGTGTTGTCTCTGGATCCGGTTGATCCTAACAAACGGTTTCAGTCTCTGGCTGAGTATCTGGTTAGCCTCGCGAAGCTTCGGAGCTACTCGCCAACCCTGGTTCACGGCGGACACGGCGAGCCGATACACGATTTTGAGGAGATCTTTAATCGATATGTTCGGTCGATCGATGACCGCCAAAAGAAGGCCTTGGCCTTGGTGCCCGTCGGCGGAATCACCGCATTCGAGCTTGCGCAGACGCTGTTTCCGAATTCTTTTGATCACGACGTTCACCGGTTTCTTGCGATATCAGAGACGGTTGCGCACCTGGATTACGCGCAATCGATAGGCAGAGTCGGGATGGAATCACAGACCGGCGTGGAATTTTACAAACATGCGGCTTGATCAAAAGAACGGCTCAAGCGAGGGCTCCGGCAGGGCTTTCATTCTCTCGGCATATCTTTCCTATCTGTTCGGTGACGTTCGTTAGGTCACTAAATCCAGGGAGCAACCTTACGCGCTGAGTTACTGTTTTATCGATTAGTTCCACTCCGCCGTCCTGACCAAATAGTGTCGATACAGCATAGTCGGTTTGCGCTTTTGGTTTGGACCCTTGGCCCACCGGATACCAAAAATGACCTACCACGAAACGGGCGATCTTCTTCGCCAATTCATTCCTCTTCAGTTCGATCCTCGCAACACTCCAGTAAAAATGTGTATGCGCTGATTCTTCACGAATGATCGCCTTTAGGATAGGCGTCAAAACAGGGTGATCGGCCAGTTCCATTAAACGACGGTAGCTTTGCGCGGTCGTCATCTCATGAATCGCGCCAAACGTCATATGTGTCGCCGTAAACTTTTTACCTATCAGATTCGTCAATGCCGTGATCAAGTACGTGTTTACGTTATATGCCATGGAAACGCCCGACCTGACGCTTTGCTGCCAGTCAGCATCTGTCGGATACCCGGCCTCATTAAGGAAGCGATTTAGAACCTCGCCGTGTGTGATCTCTTCAACGCCCCATCGCTCCATAAATTTACTTATCACGGGATCGCGCCCGGTCGGCGTCCGGTTCATCTCGCGATAATACATATCGGTTAGCGTTTCGACGTCGCGCATGTACCGCAGAACGGGAACGAACCGCGGGTCGAGCGTGTGATCCTTCACATCGCACCAGGGAATGTTTGCCAGGAACTCTGCCGTCAACGCACGCGGCTGCTTTTCGTACCAATCAAGAACTTCCTGTTTCGTTTCGAAGATCATACTAAGTGCCTAAGTGGCCGATCAGTTTCACTTACTTCCCTAATTCGCTATACTTATCACTTCGGATTCAAACTGATCTGCCCGCAATGATAGTATAAATTACATGTCAAGATTTCTTATTCTAGTATTAATAATTGTAACGACTAGTGCCGCGAGTTTTGCGCAAAATGAAGAAAAATATTTGAAGAATGTCCGTCAGCTGACATCTGGCGGCGAGAATGCTGAGGCCTATTTTTCGTCGGATGGGAATCAGCTGATCTTTCAATCGAAACGAGACGGGCGAGGTTGCGACCAGATCTATACAATGAACGTTGACGGTTCGAACGTGAAAATGGTCTCGAGCGGTGAAGGCCGTACAACGTGTTCTTTTTTTCATAAGGACGGAAAACACATTCTTTACGGATCGACGCATCTGGGAGACAAGGACTGTCCAAAAAACCCTGATTTTTCGAAAGGCTATGTTTGGGCGATCTATCCGTCATACGATATTTTCACGGCGAGATCAGACGGTCCCAAGTTAAAACAGCTGACAAAAACGCCGGGTTACGACGCCGAAGCAACCGTATCGCCAGATGGTAAGAAGATAGTTTTTACTTCGATGCGTGACGGGGATCTAGACCTTTATGTAATGGATCGCAAGGGTAAGAACGTCAAAAGGCTGACGACTGAGCTTGGCTACGATGGAGGCGCCTTCTTTTCGCCCGACGGGCAGCAGATCGTATATCGGTCGTATCATCCGAAAACTGATGCCGAGATAGCGCGTTACAAGGACCGGCTCGCGAATCACCTGATCGAGCCGACCGTGTTTGAAGTATGGGTAATGAATGCAAACGGCACCAACAAGCGTCAAGTGACAAAACTTGGCGCTGCGAGCTTCGCCCCGTTTTTCACGCCAGACGGAAAGAGAATAATCTTCTGCACAAACTATTTCGCCACCGATCCGCGTAAGCGGAACTTTGATCTTGCGCTGATAAATGTAGACGGAACGGGCCTCGATCGCGTTACTTATAACGAGACCTTTGATGGCTTCCCGATGTTTTCACCGGATGGGAAGAAACTGGTATTCGCTTCAAACAGAAATGCCGCGAAACAGGGAGACACGAATGTGTTTATTGCGGATTGGTACAATTAATCGTGGTAGTTATGCGAATAAGATCATTTAGTTTTGTATTAGTACTATCATTTTCACTTTGCGCAATTGCGCAACAGCCTTCCGCGGTCGAACAAAACCTCCGAAAACACGTCTCATATCTCGCGTCCGATCAGCTTGAAGGCCGACGAACGGGTGAAAACGGCGCTACATATGCGGCGGGCTACATCGCAAATGGTTTTGCAAACTACAGACTTAAAGCTGGAATCCGATCGGCAAAAACCAAGCCTAATTTCCTTCAGCCTTTTCCGTACGTTGCCGGAGTTGCGCTAGGAGCGAACAACGCTTTGCGCATCATTCCGGCCGGCGCGACCAAGGAAAACAAGATGGAAACAGGAGTCAATTGGATGCCGCTTGGCTATTCTCCTGACACCAATATTCCGTCGACCCCAATTGTCTTTGCGGGTTATGGGATTTCGTCAAAAGAACTGAATTACGACGATTACGCAGGCCTCGATGTTCGCGACAGGATCGTTCTCATTCTCGACGGCACGCCTGACCCGGGGCCGCACTCGCTGTTCGGACTCTTCAATACTCATCGTAAAGCGAACATCGCCAGGGACAAGGGCGCCTGTGCCCTGATAATCATTGCATCGGAACCGGATTTTAAGAATGATCGATTGTCGCGGCTCGTTTACGATCGAACGCTTGGTGAAACCGCCGTGCCGGTTGTCGCTATAATGCGCTCGCAAGGCGCCGCAATAATTGGCGCAAAGGACGAAAAAGAGCTTTCAGAGATCGAAAAATGGATCTCGCTGAAAAAAGACGCACCATCGTCAATTCAGATAAAGCTTGCAGATCCGTTGAACGCAACCGCTGAGCTCAGGATAGATCTCGAAAAGCGCAAAACGGAAGCATATAACGTCATTGGCATCCTCGAAGGGCGCGACCCGATCTTGAAAAACGAAGCGATCGTGATCGGCGCTCACTACGATCATCTTGGCCGCGGTGGTCAGGGTAGCCTTGCCGTAAACTCAAGTGACATCCATCACGGCGCCGACGACAACGCCTCGGGAACCTCAGCGATACTTGAACTTGCGAGACTGTTTGCAAAAGAAAAGGAAAACAAACGCACGATCATCTTTATTGCCTTCGGCGGCGAAGAGGAAGGCCTGCTTGGGTCGAAATATTACGTCGACAATCCCGTCTGGCCTCTAAATAAAACGGTCGCGATGATCAACCTCGACATGGTCGGAAGGTTGAAGGAAGAAAAATTAACAGTCGGTGGAATTGGGACCGCAAGCGAATGGAAAGATCTCGTGAACGCTAAAAATGCAGCCGTTGGTATTGGCCACTTAACGAACGGATCTGCCGCGCTCGCGAAGGCTCCGCTCTTCGCACTGCAGCTTAACCAAGACGGGTTCGGACCATCCGATCATTCATCTTTCTACGGCAAACAGATCCCGGTACTGTTCTTTTTCACCGGAACGCACATCGACTATCACAAACCGTCAGATACAGCCGAAAAGATAAATTACGAAGGTCTTGCGAAAATAACCGAATATGTGTCCGATCTGGCACATACTATCGACCAAAGTACAACGAAACCGACCTATACGGTCGCGAGGTCTTCAGGGGTTATGGGCGGCCGCACAGGTTTCAGTGTGAGCCTCGGAACCGTGCCAAGCTATGCCGATTCGACCGACGGACTCGTGCTCGACGGCGTCCGTGACGACTCTGCAGCGGCAAAGGCAGGCATCAAACCCGGCGACAAAATAGTTAAACTCGCCGGTAAGGAAGTTCGGAACGCGATGGATTATACGTATGTTCTGGGCGATATGAAGGCCGGCGAGGAGTATGAGGTCGAGCTGTTGCGCGGTTCCGAGAAATTGATATTGAAGATCGTTCCAGCGCCCGCCGCGCCGCGGCCTTAATGTGCGACACGCTGTTAACCTGTCCTCGTCGGCGGATAACCTTCTGATCACAAGATGACACCAATAAAATTCAGCAAGTTTCACGGTTTCGGCAACGATTACATCGTTATCGAAAATGGACAGATTCCATCAGGTGCGGACCTGCCCGACCTTGCCCGAGCGATCTGCAACAGGCACACCGGAGCCGGCTCGGACGGTATTGCTGTTATTGAAAAACTGGACGGCGAAATTGCCGACTATTTTTGCGAGATCGTAAATCCGGACGGAAGCATTGCCGGATTTTCGGGGAACGGCACGCGCTGTGCTGTCGCTTACCTCTATGACAACGGAATGTGGCAGGATACGCACCTCAGGCTACGAACTCGCAGCGGCGTAAAAACCTTTGAGTTGATCGAACATCCGAAGGACGGTTCCTATTGGTTTCGGGCGGAGATCGGCAAGCCGAGATTTGCCAGTGATGAAATCCCGATCGCGGTCGAGCCGCGTGCCGATTCAGTCATTGATCACCCAATAAGTATTGAGGGCGGGCGGGATCTGTTGATATCCGGGATCAATACAGGTAACCCGGTCGCCTGCACTTTTGTCGATGATTTCGAGTTTGACTGGAGATCACTCGGTAAAGCGTTGGAGGTACACGAGGCTTTTCCCGAAAAAGCGAACATCGTTTTCGTAAAGCCGATCACGCGAGATCATATCGAGCTTCGCATTTGGGAGCGCGCCGCTGGTGAAACGTCCAGCTCGGGAACGTGCTGCAGCGCGGCGGCCGTTCTTTGTGCCTTCACGGGGCGAACCGGACGAACGGTTTTTGTCCACACCGAAGGCGGCGTCACCGGAATTGATTGGCGGGAAGACGGCGAGATACTGATCACCGGACGAGCAGATCTATCGTATTTCGGCTCTTGGCCGATCTAGTTCTTACTCTTTAGAAATTTCTTAGGAATTGGGTTATCCGGCGTTTCGGCCTGCCAGTAGATCGTCATTACCCACCAGCGTTTGCCATCATTCAACAGCTGAAAACTATTGATCCCGCGTACAAAGGGCGTTTTCGCCGCGGAGCCCTTGAAACCTTCGTATGTCGAAAAAACGTGTGCAATATTGCCGTATTGCTCGACACGACGGGCTCTTTCGCGTTCGTGAAACCCTTCCTTTATCAGGAACGGTCCGCTCCGTTCGATGTAGTCTTCGGGCGTTAGCGCACGCGCACCGTGTACACCGTCCTTATTTTTACCGGTCGGGATCAACCGAGCGTCTTTATGAAAAAGCGTCCGGAATCGGTCCCAGTCGCGCGGCTGACCCGCATCACCCGATATTACGTCATAAACCGATCTCATTATTGCGTCGATCGAGCCGACATCAGCTGAATTGGCTTCGCGTACGGTTTGGGCCGCGGACAATTGCACGGCAAAGAGTGCAAATATAAGTGCAAGAAGCTTTGTTTTCATATCAGTCATTCTACGAATGTGTTGTCGGAAGGTTTCAACTGGGGTGCGGTGGACCATATCCACAATTTCAACGGTCGATACGAGTTTCAAGAATATCCTGAAGTTCGCTCGCGAGTTGGTCGAAGAAGTTGTACCCGGTTTTTTGTTCGATCGACCGTACGCTTACCTTATATTTCTCCCAGCCGTCATTCTCGATTCCGTCGATGTTCGGCATATCTACTGCGATTACGCGCGTGTTTTGATCTATATTGTTTGAGCCTTGCCCCTTTTTCAGTACAAGCAGTATTTTCCAGCAGTTTGTAGGGATCGTGACCTTTCTACGCAGGCGTCCTTTATCGCCGTACACGCCCGCGATCGTGTAAATATCACTACCGCGACGCGCCAGATATCGCGCGTAAGATTCGAGCTTCTCCCAGGGGAATTGGTTGAGGTCCTTTGTCTGCGGCACAATATTGCTCAAATAAAAAGTTTGCTCGTTTTGTTTCCGGTCAGCGAAGCGATCCGCACTTGGTACAAGGTGACCTCGATCCAAACCGCTGCCCGAATAATCGTAATGGCCGATCCGCTGAAAATCATCCGGAAGTCGAGGATCGGGGCGGAAATCGGGCCGCGGTATCTTGTCGCCAAGATCTGACCTTGTCGTCCGCCACGAGATCCAATTCGCAGAACCGCGATCATCATTGTACGAGATCGCGGAAATCTCGCCGACTAATAGATAGTTTGTAAAATTTGCTGGGTCAGCTGTCGCCCCTGATGGATTGCCAAGCATCAGGTGAATGCTGGACGATTGCTCCGGTTTCGGAACCCGAGCTGGGGCGGCAGCTACATTGCCGACATTCCCGGAACTCGTGAATCGCTCGCGCAACCCGTCACAGCCAGCGTAGCAGAAAGCAAATATGCTGAGTGTAGCGAACATACATTGCCGAAGATCAAGTTGCATAAACGGAAAACACGGAATGGATATAGTTTTACAAAGAATTCAAAATCGGATGATTCCAGACCCTTTGTTAGTTTACTATGCACTTAAGGTAAAATCGTACAGTGGCCGATAAACAAAATTTGAACGGGCAAACGCCGCTTGAACTTGCCTCATTTGCTGAGAAGATCGGCGAGCCGCGTTTTCGCGGTATGCAGATCTTCAAGGGTGTGAACGGACGGCGTCTCCGATCGTTTGATGAGATGACCGATCTTCCGAAGTCGCTTCGTGAAAAGCTAGGCGAATTGGCGGCGACCTCGACGCTTTCGGTTGATTCCAGGTACATGTCCAATGACGGTACTCGTCGTTATTTGATGAAAACGCGCGACGAGCGTCCTGTCGAATCGGTGTATATTCCGTCAGAAGGCCGCGATACTATCTGTTTCTCGTCACAATCCGGCTGCGCACTGAAATGCGATTTTTGTCTGACGGCGAAGCTCGGCCTGTTGAGGAACCTCACGGCCGGCGAGATCGTTGAGCAGATAATTATTGTGCTTAATGACGTTTACGGTATCGATACCGAAACGCCGTATGGGACGAATCTTGTCGCTATGGGAGCTGGCGAGCCGTTCATGAATTTCGAGAATCTCATCAAGGCGTTGGAGGTCATGTCCAGCGCGGACGGGTTGTTTATCGTGCCAAACCGAGTCACAGTATCGACCGTGGGTATCGTTCCGAAGATCTACGAGTTCGCCAAACTCGAGCGACGGCCGAATCTCGCGATCTCCCTATCGGCTCCTGACGATGAGCTGCGCGATAGGCTAATGCCTATAAATCGTCGCTGGAATATCGCCGCCTTGCTGACGGCTGCGAAAGAGTTTGAACTGACTTTGAAACGTGGTGAAAGATTCACTTTCGAATATGTGCTTTTGGGCGGTGTGAACGACTCGGAAGGACATGCAGAAGCGCTTGCCGATCTCATCGAATCATACGAGCTGCGGCGAGTGAAGATAAATCTCATTGCTCATAATCCGTCTGAGCAGCTCGAGTATCACCCGCCGACCGCTGAACAGGTTGACAGGTTCAAGGCGGTGCTTGAATCGAGGGGCGTTTCCGCCTACGTTCGACGTCCCCGGGGACGAGACATATATGCCGCATGCGGACAACTCGCCGCGAAGGTCGAGCCGAATTTGATTCAGATCACCGCGAATTAACGATACTGTATGGAAATCCTGATCCTCGGCTTTATCCTGGTGGCGCTAATGGTTTACGTCTCAACGAAAATAAAGAAAAGCGCCGCAAAGGCTTTCGAAGCAGAGCGTATCGACACGGAGACTTTTTCTATTAATAAACCGGAGGGCTTTTTGAATCCGGTCGGAGATCGTTCTGACTTGGCGTTCGAAGCTTATTCGAAGGACTTCGGGATTGATGATGCAGCGAACATTCGCCACGCTTCGGCAACACTCCGGGTTCACACTGGAACGGGTTTCACTGAGGTTGTTGATAGAGCGAAATCCGGATTAAGCGAATTGTCCCGAGATGCGCTTATTGAGAACGGCCGGTCAACGATGGCGAAATTTTGCGGCGAGATCGAAGCCGCCGGTGTCCCTATGGTCAATTGGTACAAGATCATCTCAAAAGATCAAGATGTTTATGAGTTGAAAGTCGCAGTGCTCAAGGAATTCGCCGCTGAGTACGAACCGCGCACAACTTCGATGATTGAAAGCTTCGCCGTAAAATAGAAACATCCCATTTGCACTTCCGTGACATCAAATCCGTTCAGGATCATCATTTATGAAACAGTTATTGCTAACATCAACAATGTTTGCCGCCCTTGTACTGATGTTCGGAGCGTACTCCGCGGCGTATTCCCAGACGGTTAACGGTACGATCGGAGGCGGTTCCGTCTCCCGCGGAAAGGCAGCTAAAGCCTCAATCGTTATAAACATCCCTAGAGGTCTGCACATAAACTCAAATAACCCCAAAAGCGAATATGCGATACCAACGACCGTTCGCCTAAGCGGTCCGGGCATAAGGGTTAGCGGCCTCCGATATCCTCGCGGAAAGAATCGAAAATTTCAGTTTTCCGAGAATGAGATCAATGTCTATGATGGCAGGGTTTCATTCCCGTTTACTGTGACCGTACCGGAAAACTTCCGTGGAACAACGGTTAAGGTCCACGCGAATGTTCGTTTCCAGCCGTGTACCGATGAGGTCTGTTATTCTCCGCGAACGAAGGAGATCACTGTTACCGCCAGGGTTAGGTAAGCTGTGATCTATGGGCTTGCTTTCCCGATGACGGACATTAGCCGTCCCGTTTTGCCATAGGGTTTTTTTTCGACTCGATAGGAAAAAAATAGGTCCGTCCTTTCCATGGTGCAGAGCGGCGCTGTATAAATATTTTCTTTTCGGACACCCGTCGATATGAGCTGATCACTGTTGATCAGCTGAAGGTCAACCAAGGCATGTCCATCACGCGTAGGTGTAAAATATCTCTCAATATTGGAAAACTTCGAATAGAACGCATCGATTACTTCATTGCCGATCTCGTAATTGCGGCCGCAAGCTGACGGGCCGACGGCACAAATTAGATCGTTAGGATTTGCGTCGAACAAAACAGTCAATTTGTCGATCGTTCTTTGGACAATTGACTGCACCGTCCCGCGCCACCCCGCGTGAACGGCAGCGAAAGTGCCGGTCACACTGTCCCCGATCAGTATTGGAACGCAATCGGCTGTCTTGACGCCGACCAGTAAACCAGGTTGGATGGAGGTCAAAGCGTCGTACTTATCTTCAGTATTGTCGGCATCAGCTTCCGATATTACAGCCTTTACGCCATCGCCGTGCACTTGCCAGACAGATGTGAGGTGGTAGTCGCCGCCGATCGCGGCTAGAAATCTACGTCGGTTTTCAGCAATATTTTCGTTAGAATCTTCGTCAAAACCCGCCAGATTTAGGCTGCCTTCTGGGAATGGAGATACGCCGCCAATCCGTGTCGAGAAGGCGTTTGTAAATCCTGCGTCGGCGAGCGCTGTTGAGATGAGTATCAATATCCCTTCTCGTTCTCGCCAAATGAATCCCGCATCTGCTAAAGTTCCATCTGAATTATCACGAGATATGATCGTATCCATCGGCGTTGACATCATTGAAGTTTATCGTATCCGCGAAACGATTAAAAGAACTCCGCGATTCGTCGAGCGCGTCTTCACCCTTGCCGAACGAGCTTACTGTGACGAAAAAGGAGCGGCCGCTGCGCAGTCGTACGCCGCACGCTTTGCGGCGAAGGAGGCGTTTCTAAAGGCGCTCAAGACCGGTTGGAGCGGGAAAATTACGTGGCACGACATCGAGGTTCAGTCCGACGAGAATCGCGTCCCATCACTTCTTATCAGTGGCGAGGCTGCGTCACTTATGCGATCGCTCGGCGCCGACCGTATCCACCTCTCGATCTCACATACGACCGAGCATGCCGTCGCTCAGGTAGTTTTGGAAAAAAGTTGAGGGCGTAAAGTGTGCTGCTATTGCGTGTCTCGTCTCCTTTCGATCAATTCCTGCGTATTCAAAGGGATCTTGCTGAAGAAATCAAACCCTGTGATGTTCTCAACGGTATTCACCGGAACTCGGAACTCGCGCCAAAGGGCATTTTGGTTAACCGGTGGCTGGTTTGAAACAATTATGCCGAAGGCCCTTGTTCCTTTGCCGATCCTTTGAAGGTCGTTCGTTCCATTTGGTAGAACCAATACCACCTTCCAGGTTATCGCCGGTATGACGACCCTTCCTTGAGCAATTGTCCCGATGTTTCCGTGCACGCCCGAAATTATGTAGATCTCGTTCCCTTGCGCTGCGAGCGAACGGCAATAATTCTCAAAATCATTCCACGGGCCCTGATTATTAGCGCCAAGTTGAGGGACTATGTTCGTCATCAGGAACGTGGCCGAGTTATTCGGAACCGAGTTCGTTCGGTCACCGGATGGACACATATGTCCGCGATCATAGCCCGAACCCGAGTAATCGAAGTCCGCAACCTGATACCAGCCGGCCGGCAGTACCGAGTCCGGCCGAAAATCGTCCTGCCGCTGTGTCGAGCCGATCCAACTGCTGTCCAGGCGCCACGCGACCCAATTGGCTGTTCCGCGGCTTCGGTTGTATGAGAGGGAATACTGCGGTTTAAGCATTAAATAGTTATTCTCGTTGGCGATATCGCCAGTGGCGGCGCTAGGGTTGCCTGGCAGCAGCGGATCATCGTCAGGCAGCGGAGCATTTATCGTGATCGAAAGAGCGAGATTCACAGTCCGCGATTGAGCATCGGAAACGGTTGCCGTGACGTTCCGGAAACCGCCGGGGAATACCACTGGGATCGTGGCCAAAAATGAATGAACATTGTCGTTCGCCGTTGCGTCGCCGTGCGTTCCGTCATTAAAGAACCCTTGCGATGCCGCACCCCCAATATCGGAGAGATTGCCTGTTGCGCTGATTCCGGTGCTAGGCGGAGTTGTCGCTGGGATCACGGTAACCGTGAGAAGCATATTCCCGCCCGGCGAGACGACATTTGGGCTTGCCTGTATACCGGCCTGGAGTATTGCGCCGAGATTGCACGAAACCGTCGAACTTGCGGTGTTTCGCGGCGCTGGAGCAACGAGCGTGAAGTCTGCGTTGTTATTGTCAGTGTCGCCGCAGCCTTCACCGGTGCGTTTGGCTGCTGAGGTATTACTCAAATTTGCGGTTCGCGCCCCTTCAAAGCATGAGGCAGAATCGCCGTAGCCCAGCAGATCGACTATGCTTGCGTCGACCGGGCAGGTATTAGCCGGCAGCGGCGTCGTAGAATTCACCAGCGCTAATTTTCCGGAAGTCCCCGATAGATTCGGGATAAACGTACCGCTTTGGGTGGTAACCTGCGGCGCTATCAAGTCCGGTGTCGGCAGCGGAGCAACGCCGCCATTTGTTCCACCGGCATACTGGATAAGATAGTACTGTCCCGGTTGAAGAGAAACGTTCGTAAGAGGCGTTACGAGCCAATTTGTTCCACCTGATGACGCATATTGGGTCGACCAGCCATTAAGGCTGACCGGAGCGTCGCCGCGGTTGAACAGCTCTACATAATCGTGCGTGTATTGCGAAGAGGCGCCATTGCCGCCGCCGCCGTAGATCTGACTTATCACAATATTCGGCGAAACGACGACGGCGCTCGCCGTCGAACGCTGAGCCGGAAGATAGAACAAAATCGAGATGACTGCGGCCGCCCACAGCCCAAAACGGCACTTTTTCATTGGTAACAAACTGTCTCTGTATAAACGGCAAGACCCGCCGCTTGAAGAACCTTCAGTTTAATCCATCTTTAACTCGAAGGGAATTCAGTGCGTGAAGTAATCCGAGTCGGAAAGCTCGAGCGGGGATCGTCAAAACCGGGAAAAAAAGATGTTGACTTGTCTCGATCAACTAGACCATAATACGTCGCAGTTCACTCGTCTTCACCAATATATCGACGAATCTTGATCCGCAAATGCTTCCATGAGGCGGAAACGGTCTTGGTTCGATTCAATTTGTAGTATTTTGCCTTAACCGCCGGTCGGGTCGGATCGGCTAGGAGTTACACGAATGAGAAAATTATTAGGAATTGGCGGGCTGTTGCTTTGCATCGTGGCCGCCTCTTGGTTTTGGAAAACAGAAGCGTTCGATCCACTCGTTACAGATCAAACTGTTGATAGCGACTCGATCGGCCGTGAAGAACGTTCTTTAAGAGATCTTTCGGTAAGATCAGATCTGATCGTCACCGGCCGCAGTTTGGACCGGCAGGTCAAATGGATAAATGGCGGCCGCGTTCTTGTGACCCTTGTCACCGTGGAAGTTGATGACCTTGTTAAAGGTTCAGCCGAATCGAAACTAACGGTTGTGTTGCCGGGCGGTGAAGACAGCAACCGCAAATTCCCGGTAGCCATGACCTATCCGGGAGCACCCACCATAATGCCCGATGAGGAAGTGTTCCTATTCCTGAATAAGGACGACACGGTCAAAGGCGGGTATGCCGTTGCCGGTTTCGCCGAAGGTAAATTTTCGATCGTTACCGATAAAAGCGGAAACAAGCTTGTTTCGCGCGATCTGATCCGTGAACGGGCGAAAACCCGTTCGGAAAATATTCGGGAGACCCGACGTTTTTCATCGGTGGACGATTTCAAGGGCAAGATCAAAGAGATCCTCGTCAAGGAGGAAGTTAAATAATGAAAAATCAAATATTTTCCGCTTTGCTTGCGGTCAGCTTGATATTTGCCAACGTGCTTTCAGCGCTTGCCGGAGGTGCACTCGAAACCATCGATATCACGGAAAATGTACCATCGCCGATTCCCGGACACATTCTCGCGAGAGTGATCGGGATAAAATGGGACACAAGGAGCATTCCTGTTCAGTATTCAATGAATACGACACTTGATCCGATTCCAAATCCGCTTGGTGTCCCAGTGCTCTCAGCGGCGCAGGCGCAGGCTGCTCTGCAGGACTCGTTTGACCAGTGGAACGACCTGCCGTCGTCCTTCATCGAAATGCAGATCACCGGGACGACAAACAACCTCGGTTTACGGGGATTCGATTTTATCAATGAACTGACATTTCGGACCAGTGCGGGCTTCGGTGCAATAGCTTCGTCGCCTTCGGTGAGTTTGATCACCGACATTACGCTGGCGGATGGCGATGATATAGACGGTGATGGCGACTCCGACGTTTCCGGCGCAATAACTGTTGCTGGTGATTTTGACAGTGACGGCGACATCGAGTTTCCGGCCGGCGATTACAAAGCAGGGACGATCCTGGATAACGATGTTCAGTACAATACAAAGGTCAGCAATGGATTTCGTTTCACCGTCGGAGCGGGGAATCTCGATTCCGTTGGAAGATCAGTCGACATCAACACTGTTGCTACGCACGAATTCGGCCATTCCCACGGCTTGTCGCATTCGATGGACAATCAGCTCAGCGCAGCTAAAGGGACAGGCGCAACGATGTTCCCGTTCATAGATACTGGCGATCCGGATGACGAACTGGCTCAGGCTTCGCTTGCGCAGGACGACATCTCTTACAGCTCCTATTACTATCCTGAAGGCACGGCGGCTTCGGGGCCGGCCGCGCTGCAAAGCGGCGATAAGGCATTCGCGAATGAATATGGCCTGATAACCGGTGAGCTTCGCCACGGTGTATTCGACGAGCCGATCGCCGGCGGCAGCGCCTACGCTCTCGATTGGAACACTCGTGAAGTTATAGCTAGCGGATTCAGCGGCACGACGCAGCTGTCAAGAAATCCGGCGAACGGAGGACTTTTCTTTATGCCCGATCCGGCTGATGGCATTCTCGACGGCAATTACACTATTCCGGTGCCGAAGGGACATTACACTGTCGGTATTGAGGCGGTCGATGGTCAACCGGCCGCGGCGAGCAGCATTAGCTTTACCTGTCAGATCGGTGGGTTCTATGGGCAGCAAGACTTCGTCGAAGAGCTGTGGAACAACAACTCCGAAGGCGGTGTCGAGAAAAGGCTGGGGCAGGCAAAGCAGATCCCGGTTAAAGCCGGCGGCGTTAAAAGCGGCATTAATTTTACGACTCCTGTGATCTTCAGTATCAGCAATTTTGGGAGCCGTAATTTTATCGGTTTTACAAATTCACCGGTCGGCAGAATATACGCTGTACGAGTACCGGGCGCACAGGTGGCTGCCATTAATCCTGGCGAGGATCTAGCGATCCAGGGCGTGTCATTCAATACAAGTGTGGTGGATGCTTCAGTCGCCCCGGTGTTTGCTCGAGCCATGCTGACAACTGGGGTGGTCAATCCGACCGTATCTATCGATCTGGCAAATCCGATCGAGAGCCGGAACGGTTTTCTGGCACAGGATAATGATTTCTCGCCGTTCTACTTCCACAATCCTCACGTAGTTGGTCAAACGGTGCGTGACGGTATAGCGGACGGATCGATAACCGATCTGTTCATTGTTTTGCAGATCCCAACAAGTGCGCCATACGCTGGCGTCAGCGGACAACCTCCGCTAATTGGGCTTGATTCTCCGCCGCTTTTCGGATATTCATATTTTTCTGATAATGGCGGCGCGACATGGACGAGTGCAGCATTTAACTTCATGTTCTCGCTTGTAGCCTCCGAGACAACGAATCCTTAATTCGATTTCTTGGTTGATCATCGTATGGGCCTTGGGTAAACGACGGGACTTTTGTTTCCGTCTTTATCCACGGCCCGTAGGCCAAAGAAATAATTGTCCTTCGAACGGCCCTTCACTGTGTATTCCGTCACGTTTCCGGCAGATATTGAGCCGGTCCACTCGGCGGACGTTGTGTCACGCCAGACGACCTCATATCCGGCCAGGTCCTCATCGGTATTTGCGTCCCACTTGAGCTCAGTGTCATTGGTTAACTTTCCGGTAACGATCCCGACATTTTTCGGTTTCGCCGCTGCATCCGCTAACGACGCAAGTGCGATCAAATTTACCCGGGCCACGTTCGCAACATAACCAAAATCAACGAACTCTGGCGTGTCGCCGTAAAAAATGCCGTTCTCAGTACGGACATTCTGGTGCTGATGTGTGTAATCTTCATCCGATTCGGTTATTCGGGCGGCCGGGAATCCACGTTCCAGAAACGGAATGTGATCGCCTCCGCGCCCGTATCTATCGCGGCGATAGATCATCCAGACCCTAAAGTTCTTTAGGTATCTGTCGGATTGTTCTTTTATGTAGCGAGCGAGTTGTCGCGACAACGAATCGTTCTCACCGCCCACGCTTCGACGTGTTCCGGCCTCTCGATCCGTCTCGTTTGAGGGTACGCCTTCACTGAAGACCCGAACCCGATTCCGGTTCGCGGAACCTTTGTGCGAGGTCGCGCCGCCAATGATATCGTTAGTAAGCATCCCCTCAATATTCATCGATCTCTGTTTAGCTTGTTCCGCAAAATATGTTGATCCGAGAAGCCCCTGCTCTTCGCCCGCGACAGTCATAAAAACCAGTGTCGCATCAAACTTGCGTGTCGACATAACGCGTGCCAATTCGATAACGGCAGCTGTCCCCGAAGCGTCGTCATTTGCGCCCGGCGCGTCGCATTTTGTGTCTATCGGTGATGTGCACATCGAGTCGTAATGACCGGAGACAACATAAACTCGGCCCGGATCAGTTGTTCCTTTCAAAGTCGCTGTGACGTTGGCAACCGATGTCGGTTCCGGGACGCGGTTGGCTTTGGGCTGTATAAAGGTCTGCTTTTCAACGATCAAACAATTACCGCATTCTGCCGATATCTTTTGCAGCTCTGCATAGATCCATTCGCGCGCAGCCCCGATCCCGCGTACCGGATCTTCTTGGGACGACAGTGTGTTTCGAGTGCCGAATGAAACTAGTTTGCGAATCGAAGCCTCGATATTCTTTGGCGAGATTTCTCGGACCATCTTCGAGATCTCAGGATCGGTTCGCTTCTTGTCTTGGGCCGACGCGGTTAGGCCCGATGCCAACAAACACAAAGTGACACCAAAATATGCGGATCTGTTCATCCGTGTTGCTCCATTAATTAATTATTAATCCCGAAAAGAAACCTAAAGCTGCCCCGTCAAGGATCGCAGATCTCACCGTTGCAGGAAGTCGAACGCCCGCAACCGGTTTCCCTCGGCGGTATAGAGATTTCCTATGATCTCGTCGGTTACGAAGCGAGGATCGGGGTCCGATGCCAGAACGAAGCGTTCGTCACGTCCGTTATGGATATTAACCCCCACAAGGCCCTTTCGATCAAACGGCTTGGCCAACTCCGTAAAATAGTACATATGATTACCGCGAAGTTCCGCCAGCCTCTTCCGGCGCATCAAATAATTTGAGATCTTTTCCGCATATCTTGCCGGGTCGAGCCTGTCAAGAATACTCTCCTGAAAGTCCGCTCGCGTAGGGGTGATCGCTCCTAGTATGTCGATACCCGGTCGTCGGACCTGCAGGCCGTTGATCCGATTCGCGAGGTTCGCGGCGCGATAAATACGCGAGATCGTTCCATAGGCATATATGCGCCGGGTCACTTGGTTTTTCGCGTAATTGCTTGCGAGCGTTGTAAGGCCGAATGAGCCGAACCTCGTCAGAAGTCCTGACCAGCGGAAAGAGTTAACTGCTGATACCGCACCCAGTCCGCCGCGAATGAAGCCAACGGATGAGGCGACCATCCCGCCGTATCTAAAATACAGCGCAGTTGCGCGAAACGCGATTCCCGCAACGGTCCTCAAGGCCCCGCGTGACGGCGCCTTGTGCCTGACGCGCCATCGCTCGCTTTCGCCCGCGAATGCGGCGATCTCATCGCGGCCCCCAACCACTGTATCGCCTCGCTCATTTATTAGAACGAATTGCGCCCGGTCGATATTATGTTCGAATTTACTAGTTCGCTTTCCGGAGCGCGTGTCTATCGAGATAAGATCGTCACGGTCGGCGATAAGGATCGTGTTGCGATCGGCAAAAACAAAATTCGTTAGGCCCTTATCGGCGCCCTTGAATCGCCACAGCTCATCCCCCGTCTGGGTATCGATCGCCGCCACGCCGTATGGCCCCTTTGCGGATATTTCGCCATCCCGCAGCCGTGTGAACTGGCCGCCCGTTCGTACGAAAAGCGTCTCGTCGATCAACGCCATTTCTGCCGCGTTTCCTAGATCGTTTGCCTTCCAATCGACGTCACCTGTGCGCCGGTTCACCGCGCGGATCTTACCGCGGCCCGAAATGAATATATGGGTGTTATTAAAGACCGGATCGGCCTCCGTAAGCGCTAGCCCATCTTCGTTCACGGTGAATTTTTCACGTTCTTTTTCCTTGCCCGTTCGCGCGTCGTAGCTGGTCGCTCCGTCGTAAAACAGATAAAGTCGCCCATCGAGGAGTAGCGGTGCCCGGTAATTATCAAGCGTATATGCGATCTCGCCAAGGTCATCACCGAATCTTGCGGGCATCATGCGAATATCGCTGTCCAGTTCCCGTTTCCAGAGTTCTTTCCCCGAAGAAAGCTTTAAAACATGAATGATCGGCGTCCGCCTAAAGTCATCGCTATTTCGCCCTCGCGGATCTTTAACGACAACTACCGCCGCCAGATCGCTTTCCGGATCTACAGCTAGCTGCAGTACATCGCCTTTGATCTTGTCACTTTCCCAAAGACTCGATCCGCTGAAGAGATCAACGGCCTCAAGCCGCGACTTCTGGCCAAGATCGCGTGATAAAAGTATGAGGTCGGTATCCGGGATCGGAGTCACGCCGGTTTCGTTCACCTTGCCGGTTGAGCGCCGCCATATCCGTTCGCCTGTCTCGCCGTCGATCGCGTACAGGCTCTTTTCGGTTCCCGCCAGTATGATGCCGAAATCAGTTGATTGATAAAATCTTATATCTGAATCAAGGCGGCTGTCCCACGAGGGCTGAGTGTGCGTCGGGAGGGAAAACATGATAAGCAAACAGCAAGCGATCGCCACTTTCATTGTTCTAGTCTAGATCGGATCGTGCCAATTTGGAAGGATTTCTATTACTGGATCCGGTACGCACGGTCTTTCCAGAGCACGACGACCGTCCCGCCAATGCCGTCAGCGATTGCCCGCAATCCGTCATCGAGCTTCCAAAACTCCTCGGTTCCGCGTCGGACGTTTATCGTCGTTTGACCTCGATAACCCTCGTCGTACCAAACGCCGTCGCGCCGGTCAAACTTGCGTCCGGCTACCGTCCGAACTGGAGCGGTCGTTTTAAGAGCGCTGTCGTCAGTTCGTGCGCGCTGCGACTTTTTCAACGATTGAACTGAATCCCGCTTGGCCGCATAAGGAGCAGGTGTTGCCGTGGGTGGAGCGGCAGCGGTCGCAGGGTCGATCCTCATTTCACTTTCCGCTGATATCGTAGGCCGGGATGCGGCCTCGTCCGAACGAGATTCTTCCGCCGCGGCGGGTGGAGGCGGCGGAGCGGTGACCCCCTTAGCGATAACCGAGTCGATCTCCGCGGGCCGGGATTCTTTCGGTTTATTCTGTTCAAGTGTTGGATCCGGAGGGATGACCGGATTTGATTCGGCAGCATTCGCAGCGGCCGCGGCTTTCGAGGGGATGTTTGCCGAATAAGTATTTGCCGATGCCGCCGCATTGGATGCGTTGGATGTGTCAGCATCTCGCGATGGTTCTGAAACAGTGACCTTCGACAATTGTTCACTTTGTGAGCCGGTAAAGCTTTGATATGCGAGAAACCCGAGAAATCCCGTGAATGCCAATACAACGGCACCCATAGCGGCCGCCAACTGCGGCAGGCGAAAAAGCCTGCTGTACCAGGAATCGTTGGCCACCGCCCGTGCAGGTGCGGCAGAGGAAAGCACGACGTCGGGCGCCGCTTCGGAGTTGAGCACGATCAGTCTCGACAGTATTCTCCGGCAATTTTCACAGCTGGCGAAGTGCTGCGTATATCGGGCCCTGGTTTTTTCTGGCAATGCATTTTCGGCAAACGAAACGAGCTCGTCCGGCCCGAGATGTTCGCCGATCATAGTGCGCCCATCGGGGGGCACCGTTTTTAGGTCAGCATCCCGCAGTAAAGCGTCTATTTCTTTGTCGAATTCAAGTTCCACTATCGTTAAAATTACCCGGCTATAGAACGCCTGAGGCGCTTAATTCTTGCAGCAGCGCCGCTATCATCAACAGTGACAATATCTTCTCGAAACTGATTCCGAGTTTTGAGGCGGTATCGGCAAGGTGCCGTTTTACCTCCGAGTCACTCCAGCCATGTTCCGTTTTTAGGGACACTTCGACGCCTTTTCTTATCTCGGACTGCACTCTTACAAGCTTTCGGCTAGCTGTTGCTTCGTGATATCCGAATGTCCGGGCGATATCCTTCAATTTTAGTTCGTCGAAATAATAGAGTTTGATTATCAGTCTATCTTCGGGCTCAAGTGCGGCGATCGCCGCCTTCAGCGCTGCTGAAACATCGCCCGACGTCTGTCCTTCGATAAACAGTTCTTCGGGATTCTCGCTCCGGGAAACAACACCGTCGCTGCTTAAATTCAATGAAGCGTTTTCGACGAGGTTCTCAAAGTCACGGTCTTCTTCGATTTGAACAAATTTCGACTGCTTACGGTATTGATCGACAGCGAGCTGCGATACCACGGCGCGCAGCCATCCCGCAAGCGATCCGCGGCCCGAATAATACGCCAATTTGCTCTTCTTGTTGCCGTCGGTGTCCTGTCGGAGGCCGTAAAGCTCGGCCCAAATAGACCCGGCAAGGTCCTCGGCGTCCTCATCATTCTTACTGAGCCGACGCGCAGCCGATTTCACGGTCGAGTCAAAGGACCCTACCAGGTCTTCCCATGCTTTTTCGTCATTATTTTCGCAAGCGATAATTAGGCAAAGATCGTCGGCGCGGATCTCGTCGATAAAGTCTTTGACCTCCGGATGTTCCGCGTGCTCATTGTTCTCAAGAAGGTATTTTTTTAATGCCAGGAAGATCCGCGGGCGAATGTCAGAGGCGTCCAGTCCGCGCCGGTTCTCGGCACGCGAGATCAAGTGCTCTATAGCTTCTCCGATCGTGCTGTTATATCTTTCCGGGACGCCGTCCATCTCACTCGAATTTTACCACCTATTCGATGCCGGCGGATAAATGATGTGTTTGTCGTAAAAATAGGTTGAGGCTCTGGATCATTTCAGGTGTTTATGCAGGAACCTTATGATCTTGTACCCGTCCAGGTAGACCCACGGTTTTTCACCCAGGGTGTAGTGCCCGCATGGAATTGCCGCCCTGCTGTGTTTGATCCTTTTGCGGCGAAGTTCCCTCATCACATCACGCGAGAGATCGACCGGAAAACTCAGATCATAGAGCGTATAAATATACCGCTGAGGCCGATGGGGCAATTGCGCCAGTTTGTCGATATACGCCATCGGTGAGATCGGCATCCAGAATTCGCGCAGCTCATCGAGCTCGACGTTATCGGCAAGGCCCTCCTTTACGTGATAGGTCGAGAGCCCGTTCCAAACAACGTCGGCGACATAACCTGAAACGTGATTAAAAACCGCAGCATCGATCCCCAAATCGTGAACAAACGCAAAGAAACCGACGCAGGAGCCAATGCTTGTGCCAACGATCCCGACCTTTTCGTAACCCCGTTGTTTGAGCCACGCAACCGCGGCACGGGTGTCGACGACCGATTGCTGCAGTGATTGCAGAGTGCGGCCTACGTTCGGCGCTACCAGATAGTCGGCGCGTTCCAATTCCGGCGGCATCCGCTCCTCGTGATACGGTAGCGTAAGTCTCAGCGACGAAAGACCGACCTTATTGAAAAATCGGCAAAGATCGAAATACGTGCCGGCTTTCGCGTTCCAATGCGGCAGCACGAGTACGGCCGACTTTCGGTTCACTTCGTGCGGAAAATATGTCGCATATGCCATGTTGTTCTCTGTCGACTGCGTATTTACTGAACTTGTCCAGGTCAGGATATTTGGTTCGCCATTGTTCGATACTTCAGCCGATAAGGCGTAATCGCGGACATTTGTTGCAAAAAAGAACTCTTCACTGTTCCCGACGAGTTTTTTTGCGTGCTCGCTGAAAACCTGGCGCGGGTCGCCGTCAACATCCTCGGTCACATACTCCATACCCCACTCGAACGGACGCACCACGCGATTGTCGTTAAGCATCGCGAAGTATCGCTCGCGTTTGTGCATGTACCTTTTGAGCATGTTCAGGGTTGATCTTCGGTTTAGATTTCTACACCGGCACGATTTGACCGATGGTTGAGAACTTTCTCGTAAAACGAAATATATTGTGGAATTATCTTTTCAGTGCTGTACCGTTCGATGGCCAATTCTCGACCTCTTCGCCCAAACTCTTTCCGCATCTCGTCGTCGCCAAGGAGCGTTAATGCGTCGTGGGCCATTGCTGTGGTGTCTCCGATCTCGCTCAAAAATCCACTTTCACCGTCGTTGACGACCTCTGGAATGCCGCCGATCCGTGTTGCGATCACCGGCAACTCGCAAGCATGTGCTTCAAGGGCGGCGAGACCGAAGGATTCCAGCTCGGAGGGCAGCAGAAACAGGTCCGAGGCCCCTAGATAACCGGAAATATTGGCTTTTTTGCCCACAAAGATAACGTCGTCCGCAACGCCCAAGCCCTTCGCTAAATGTTTGACCGACGAAAGCTCGGGCCCGTCGCCAACCATTACCAGCCTTACGTTTTCGAATTCTTTTTTCACATCAGCGAGAATAGCTACGCAATCGCCGGGCCGTTTTACCGGCCGAAAATTTGAAACATGCACGAGCAGTTTTTCGCCATTTGGTGCGAGTTGTGTGCGCAGTGGTGAATCCGGGACATTTCCATAATGAGCCGGACATATAAAATTCGGGATAACTTCGATATCGTCAAAATCGAACGTCTCGATCGTTGCCTTTTTCAGAAATTTCGAAACAGCCGTCACTCCGTCGGATTGCTGGAGGGCATAACGCGTAATTGGAAGGTAACTGCGATCGGCCCCCACAAGCGTGATATCGGTTCCGTGAAGCGTCGTAATAACTGGCACATAACGTTTGTCCTTGATCGATTCGCGGGCAAGGATACCGCTGATCGAATGCGGAATAGCATAATGAACGTGAAACAGGTCAAGCTTTTCGGCGCGCGCAACGCTTCCCATCTTTGTCGCGAGCGCGAGATCATACGGCTGATGCTCAAAAAGTGGATAGGTCATCATCTCGACCTCGTGAAAATGAACCCGGTCGTTCAGCTCAGTAACGCGTGTCGGCAGGACCGATGAGATAAAGTGCACGTTGTGCCCGCGTTCAGCCAGGCAGCGCCCAAGTTCCGATCCGACGATTCCGCTGCCCCCATACGTCGGATAAACCGTAATTCCGATATTCATAACTGCTAATAGTTAATAGGAATTAGGTCTGCGACGCAAGCCGTAATTCTTTCCAGGCTGTGTTAATCTGTGGCGAATATGAATATTGATAAATTTCTCGCTAAAGAAGGCTCAAAGGTTGACCTTAGAAAACACAAGACCGATTTTACCGGTGATTACACTGAGAGAAAAGAGGCCGTTGAGGACCTTGAAAAAAACGTTGAACGGCTTGCGGAGCTGCAGGACGTACTCTACGCGCAGGATGTTCATTCGCTTCTGTTGACCTTTCAGGCAATGGACGCCGCCGGCAAGGACGGAGCGATAAAACATGTAATGACCGGGATCAATCCGCAGGGCTGCCACGTTACGTCATTTAAACAGCCTTCCGATGAGGAACTGTCGCATGATTTTCTATGGCGATGTGCAAAAAATGTTCCGGAACGCGGCCGGATCGGCATATTCAACCGATCGCATTACGAGGAAGTGCTGGTCGTGCGCGTGCATCCCGCGATACTCCATTCGCAGCACCTTCCCGAATCGGCAAAGGGCGATAAGAATATTTGGGATACACGGTTCGAGGCGATCCGGAACTTCGAAGATCACCTTGCGAACAACGGGACGCGGATCATCAAATTTTTCCTCAACGTTTCAAAGGAGGAGCAGAAGGAGCGCTTTCTTGCGCGCATCGATGAGCCCGAAAAGAATTGGAAATTTGCGATGGGTGATGTAAATGAACGCGGCCACTGGGACGGCTATATGAAGGCCTATGAGGCGGCAATTTCGGCGACTTCAACCGCGAAAGCCCCGTGGTACGTTATCCCCGCTGATAAAAAATGGTTCACACGCCTTGCCGTTTCCGAGGTGGTCGTTAAAGCGATGGAATCGATGGACCTAAGCTATCCAGCGGTGACAGAAGCCCATAAGGCTGAGCTTTCAGAAGCCAGAAAGCTGCTTGAAAATGAGGCCGACTGATCTCGAAGCCGGCCATAAACGAGCAATAAACTCACAACTTTTATCGAACAAATGCACTCGCCACGGGCTGGTCGCCTGCCGCACCGAAGCCGACGATCTGGGTGCCGGCGGTCGAACCCTGGATGAACCAGGCCGCCTGCGAGGGCCGAAAGACCGCGGCGTCAAAGCGCCCGTCCCCATCGTAATCGCCCGGGGCCGGAATGTCGCCGGCGGCACCGAACGGGAAGGCGTAGAAACCGAAGTCTTCCGACCTAAGAATGAACCATTCACCGGTAGCGGGACGCCAAATCGCGACATCCGCCTTCCCGTCGCCGGTGTAGTCGCCCGGAACCGCTTTATCCGTTGATGCGCCGAATTGCACAACAAGCGGGCCTTCAGAGCTGCGGCTGATCCACCATTCGGCCCCGTTCGTTCCGTTCGGCCTGAAAATGCCGATGTCTGCTTTTCCGTCGCCGTCGTAATCCGCGGCTATGGGCAGGTCACCTTCTATACCGTGTTGCTGAATGGTCGTAGCGCCATCGCTCGAACGCAAGATGAACCAGGTGCGCTGTGACGGACGGAAGACGGCGGAATCGGCCAGGTCGTCGCCGTCGTAATCAGCCGGTGCCGGAATATCTCCATTCGCACCGAAAGGGTACGCAAAGAACGTGAAATTCTCGCTTTTGAGGACATACCAGAATCCATTCGATGGCCGCCATACAGCGATGTCCGCTTTTCCATCACCTGTGTAGTCAGCCGGTACTATAACGTCCGTCGACTGCCCGAACTGGGCCGCAAATGCCTGCGAGGCCGAACTCGGGTTGATCCACCACTCACCCGGCCCGGGCCGAAAGATGCCTACATCCGATTTGGTATCACCGTCGAAGTCAAACGGAGAGCGGCGTGGCGCAGCCGCGTCGCCGATGTAGCGGACAAGAGCAAAGTCGTAGTCGCTTGGGCTGAACACGGATGTTCCCGCAAGGACTATTTTTCCATCCGATTGAATCGCCAGTGCACTTGCGGCATCGTCCCCGCTGCCAACCGGCGTTACGACCATGCCGTCGCCACTGAATGATGTGTCGAGCGATCCATCCGGGTTGTAACGGATCGCAGCGAAATCGTTATTCGTACCATTTGAAGACCGACCCGCAACGACGATCTTGTTGTCATTCTGGACCCGTACCGATCCTGCGATGTCGTCACCGGCCCCAATCGGTGTTATTACCTTGCCATCGCCGTCAAAGGTTGTGTCCAACGAGCCGTTCGAATTGTATCGGACTGTTGCCACGTCCCAGTTAAACGATAGGTCCTGTGTAAATCCGGTCAACACGATCTTTCCGTCCACTTGAAGAGCCATCCCCAGTACGCGGTCGAGGTTTGGCCCTATTGGCGTGATAACAATGCCGTCACCATCGAGTGTCGTATCCAGCGAGCCGTCAGTGTTCAGGCGAACCACCTCAAAATCATCGTCAAAAACGTTTGGCTTGCGCTCAACAATACCGTAACCTCCCGAAACGATCTTACCGTCTGGCTGAATAGCTATCTGTTTCGACCCATCGTCATGGGGGCTTACCTCAATGAACACCTTTCCATCACCGTCGAACGTAGTGTCGAGAGAGCCGTCCGGGGCATACCGGTAAAAAAAAGTGTTGTAATCCACTCCGTCGCCTATACCTCCAGCTGCTATGATCTTTCCGTCGGTTTGGACAGCGAGCGAATTAACTGAAAAGAAGTTACCGATCAACGTTGTTACTTTTCCGTCGCCATCAAGGGTCGTGTCGAGTGTTCCATCCGCGTTTAACCTTGCAAGCCCAAGCATCCAGTCTGACGCAGTGGGCCCTAGAATTACTCCAGTAATAAGAATCTTTCCGTCCGGCTGCAGAGTCATCGAACGTCCGCCGTCGTAGTCTCCGATAGAAATGATCGCAATTCCATCGCCGTCGAATGTCGGATCCAACGAGCCATTCGTGAAATATCGAGCCACTATATAATCGGCTGTTTGACCCATGGAGAAAGACCCTCCGACCACGATCTTTCCATCCGGCTGAAGCTCAACGGAAAACGCTGAGTCATGAAACTCATTGACCGGCGTAATCACGATCCCGTCGCCGCCGAACGACGGGTCGAGATTGCCCGGGTTCGTGATAAGAAACCGGTCTGCTCCAAAAGTCCCAAATACCAATGGGGCCAGTATCGATGTCAGAAAAAGATATTTTTTCATAGCGCGATTCCTAAGCTATTTGAATGCTTTTCACGGGAGATGCGGAACGGCCGGCCGTCAAGACCCCTTCTTGCTACTGGACCGTAAATCTTGCGAACGAAAGGCCATTGCCGTATGACGACATAACGATCTTGCTGCAGGCGCAACCGGGGTCCATTTGTATTGCCCATGTTTTTACCTGATCCGTCAGGTCGACATCCTCGATAACGCTTCCACCGTTTCCGAACGTGGCGTCAAGCGTGCCGTCATGGTTGTAACGGACCAGGCCATAATCGGCGTTCAACTGGCCTGTGAGCACAACTTTCCCGTCGTCTTGGATTAAGACTCCGCGGTCTCCCGTGCCAGAGGCTCCAACGAACTTGACTTGCCCTGTCCCGCCGAATGATATGTCTGCAAGGCCACTTGAGGTAAACCTCGCGGCGGCAAAATAGTACTGGCCATATCCGGGAGCGACCACTCCGCCCGCCGCGACGATATTGCCGAACGCATCGATCGCCAACCTTCCAAAATCTGCGTGTCGCGCACTGAAATCGGCCATCGCAGTTCCTGCCATACCAAACGCCGTATCGGCCGCCCCGCTGGACGTATATCTTTTTACGGCCAACAACATTTTTGAATTGGTACCCTTACCGGTCGTTATCTCACCGCCGACCAGAATGCCGCCGGCTCCATCGATCGCAACATCATCACGTAAGCCCGTGTTCACGAAGCCGCCGCTGCCAAATCCGGTGTCGAGCGAACCGTTGGCATTCGTCCGTACGACTTTACCCGTGCCGTCGAGTATCACTATCTTTCCGTCGGCCTGAATTTCCATTTCGTTCGCAAAGGTCGCCGCCATGATCATTTCTGTGCCGTTTGTTCCAAATAACGTATCAATTGAACCGTCCGGCATATATCGACCGATTTGCAGGACATCAACGAACTTCCGTCCCGATGGGATACGTCTGGTTCCCGCCACGACTACTCGCTGCCCGCCGCCGACATCTTGCAGCCTCATAGCGTACCCGTTCGCGTACACCGCGTACCCCCCTGGTGTTGCCGGCCAAACAAAGGTCGCGACGCCGCCCGAGCCGAACGTCTGATCGAGTGTTCCGTCCGCATTCAGCCTTACGAACCTATTTCCATAGACCAGCTCTAAGATCTTTCCATCCGGCAAGATAACGATATCCACCGGAGCACCCAGGGAAGGTGAAAACTGATAGGTAACTTTCCCACCGGTGCCGAAAGTGGGGTCAAGACAGCCCGGCAGAAACGGACAGGTCTGAGAATGAGCCGTTACTGAAATCAATCCTACGAATACAATGGCGGTGAGTTTGAAAGCAATGCTGTTGATCATTAAATGGTCTCCTTGAGGGATTCTGTCTGTCTGTATCACGTAAAGATGCAAAATCGCGGATGATATTGATTTGCCAAAACAAAATTCTTTACATTGCTGGGCAAAGTTCTATAATTCACCCACGGCCCTATAAACATCAGGAACTATGATTTACCGAAAGTGTGCCTTCGTATCGATCACAGGTTTGGCGACCTTGTTGTTTGCCGTAATGTTTTCTGCTGCCCAAACAAACCCTGTCGATTCAACAAACTCAACCAATAATGCCAGTGAAAAGACTCTCGCACTTCGGTTGGTCTCTGCACAGACCGATGACGAGCGAACAGGTATCGTTAATAACGAGTCATATGTTGATAAGAGTGTTCTGGCAAGAGAAATTCTCGACGAATCGGACCGACAGAAAGGTAAAGCTCAAATTCCGAAATTGAGCGTATCGCTCGTATCGGATTGCATTTCGCGGAATTGGCAGGTGACAAACGAGAGGTCGGACGTGCATGGCACGCGATCGGCAAATCTCAGACCGGGAACGCGGACAAATTCGCTTCTTACAACAAAGCCTTGGACGCTGCTAATGAAAGCCCGGCCGATGACATCGCGGTAAAGATAATCATTAGCATCGGCCAGATTCAGGACACAAAAGAGAAAGAGATCGAATGGTACGCCAAGGGAATCCCGCATGGAGAAAGGCTTGCGGACAAGAAAAGTCTCTCAGGACTTTACGGCAGGATCGGCAATGCATATACCCAGAATGGTGACTACACGACTGCTCGTGAGTATCATGCCAGGTCGCTCGACATAAAACTAAAAATGAACGATCTCGATGGGATAGCGATTACAGCCAACAATTTAGGAATTATTTCGCAGATTCAGGGAGATATTAATGGAGCGCTTGACAACTTTCAGAAAGCTCTCGACATGAGTGAGCCGGGTGACAAAGACGTATTAGGCATCAATTTGTACAACCTGGGGAATGCCTACTACGAGATGGGAGATTATCCCACGGCCATGGCCCTCTACACGAAAAGCCTCAGAACCTTCGAAGAAATTGGCGCCAATGGCGGAATCGAGGGCGTCTCGACCAATATTGCTAATTTGTACAATTCGCAGGGAAATTTCGAACAGGCACGCGTCTATCTCGACAGGGCTTCTAAGATTCACGACAAAACAGGTCAAGTAATTCCCGCTTATGCGTTAGGCAGTTTCGCCGATTCTTACAAGGGCGAGGGTAACTACCCAAAAGCGATCGATTATTACGAAAAGCTGCTTGCGATCAAAGAGCAAGCCAATAACAAAGACAGTACTGCCCAAACCCTGGTTGAACTTGCATACTCTTATCTTTTGGTGCCGGACGCGACTAAGGCCGCTAAGTATTTCGAACGAGCCCTAAAACTTAGTGAATCGTCCGGCAACCATGTGTGGATCTCGTTCGCTTTACTCGGCAAAGCGAAAACCCATCTTATTCAAAATGAATATCGATCGGCTATGCGTGATGCGGGTCTTGCCAAATCTCACTTTGAGCAACTGAGAGGCTCGCAGGAAAACTGGGAGTTGTATAGCGTACTTGGACAAGCTCATCGCGGGATCGGCCAGACAGCCGAGGCGCGAATAAATTTTGACAAGGCCATCAATATCATCGAGGATCGTCGTGGGCGCGTGGCTGGCGGCTCTTCAGAAAGACAGCGATTTTTTGGGGATAAGTTGGTTCCCTACCATCTCATTGCGGAACTGTTGATTTCACATGGCTCCATTTCTGAAGCTTTCAAATACATCGAGCTGGCGAAAGCGCGCACGCTGGTTGAAACGATCGGCCGTGGAAAGGTCGCGATCGATGTTTCTATGACGCCGGACGAGCGGGCAAGAGAACAGGCATTTCGAAACGAATTGGTTTCACTCGTAAGTCAGGTGGACAAGGAAAATAAAAAAGCGAAACCCGATCCAGTGAGTCTCGCTAATTTAGAAGCGCTGATTGTAAAGAAAAGGCTCGCGTCCGACGATTTTCAAGTTCAATTATTTTCGTCGCATCCTGAATTGCGTATTCAACGCGGAGAAATGACGCCAACGTCGGTTGGGGAGACGGTCTCACTATTCCCCGATGATAAGACCGCCATGGTGGAATATGTGGTTGCCGAGGACAACACGTTTGTATTTGTGATCACGAAGGATAATTCAAAAGCTTCCCTCAACGCGTATCCGGTTGACGTCAACGACAAAGATTTTGCAAAACGCATCGAGGCATATCGTTCCATGCTCGCTAGGGGTGATCTTGATCTTCAAAAAGCATCGCGTGAGCTTTATGATCTGCTGCTAAAACCCGCTTCAGCGCTGCTCGAGGGTAAAACCAACATCATAATTGTTCCGGATGGGCCGCTATGGGGTCTTCCGTTTCAGGCATTGATGGATGAGAAGGGGAAATATTTGATCGAAAAGGCGGCAGTTTCGTATGCGCCGTCGCTGACGGCGTTAAGGGAAATGCGAAAGAAAGCGGCGACACGAAGACCATCGCAGGACGCTGAGTTGATCGCATTCGGAAACCCGATCGTTGGCAGCGAAACAAAGCAGAGGGTTCAACGCGTCTTCATGAACGAAAAGCTCGAGCCGCTGCCCGAGGCGGAGCGGCTTGTGAAAGAGCTTGGCAAGATGTACGGGCCGACGCGGAGCAAGATTTTCACAGGAGACGCAGCACGCGAAGAGACTGCCAAGATGGAATCACCGAAATACCGGATCGTTCAGTTTGCGACACATGGGATCTTGAATAACGTATCGCCGATGTATTCGCACCTGGTTATGTCGCAGGATGCTAAGAATCCCAACGAGGACGGCCTGCTCGAGGCGTGGGAGTTGAAGGATCTTGATCTCAAAGCCGATATGGTTATCCTCACGGCGTGCGAGACGGCCCGCGGAAAGATCAGCAATGGCGAAGGAATGATCGGGATGACATGGGCTTCGTTCATTGCCGGCGCGCCAACGACGGTTGCGAGCCAGTGGAAGGTGGAATCTTCGAGTACGACCGAGCTAATGCTCGAATTTCACCGGCAGATGCTGAAAAAGAAGCGTGTTTCAAAAGCGGAAGCACTGCGTCGCGCCTCATTGAAACTATTGAAGAACCCGCAATATCGGCATCCGTCGTACTGGGCCGGATTTGTTCTCATCGGGGACGGTTCGTAGATCAAAACATGGTTACTGAAGCATTTCCCGACATTTTCAATGCTCCTCTGACCGATGTTCCCGGGCGACATTCGGCGTCGTTCAATATTGAGTCGCTGACAAGGTCGACTATTGAGCCGATAGTACGGCGAAGGCTGCATATCTCACTGCGGCCCGATGATACGTGCAGGAAAAATCAGGACGGCCTGGATATTGTAAGCGAAGCTCGAGTTCTACTCCTTTCTGAATTGCAAAAGAATGTGGGCGTAAATGGTGTCGGTATCCGAGATGTTTCCGGTTATGCCGCAACTATTACCGTGAACGCCTGTAACCAGTATTTTCGTTCGCGTTTTCCGCTGCGAACCCGGGAAATGAACAAGCTTCGATACCTAGTGACGCACAACCGTCGGTTCGCTTTGTGGAAAGATGATGCGAACCGATCCATTTGTGGGTTTGCCCAATGGCGATCTTCAGCGATCCGCGCAAACACGATACCAGGTGATACTGTGATCTCCGTCGATCGCGACAACGAACAGAATGAACGCAAGCTTTATTTTCGAATGCTTGACCAACTATTCGATACAATAGACGCGCCGCTTAGGCTCGAGGACCTGACGGATTGGATCATGAAGACCCGGGGAATAGTTGACAATGAACCGATCGTGATCGGCGATGATGAGGCGACGGGCGGTTTGAAAGATCTATCGGATAACTCGCAGCCGATCGACCGAAAGCTTGAAACAGCTCAACAGCTACGAATCCTGTGGGAGCGTATTTCGGAATTGTCGCCGCCGCAGTGTGCAGCACTTCTGCTGAATTTAAAGGACAATCGGGGCGATGGCATAATTGCTGCGTTACCACTCACGAGAACCGCGAGTTTGCTAGAAATTGCTGCGGCGGTAGACATTCCGGTCGAAGAATTTGCGGGAATATGGAACACGTTGCATTG
>JBAUGL010000136.1:0-10953 GCA_049679665.1 Pyrinomonadaceae bacterium | reverse complement strand
TTCTTATGCCATGAAGATTGAACCTGGTCAGAACCGGGAGCGAGAGCGACTGGGTTGTTATGCCATGAGGATTGCATGTGGAACAAAACGCCCCTGGCGAGCCTGAGCCATATCTCGTGAATTCTTGTTTCGTGTTTTTTCGTGTCGTTTCGTGGTTAAAATACAATCGAAACCACCATATAACACCACTAGACACGAAGCGAAAATGAAACCCCGGAGAAATTACCGGAAATACCCGCAACCGTATTTTTCTCTTTGATCGGTACGTCGAATTCTTTCATTAAAAGAGATCTGTATAGTATGGCTCTAAGAACAAACGGTATTTTCAGTCTGAAAAATTCATGCTCGATGATGTTACTCCAGCCGATGCCGGTGTTGTCCTGTCAGAACCGCGAGCGGTAGCACCGGGTTCTTTCAATCCGCATTCCGCACTTCGCAATTGGGTGATCTTGAACCACATCCCGGCGATAAACAGGAAGTTCCAAGGGCCCTGTCGGCGTTCACATTAGTTACACAACCCAATTCCCGTGCTTGCTTGCCCGAGTATGCCTTCTCCGATCAACTGATCGACCACCGGTTCGATAACATTCTGCAGACTCGCCCCAGTGCGGTTAAATCCAAAGAGCTTGCGAACCTCATTAATGAGTTCTTGCTTTTCGAACTTATGTCCCGTTCTTAGCACAAGCAAAATGGCTTCGCGGATTTCTTCGGTCGCTATGCGATCAGCCGGAATGCCTGTCCCATCACGACGGCGTACAATGATTCGCTGAACACTCGCGTAAACGAAATCGTTTCTCATCTGGATTTGTGAGATCGAACGCAAGACTTGTTCGATTCGAGACGATATCTGACTTCCCGCCCGCTGCCCCCAAACCGAAGCGACTCTAGTAAAGAGATCCTTTTTATGAATCGGGGACTCGCTCTCCAATATTTCAAGAATGACTTTTTCCACTTCGTAAGGCAACGCATAAAGAAACGAGCCGTATGTCGATGGCACTTCCGGTGCGGCAATCCTGTAGGGGCTTATTTCAGGTTGAACATAAAACCCGTTCTCCTCCTCGGAACCATCATCGAGTTTTTCAATATCGAATGCATTCAGATCGGGTTGGTCATTATTTGAGTCTCCGCTTTTGTCGGGGAAAAGTACAGATATTGCTTCTTTGTCCTTTGCTTTGCGCCGTTCTGTTTCCCGTGATTGTTCAATCAATCCAAGCAACCTCTCGATTTGTCCTTCACGGTCCTTAAACCAGTCTGTTGACCATACGCGATGGATCTCCCAGCCACGCCGTTCAAGAACCTGTTGTCTTAGCCGATCTCGATCTCGGGCTGACTCTGAAGAGTGGTATGCAACCCCGTCACATTCAAGACCACAAACGAATTTATCCCTAACTTCATCGTCATAGACGCCAAAATCGATCTTGTAGCCTGATACTCCGACTTGAGGTTCGAGCGAAACGCCTCGCCGTGTGAGTTCTACAAGCACTTCACGTTCAAACGGTGACTCCGTATCCGCTCCAGTTATAGTCGGGCTATCAAGCAGTCTAAGTTCGGCGTACCTTAGAAAATCGCGAAGCAATTTAGCTCCTTTTGACGTTGTATCGTTCACCTGAATGTCCGAGGATTTGATTGACGAAAACACCTTCATCTGTTTTCGAGCACGTGTAGTCAGGACATTCATCCGACGCCAACCATTGTCGTTATTAAGCGGACCAAAATTATATCGCAGCCGACCATCTCGTGCTTTTGCGTACGTAACGCTCAAGAAAATTACATCACGTTCATCACCTTGAATATTTTCTAGATTCTTCACAAAGAATGGTTCGCGTTTGCTTCTATCGAAGAATGGCTCAAGTCGCGGATCATTTCGGCGACGCGATTCGAGTTCATCCTGAATCGCAATTTGCTGACGTAAATTAAAAGTTCCCACTCCTAGAGTTGCATCCGGATTGACCCTAGCGTGCTCAACAACGGCATCAGCAACACACCGAGCTTCCACGAGATTTAGGCCCTTACCCTCATAGATACCCTCAGCAACATATTCGAACTGCAAACCCGAATCGTAAGCCTCAGTTTCATTACTCGGAAAAGTGTGTAAATCCGCATCATAAAAGCTGACATTTGAAAAGGTTATCAACGACTCATGGGCACTACGGTAATGCCATTTAAGTCGGCTGCTCGGAACACCGCTGCTTTGAACCTCTTCCAGGACGCTCTCCGAGTCGTGGAATATAGGTTGGTCGTCCTCATCCTTTTCATAGTTCACCTGACCACCAACAACGGCGAAGAAATTTGTCGGCGGGAGCTGCTTCTGATCCCCAACCACGACTAGTTGGCGTCCTCGTACTATCGACCCAACGGCATCTTCGGTAGGCAACTGCGACGCCTCGTCGAACAAAACCAAGTCAAATTGTCCTTTCTGAGCATCGAGCAATTGTGCGACTGTTTGCGGGCTCATCATAAAGCATGGCTTTATCGAGCGAATGACATTAAGACAGTTCTTCATCAAAACTCGAAGGGGCATTATTTTCCTCTGCTTGTTCAATTCGCGGTGAAGTACGGACTTTTGGTGCTTGATCTGATCATCTTGTAGACCCAGTTGGAGCGCGTTGCGCATGTTTACTACAAGATTTGATCGGTTTTGGCGCAATATCTGTTCATCGAGTTCTTTAAATTCTTTGACGCGCTGTTCATGGTAGATCGAATTAAATTCCCGTAATTCGATACGCTCCTTCACAACCATCGTCAACCATTTTTGATAAAACGCCCGGCGAAATGATTTCGGTAATTCGATAAATGAGATGGTTTCGCCCAATATCCAGTCCAAAACCTCGTTCGCAAACCCTGTCTCGATCTTTTGTCTTGCTATTTCAAACGATGCCCAGCGAGGAGCGAGATTGAGATTTTCAATCATTTCCGATATCCGCGATGAAATACTTGAAAGTTCCCAATTCGAAAAATAGTCTTTCGGCCATCCAACTGCGACCGCAAAATTTGTTAGAAGTTCTTCGATATCTATGACCATGTTTCGCAGCGTTTGGACGAAGGTGAGATCAGGGGCAGTCTGGGTCGCTGTCGCAATGACTTGCTCCTTTAGCCCTTTTTGAATATAGAGTTGCCGAAATTCTAAAACCCAACTGACATAGTTTTCGAGCGCGTCCCAGTTCGACGATTCGCCCTGCCACAAAGAGCCAAAAAGCTGCGATCCGAGTTCTTCCGTTGAAACTAATTGGTCTCGATTAGTGAGATATTCCGAGACCAATCTCATATCTTGAGCTTGTTCGACAAGGGAAGCCTCATATAAGGGGAGACGAAGTGCGAGCCACCGTTTCTTGATTGTGCGGTAGCGGCGAGCGAAAAATGCTTTAAAGCCAAATGCTCCTGCTTTCTTCGTCTCAATATATTCGATCTCCTCGGTCGGGTCAGTGTCGAATATTTGCGGTATAAAATTCGTTTCAACTAATCGCCGCAGTTCTTTTGCTCGACGGCCAGTTTCAATCAGCTTCGAGGATTCCGGAGGCGGATTGTTCCAAGCTTCGTTAACAAGGACAGAGAAAGGTGCTCCCGGCGACCGTGCGACTACTGCAGAAACGGCGCTTGCCGCTTCGATGTCAACAAGCGTTTTGATGTGTGGTAATCCCAAAATGCTTTCAAGCTTTTCGGCCTCGTCTACCAACGTGGTAATCCTAGCAAGAAGTTGGGTTCCTATTTGTTCGATCTCGTTCAGTAAAAACTGAGAATAGAATGTTTTTACGGTTTCTCGCCACGGGTGTTTTTGAGGTGAGCCGATAGCATCAGAAGCAGCTGCCAAATCGTCGATATCTCGAAGGACCTCGTCGAGGTCAGGCGCTGACACGTTTGCAATGTCAGCATTCAAAAATATTTCTCGCGCGTCTAATGTTTTATTGAATTCGCCGTAGATTTGAAACGGAGAGACGCCTAACGTTCCATACGGTTCGTGTACGGCATTCACGTATAACGTCAACCTATTTCGAACATAAGCTAACCTTTGCGTATCCATTTCATTTGGCGGAACCCGATTTAATGATGCATCAAGAGCCTTCCTCAATTCCTGCATTACGCTTCGCTTGTTCGCCTTAGTAGAGTGAAGTTCCAAACAAAACTCGCCCAGCCCTACTTCGCAAAGCCGGCGATGGACTACATCTAATGCGGCCATCTTTTCAGCGACAAATAAAACGGATTTACCTGTTGCAAGGGCTTGGGCAATTAGATTTGTAATGGTTTGTGATTTACCGGTGCCTGGCGGACCTTGAAGAACTAAATCGTAGTTTTGTGATACAGTTGCGATCGCTCTCAATTGGCTGGAGTCGGCATCGACAACTTGCATGCAATTTTCGGGCGCGAAGTGTTCGTCTAGGTTTATTTCCCGAATGCCGTCAGGCAAGCCTATAAACGTATTCCCCTCTTTATTGATAATTTGCTGAAAAATTCGGTTGTTCCCAATTGCATTGACGTTGTTTTCCAGATCCTTGTACATCGCGAGCTTTTGAAAGGAAAACAAGCCGAGATAGATTTCATTTGATAAACTCCAATCTCGTTGGTTCGCAATACCTGCATTTGTTAGTTCGAAGAAATTCTGCAAATCATAGTCGTCTGCGATTTCGGATGAATCGGGAAGTTCGGGGAGCGAAATACCAAAATTTTGATGCAAATATTCGGCGAGGGAGGGATTGACGATGACTTCTTCATCGGTGGCCGAGACTTTATAACCCGTATTCGCCGAACCCCGGTTGATTTCCACAGGAACCAAGATCAATGGGGCCTTAAAAACAATCTCTGAGTCCTTACTTTCTGTGTAATGCAACATCCCAAGAGAAAGGTAAAGAGCGTTGACTCCCTGCTCCTCAATAATTGAACGAGCCTGTTCATCAATTCGACGCAGAGATTTGTCCAGATTTTTCGGAGTGGCGTTGGTTTGTAAAAGGTCGTCAGTATTGTTCGCCGGTAACGCGTCGGTTTCCAAGCGAGCAAAAAGATTATTCTGAACCGGCAATTCTGAATCAGTTTCAAAATCATCAAACACGGAGCGTGTATCGTTGATTTCAGCTTCGGGTATCTCTTCCCCAACGTTTTGGGGTCTAAATTTAAGAGATTTTTTCTGTAAACAAAGAAGTCTGAAAATTACGGCCGGAAGTTTGTCTATGATTGTTACGGTTGAAACTCGATTTATCTTGAAATTTAGGGCTCGATTGCGTTTAGTAAGATCGAGTAACTTGTTCTTCCAAATATTTACCGTTTTTTGGATTCTTTCATCTGGGGTAATGGGAAGCATCGTTGTTTTTGTCGCCGAATAACTGGATCAGTCTCGACGGAATCTTTCTCTCGAGTAGAATCAAAATACGCTGAGACCCGAGAAAAATCAAGACACTACTCAAATGAAAAAAGCCCGCGATCGTTCACGGGCTTTCTGCTAACCACTGCCAACTCACTACCGAATACTACTCAGCGACGGCCATTGACTTATCTTTCTCGCGTTTGATGCCGCCTATCTGGACCAATGGTTCGGCTTTGATCTGGTTCTTTTCCATGGTTGTAGAGCTCACGCATCATCTGCATTTCTTCAGCAGCGGTTTTGGGGCCCTCCATTTCGGTTTTCTATTTATCTTAGCGGTCTATTTCAAGGATGGTAGCAGGACCGGGCTTCATATTCGTAACGGATTCGATGACCTTCGGTCCGAAGGGGGCCAGGTCTTTGTAACGGTTGCTGATGGAGCGAAGTACGATCACGGCGATATTGTAACTTGGAAGGTTTTGTTGAAAGGACAGGTTGCGGTCAACGGTAACGAATACGTCAAACGCATCTTCCGCGAGTTTCATGAGGGCGCCATTCTTTACTCCGGCCCAACCCATTTGCGGACGGTTTTGACTTCATGCTCGGGAAACTCAACGGCAAATCTTCGGTCGACGCATTCGTCAAGGAGGATCTTCACGCGGCAAGCCTCTCCATTTCGATCCCGGCTTGCTTGAGATACTCGACCACCTGTTCGCGGCTGACGGTTGGAAAACCTTCAATAAAATCGTCAATCGAGTCGCCCGCCGTCAAGAAATCTATCAGCGTCTGTATCGGCACGCGCGTGCCGGCGAATACCGGCGTTCCGCCCATCACGTCTTTCGAATTAGATACCACTTGCGTCTTCATGATCTACATTTTACGCGAAGTTCGTATGATTTAGAAGAAAAAAGCCTCGCCGCTTCCTCAACGAGGCTTTCAGATTGAATGGCCCTTACTTACGTGCGAGCTACTGACATAAGCGGACAATGTCCGCGTTCCGTTATTCGGCCACGGCCATTGACTTGTCCGATTTCTTCTCGCGTTTGGTGCCGCCGATCTGGACGAGTGGTTCGGCCTTGATCTGGTTTTTTTCCATTACCATCTGGTTGTAGAGCTTACGCATCATCTGCATTTCTTCAGCAGCGGTTTTGGATCCGTTCAGAGGTTTTTGGGTTGGAATCGGGCTTTCAATGGTAATATGAGTATGGAAGTCCTATGAGCGTTGCAATCGATTCATTACTTGTCAGCAGCCCTGAGATCAGGAACGGCCGGCCGCGGATCGCGGGGACGGGAGTTACGGTTCATCGGGTCGTGAGTTGGTACAAGCTTGGGCACGATGCGGAGGAGATCGCCCGGCGGTACGGTCATATCACTGTCGCGCAGGTCTACGCGGCACTTGCCTTTTACCATGCGAACCGGACGGAGATCGACGCCGATATTGAGGCGGACGCGGTCGAAGCCGACCGGCTTGAGGTAACGCACACCGCACAGCCCGCCTGATGCAGATAAAACTCTATTTGGACGAAGATGCGATGGACGCTGACCTGGCAAATGCGCTGAGGCTGCGTGGCGTCGATATTCTGACAGCTCTGGAAGCGGGAATGATCGAGAAGCCCGACGGCGACCATTTGAAATTCGCGGTACTGCAGGATCGCGTTTTGTATTCGTTCAACATCGGTGATTTTGCTTCGCTGCACGGGGAGTTTCTGGCTGAGGGAAGGGACCATGCCGGAATTATCGTGGCTCAACAGCAGCGTTACGCCGTCGGCGAACAGATGCGGCGTCTACTCAGGCTGGCTGCCGGGCGAACGGCGGATGAGATGAAGAACCGGCTGGAGTTTCTGGGATCTTGGTAGGCGCCCACCGTTCCCGTGGAACGCCCGTCAACAGAAAGGTCGGGGGATGAGAATCCACCGGCCCTTTGAAATACCCCACCCGCTACCGCAGGTGGTACTGACATTTTTAACCACCGTCAGGGAAGCTGTGCCACATCTGTTCGACTTAGGAGGGGTGCTAAGAACTATTCAGCCACCGCCATTGATTTGTTGGCTTTGATGCCGCCGATCTGGACCAATGGTTCGGCCTTGATGCCGGCCTTTTCCATTGCCGCCGCTCAGGGCTCTGGCGGGCAGGCGTCCTCGGCGAGCTGTACGTGCGCTAGTGTGGGCGCGATATTCTCAGGGATGTCGGTTTTCGTGCAGACGTAGAATCGCTTAACGGCCATAAGTGCGGTATCGGCCGACATCGAGCCGTTCCGGAGCGCCCCGTTCTCATCGAGAGCAACGACCATATTGGGTATGGTCCTCTCGAACGACTCTAGAAGCAAAGGCGCCCCGCCCATTTTGATCTGCTCCGCGTACATTGCGGTGAGGGTCAGGCTACCCGAGAGATTCATCGCAACCCACCGCTCGTGAACGTTCTTCATCGCGTACGCCCCTATCGCCGCACCGCCGACCGCCGCGACGACCATACAAAGAATGCACAACAACACGGTTTTCATAACTCACATCCTCCCCCCGCAAACAATGCCACGACAGTCCGCGATATGCCAAATCCGGCAAAAACAGCGTCGGTAAATGAAGGTCCGATCAGGGCCCCACGGCTTTGTCCGCGGCCGGTCCGCTTTAACAGAAAAGGCCCCGGCGAACCGGAGCCTTCTGATATCGATCCCGAGCCCTTACTAACGTGCGGGCTACTGACAAGAGCGGACGAGGGCGTCCGCGTTCCGTTACTCAGCAACTGCCATTGATTTGTCTTTCTTATCGCGTTTGATGCCGCCGATCTGGACCAGTGGTTCAGCCTTGATCTGGTTTTTTTCCATGACCATCTGGTTATAGAGCTTACGCATCATCTGCATTTCTTCAGCAGCGGTCTTGGGGCCTTCCATTTCCGGTTTATTCGGACGCGACAGATCAACTTCGTTCAGCACAAGGTTGTGTGATGCATCGCCGAGCTCGACGTTCTTGCCGCGGGCAAAAACTTCGTGACGGCCGTGGTCTTTATACCACTGTGCGACCGTCGCATTCTGGTGCATATGCTCGATGATATTTCTCCAGCCGATGCCTGTATTGAATGCACAGAAGCTGATCTCACCTTCCTGCGTTCCGTAAGGAATGATGCACATCTCGGTGCGTCGAAAATCGTAGTTGAACAGATCCTGGAACCACATCCCTGCGATAAACAGGAAGTTCCACGGGTCCTGACGGCGTTTTTCGATATCTTCGGCCGTGCGGTCGCCGCCGACCTTGCCGTAGTCCTTGCCCGAGAGCCCGAATGACTTATCAAACTTTTTCAGGATACCCCCAAGCGTCAGGCTATTCGGAGCGCCATACGGGTTGTAGTTCTTCAAAAGCGCAAGGCCCATCATGAAGTTTGAGAACCATTTGCCGCGAGCCGTGTCTGTAATATGCTGCATGTCCGTAACGAGCCCCTGAATATTCAGGAACTGCGGAACCGGAGCCATCTCCTTGGTTTCCTTGTTTACCATCACGGCCGTGCCGACACCGCAATTCGGATGGCAGCCGCATGAAACCTGACCCCAATCGCTCTCAGGCCCATGGACCACATCCGCGAAATCGGCGAACGCACCCATAAGTGAAAGCGGGAACCAGTCACGCGTCGGCTCGGTGATCCCAAGCTGTTTCTTAACATCTATTGCCATATGCGACAGCGTATATCGCTGCTGCAGACGACGCTGTTCCGTGATGTGTTCGTCACGGCCCGTGAACGAAACCGGCTGGAACGATATGAACGAGATCTTCTTCGGATTTTCCAGCGCGAAACGTATGATCGTTCCGACCTGGTCGTTATTGATGCCGTTGACAAGCGTCGTGACCAAGATGATGTCAACGCCCGCTTCGTGCAGGTTGTTGATAGCGCGAAGCTTTACGTCGAACAGGTTGCCGATCTGGCGGTGCGAGTTGGCATCATTGCCGATACCGTCGAACTGCAGATAAACGAACCGGAGGCCCGCTTCAGCGGCCTGTCGGCAAAATTCTTTCGATTTCGCGAACTCAATGCCGTTTGTTGCCGCCTGAACCGAGTTGTATCCAACCTTGCGTGCGTATCGGATCGCCTCCAGAAAGTGCGGGCTCAATGTGGGCTCTCCGCCCGAATACTGTACCGACATCTGCCGGCGCGGCTTGATCTGGATCGCGTTGTCAAGAATTTCGCTGACGTCTTCCATGCTTAATTCATGAACAAACCCGACCTGGTTAGCGTCCATAAAACACGGATCGCACATCATATTACAGCGATTCGTCAAATCAACGGTCAGCACTGCGCCGCGGCCGTACTTGACCGACGATGTGCCGTGGTTGTGCAGTTTCTCGTCATTATGAGCGTCGATGTCTCGGCCCGGGAACAACGACTCGATGTGCTTCAAAAAGCCTGAATCGATCGCCATGAGGTCCTCGAAGTGGCCGTGCTCAGGACAGTCCTTGACCATCCAGACCTGACCGTCACGTTCGATGATCTGTGCCTTTATCTCACCAATGTTGTCGTTGATAAGCGTTGAAACATCACGATTGCCGCCAAGTATCTCTTCGCGGGCTTCGATCACGCAGTTCGGACACAAGCTGTCCGTTGTCCGCGGGAATCCGAGCGTCGGCTTTGTTTTTTGCCACGATTTCAGCAGCGGCTTATCCGACCATTTAGGTGTAAAAGACGGGTTGGGCTTAAACTGATTTACGGACTTGATCGCCTTAAAGGCGCCGCCGGCGAGATAGGTAAGCCCTTTTTCAAAATGTTTAACGGGTCTCATATTATTACTGTTCTCCAATATCGATCTACTGCCTCGTGTTACGTCGTATAAAAATTGCTATGTTTGGTTCGCGCTTGGACAGAAGCAGACGAAATGCTGTCCTAAATAATAGCAACAACTGTGCCAGCGCGTGGCCATCCTCAATCAGACCCGTAACTCATTTGTTCACAACAATATAGCAGAATACCATTAATCGAAAGATCAATTTGTCGCTTGTGACATAGTGACACATCTTGGATATGAAAGAAATGAAGGGACGTTTTGACACATTAATTCTGAATCGACTGGGCAACCTCGGTTTCAACACGAGCAGCATAACTTAAACCAGTGCTTAAGCTCACCCCCGTAAGCACATAAGGAGAAATCTTGCCGATTAGCTTTAATCGATTAGGACTCGATTATTACTGGCTATCATGCCTAGCTAAATAAAATGTTCACCGAATGTACACTTTAAGCACTAAATTTACCTCATACTTGAAGCAAGCTTTCGTAAAATGTTCAAAACACACGACTTGGTGTCTATTAAATATATCTTTACACAACCAGTTCTTTATGCTAAATTTTTTACACTTCAAGGGAAATTGGGTCAGTCTTCCCGAAACTTAGTAATCGCAGTTAGGAATTGGTTTGGTCGCAAATGTTGAACGCAAGTTGTGGATGAACTCTTGACTTAGAAATATGTCCATACGGTTCGGAACATCGGGTTGGCGAGCGATCATCGCTGATCAATTCACATTCTCGAATGTCCGTCTCGTAACCGAAGCAATTTGCAGCTATTTGAAAGACGGTCGGGCTTCTGAAGAGCAGAAACTGATTGTAGGGCACGACTCACGGTTCATGGGGGAGAAATTCGCTATGGTTGCCAGTGAGATCGCCGCACGCAAGGGGTTTAATGTTCTTC
>JBAUGL010000135.1:0-28885 GCA_049679665.1 Pyrinomonadaceae bacterium | reverse complement strand
CAACAGCTACATCGCCACCTTCACCGCCGTAAGATCAAACGGCTGATACCTTTGCAGAGATCCGATGGTAAGCACTCGCCGAAAACACTAAACAAAATGCTCATTCGGGTTCGTCCCTTCAATGCGTAGCGGTGGCTGAAATTAGCCGTGGATTTCCTCATCGTCGATGGCCACGATCTATATTCGCCAGCGCCGAAATTTTTTGGAACTTTTACCCCTGATCCGATGTCAAACAAATTGTGCAAGGAATGTCGTCGTCCGGCGTTCTTAGCATTGAAGCGTATCGAAAGTTTGAGGAGATTAAGATGGACAAAAGATATTTGCTCGCGTTTGTTATCGGAATGGCGTCGCTGGTTTCGGGAATAGTGCTGGTAAAGCTTACATTGCAGGGAAAAACATCGCCTCTGCCTCCCGTGGTAAAAACCGGATCCCTTTCGGGGCCGTTTACTCATAAAAATCTGACGGTCTTTCTTGTCCACGGCGGCGATACCATGACCGGCCGGACGCCGCTCACGCTGGAAGAGGCAATGAAGCGGAAACTCGTAATCGTTCATGAGACCGGAGATGTAGGCGAGCTGGCGATCGAGAATATCTCGCGTCACGAAGAGGTTTACGTACAGGCGGGCGACATCGTAAAGGGAGGCAAACAGGATCGCGTCCTCGCTGTCGATCTGATCGTGCCGGCTCGATCCGGCAAACTGCCGATCGACTCTTTTTGTGTTGAACAAGGCCGTTGGACATCCCGCGGCGAGGAACCGGCCGAATCATTCGGCGCATCCAGCGACAGCGTGGTATCTAAAGAATTAAAGCTCGCCGCAAAGCACAGCAAATCGCAAACCGAGGTCTGGAACGGCGTCGCTGTAGCCCAGGAGCGGCTGAGTTCGGCCGCTAATACCAGCGTTCGTTCGAACGAATCAAGGTCCAGCCTCCAACTGTCTCTCGAAAATCAAAAAGTGCGTCAAAATGCCGAAGAGTTTATCGATGCGCTTATCCGCATAACCGAGGGCCAAGACGACGTTGTCGGGTTCGTCTTTGCCGTAAATGGCGAGATCAACAGCGCGGACACCTATGGCTCCAGCGATCTTTTCAAGAAACTCTGGCCGAAACTCCTAAAGGCAAGCGCCATCGAAGCAATTTCATCGTCCTATAACAAAAAAGCTGATCGCTCTGTCACCGCCGACGAAATTCAGTCTTTCATGTCGGGCGCCGAACGTGCCCCTGTCGATTCTACGCGCTCCTTCACAGACCGCATCCGGATCGTCACACGCGAATCCAGGCAAAGCGTCTTCTTCGAAACACTCGACCAGGACTTCTGGATCCACCGGAGCTACATCGCAAAATAGCGGCGTTTGTGCCCGCCTATGACCGAACGCATCAATCGTCGTACTCCGCCATTTGCAGATATCGGTTTACCGAGCCGAGCGAGCACTCCATTTTTTTTGCGATCGCGCGCTGTGTCAAGCCCTCGTTCGCGTATGATTGCGCAGTTTCTATGAGGTTTTTAAGTGGCGCTCCCATGTAATCGGCAAGGTGCCCGGCTTCACGGCCGAGGTTGTCAAACTTGAATGACAAAAAGTTCGCTACATGTTTTTGGATCAAATAAACCACGACTACTTCCTCGTCATAGAGCAGCTCCGTGTTTCGCGGCTTGATATGCTTCAGATAGCGATACTCCGGTTGGAACCGGCTCTGCCCGATCGCGAAAATATTGTCGGCAAAATTCGCTAGATGTTTCGACCCCTGCAGATCGTTTATCGAAAGCGGCTTCCAAAGCGATCGCTTCGGCGTGTGCGCCAGGACCAGCATCGAAAGGCCCATCTCGTTCTTTAGCTTCTTTAGTGCCTTCATCAGAAGAAGCGCCGCCGATGTGTGATACTGCGAGCGGCACAGATAAGTGATGTTGTCTATTATCAACGTCCGTGCGCCTATGTGTTCCAGCTGATCGCGAATATCCGCAAGCAGCTCTTCTTCGAAACTCGTCGATGTTCCGCTCACTCCAAGCCGTATCTCGGGGTCGCCGCCGCGAAAGAAATTATCCGAAAACTCGTAGTGGTTATGAAAGAATTCCTGATCTCCCTCGGCGTCTTCGGAGTAACGCATTTCAAACTGTTTGTCCGTCAGCTCAAAGTCCAGATAAAGTACCTTCTGCGCCGGCGCCGTCATCTCTATCGGCTCTATCGCATCACCGCGCGCTATTGCATCAGCGATCTGAACCGCCAATACGCTCTTGCCGGTCCCCGTATCCGAAAACAAAATGCTTAGCTCGCCTTCGAGCCAAAAATCACCAAACATCCGTTTCGGTACCGGCTTCACCTTCGCCTTCTGTATCCATTCGTTGGCCGTCTTTACCGTAAACGTCTTAGCATTATCCGTCATCGTTCGTTATTCTCCTTTGTCTTGGACCACCGCAGCACAACGTCCATTCCAATGAGTATAACGAGTGTATCATAGATTGTAAAGTGTTTTATTTATGAAACGCACTCTGTCCAAAATTATGTCCTTTAGGCCCCGGCGTATTCGCTAGTCTATATCCTGATCCTTAAATCTCTTATAGATCCGTTTGGTGAGCCATTCCTTTACATCTGCGCTGAACTCAGAATCCGCCATCACCTTCTCGAAGATCTCCGCGTTCGAGTCCATCCGTTCGATTAGCTTATTGATAAAGACTTCATCGAAGGCGTATTTGAAATTCTCGATCGGATTGTTCAATGCCCGTTTCTTTAGCTCTTCGTCTAAGAAAAGCTCCTCTTCGATTTGGTCAAAAAAGAGCTTGTCCGCCTCATTGAACTCAGTTCCGAATTTTTCGTTAAGGACTGTGATGATGTCCGAGAGTCTTGCCCTTTCTTCCTCAACTCGTTTGATTCCTGCTTCGGTTGTCGGTGTCAAAGCACCTTCCCCTTGCACCTCTAAAACCAGATCGCCTTCACCAACTTTTTGCAGTCGGTAATATTGCAGATCGATTTCGTTGTCTAGTTTCAGTTGTTCCGAAATGTCCGTCTTCGGAAGTCGAATCAGCAAGAATCTGCCATACGAGTAAAGCTTCTCAAGCTCCACATCCTGAAACGGCATTATCTGCGAAAGGAACGAATACAGATTGACATAGGACGTAAGCGAACCCTTGAACTCGTCCTTAACGTCTTCATCTTCGAGATGCGTGAATCGGTCAATTGCAGGGTCGATATTATGGTAAAGCTCTCCCTGCTCCTTTGCCGATGCGATGTTCTTTGACGGCTTGTAAAAGACCTTCGCAAAGGCATCTATTTCCGATTGATGATAAACTTGGGCCGCATCCAGTTTGCCTCTTAGATCATAAAGATGATTCGGATCTGTCGTTTCCGTCAGCGTTGTGACTTCGTAATATGGCTGGAACGAATCAACGATCGTTTGCCTATCATTTGCGAAGTCCAGGACAAAAGTGTCGTCCTTTCCTGCGTGTGTTCGATTCAGCCTCGAAAGCGTTTGAACCGCCTTCACCCCTGAGAGCTTCTTATCGCAATACATCGTATGCAGAAGCGGTTGGTCGAATCCTGTTTGATACTTGTCTGCGACTAAGAGCAATTGAAACTCGCTTGTGTCGAATTTGTCAGGAAGCTCCTTTTCTCCAAAACCGTTCAAAGCAGATTCGGTTATCCCTTCGGGATAGAAATCATCTGTAACAGTTCCCGAAAACGCGACAAGCGGTTTTATGTCTGTATAACCTTTCGCCGTGATGTATTCCTTGAACTCTAGGAAGTATCTGAGAGCGTGTTTTCTCGAAGACGTGACAACCATTGCTTTCGCCTTTCCACCAATTTTCTTCATCGTCACTTGTCGGAAGTGTTCAATCATCACTTCCGTTTTCTGACTGAGAATATGTGGATGGAATGACGCAAAACGCCCAATTGCTCTGGCGGCTTTTCGCTTGTTTAATTCGGGGTCGTCTTCGATTGCTTTCGAGAAGCGGTAATACTCTTTGTAGGAAACATAGTTCTTCAATACGTCCAAAATGAAACCTTCTTCAATCGCTTGACGCATTGAATATAAGTGAAACGGTTTCGGTTTTCCTTCGGCATCTAGTGTCCCAAAAACTTCTAATGTCTTCGCCTTCGGAGTAGCGGTAAATCCGAAGAAACTGACGTTGGACGGCCTACGCTGCTTCTCGATCGTTTCTCTGATTACATCCTCCGTTTCAGGTTCGGCATTTTCAAAACCTTGCTCTATCGTTTCAGCTTCTTCTAGCGAAACATTTTTCCCCGAAAGGGCCTCGTTCATTTTTCGGCTTGCGGTTCCGCCTTGCGAGCTATGAACTTCGTCAATAACTACAGCGTACCTTCTATCTGGAATTTCGCTGAGATGTTTTAGAGCGAAAGGAAACTTTTGCAGTGTCGTTATGATGATGTTTGTTCCTGCACCTATCGCCTCTGCTAGCTGTGCAGAATCTTCGTCGATTCTCTTTACCACTCCTTGCTTATGCTCAAACTGATAAATTGTATTTTGAAGTTGCTGGTCCAGGACGTTCCTATCCGTTACGACGATCACAGAATCGAAAACTCGTTTGTCGTTGGCGTCATAGAGACTGCTGAGACGATAAGCCAACCAAGCAATACTGTTACTCTTCCCACTCCCCGCACTATGCTGAATCAGATAACTATTTCCTGCACCTTTAGACCTTGCATCTGCTGAGAGCTTCCGAACTGCGTCAAGCTGATGATACCGAGGGAATATCATCGCTTCTTTTGTGTATTCAACGCCCTCGATTCTGTAGGTCTCTTTCTGAAGGTGGAGAAATCTCGAAACGATTTCCAACCAGTTATCCTTCTGCAAAATCTCTTCCCAAAAGTAAGCAGTCTTATGCTTTCCCTTTATAGTTGGATTACCTGCACCTAATTGAAATCCTCTATTGAAGGGAAAGAATCTTGTCTTTCCACTGTCGAGCTTTGTGGTGAAATAAACTTCGTCCGAGTCTAAAGCAAAATGCACCAAAGCCCGTTTCTTGAACTGGAAAAGCAATTCTCTTGGGTCTCTATCGTTTCGATATTGTTTTATTCCGTGATGGACGTTCTGTCCTGTGAAATGGTTCTTTAGTTCACAAGTTGCGAGAGGCAATCCATTCAGGGAAAGCAGCAGGTCGATGCTGTTCTTGTTCTTTGTAGAGTAGTAGACCTGTCTAGTCGCGTAGAGTCTGTTCGCTTCGTAATGTTTCAGAGTTTCAGGATTGAGGCTGCTGTCAGGTTTGAAATAAGCGAGCTTAAATTTAATTCCACTGTCAGTGATTCCGTGTCGGATTACATCGAGTAGACCACGCAAATCAAGTTCCTTAACCAGTCTCTGAATGAACTTGCCTTCTGCTCCAGTTTGGAAAAACGAAACCATTTTCGTCCACTCTTTCGGCTGTGATGTCCGGACAAACTCCAACACCGCTTTGCTGTCAAAGCCCAGCTCTGCGTCGAAGTCATCTCGATTACCCAAAGTCCATCCACTCGCCGTCAGATGTTCGACAATGGCATTCTCAAATGTTCCTTCTTGATGTATCTCAAACGCCGGCATAGATTCAAACTACCTTCACTTTTCCTGTAACGACCTCAGAAATCAACGCTGTTCGGTATTCTTGCATCAACATTACTTCGCTTTCGACACGTGAAATAGTTACGTCGATATGGCTAGTTTTGGTTTTGATTTCATCAACAATTTCGGCTTGCTCAGGCAGCGGCGGCAAGGGCAAATTGAATTCCCTAATATCGGCTTGGAACAAATGCGGAACACCCATCCCGTCCTTAATCATTTGAATTACATTTTGGCAATAATCCGAGGCCAAGAATAACCGCAGGAAATTAGGGCTTAGTTCTTCCTTGTCAGTTATTCGCAAGACTGCTATCGAAGAGTTGACGGTGGAAGGAAATGGCAACGACTTCACAACATTCACAGTTCCTAGCGTCGAGCCATCTTTGGCGAGCAATACGTCACCATCTTCTAGCATTATCTCTGGAGATTCGAAGTAACGCTCTTTGGTAATGTAATTTATGTTCTCAAAGTCTATATCTTTAGGCTTAATGTTCGGCGTCGATAGAAAACCATATCCTTCTGGAACATATTCGTTGGCCTTTAATCCTTTCCATCCAAGCCTAGCTTTCACAAGGACAACATATTTCAGCCGTCTTATTTTCCAGTGCTCAGGAATATTATCAAGCCAATCTAAGCCCGAACGCTTCAGCTCTGCGGACGGGTCAATGCCTTTTGTAATGGCGTGATTGATAATTGCCGTTCGCTCTTCTTTGAGAAGGGCAATTAGCTTTTGCTTGTTGGCAACTAGCTTATCTATTTGCTCAGTCTCTTCGTCAAGATATGTCGCAATTGCTGTTTGTTCGGGCTGACTCGGAATGAGAGCGAAGATGTTTCTTAAACTGTCAGAGTCAATCGCCGGATAGCTAACCCCTTCCGACAAAGAACACACTTCATCAACAAATCTCTCTGACCTGCACAAATAGAAGAGATATTTTGGAACAAAGTATTCCTGTAATGGAGAAACAACGGCAAAGCCAGTGGAACAAATTCGGTTTTCGGAGTCTTCGGGAATAAAAGCAATTGCCTTCAGATATGTGCGAACTGTAGAGATAATAGTGTCACCATACTTAACAATTCTTCGGGCCCTAGAAGGGGCTTCGCCAAAAATAATCTCTTCGCTATCAAGTATATTTCCCATTCCGTCAACGCTTCCGATGTCGATATATCGAAACGAAAAGTTTTCTTCCGTTTTTTCCGGCAAGACCATTTCATTAGTTATCGTAGAGAATTTGAGCTTCTTAACATTCCAATCCGCTGGAATGTCACCAATCCATTCAACGCCAGATGGTTTGTAGCTTTTGTATGTTTCCATTTACGCCGTCTGAATAACAGTCTTAATCATTCCATCTGTCTCAGCTTCAAGAGCAAGAATATCGTTTCTGATTTCTTCTAAGCTCCTTAGCGGAGTGTACTCGTAAAAGTACTTGGTGAAATTGATTTCGTATCCTACTTTTGTCTTGCTTTCATCAATCCAAGCATCTGGAACGTGAGGCTCCACTTCACGCTCAAAGTATTCGTAAATGTCTTCTTTCAAAGGCACACTTTCGGCATCTCTTCGGCTTGAGTCCGGCACTGGATTTCCTCTTTTCAATATATTGTTTCCGTCATCATCCTTTAGCGGCACTTCGACTGTAATTCGCCTGTAACCAAAATCTTCGTTACCGAAAATCTTACAGAATTCGTTTTCCGTGAAATCGAAATAGAGGTTCGTGATTCTTGCTATTTGGTCTTCGCTGATTTCCTTTCGTTTGCTACCAAGACTCTTAGACATCTTCACGTAGAACGGATTAACTTTATCTCCAAACTTGGAACCAGAAGCATTGATAAGTTGCACCTTGCCCTTTCGGTCTTGTGACTTGTGGTCAGTTACAACCCAAATGTATGTAGAAATTCCTGTGTTGTAGAAGAGTTGGTCAGGAAGGGCAACGATTGCTTCAAGCATATCGTTTTCTATAATGTACTTTCGGATGTTGCTCGGGCCGCTTTCAGCTCCACCCGAGAATAGTGGGGAGCCGTTGAAAACGATAGCGATTCTACTACCGCCTTCGCCACGCTTCATCTTTGCCATCATCGTTTGCAAAAACAAAAACGAACCATCGCTAATAGATGGAAGCCCTGCACCAAACCTACCTGAATGACCTAGTTCGGAATATTCCTTCTTAACTTCTTTTTCTGCCTTTTTCCATTCCACCCCAAACGGTGGATTCGAGAGCATATAGTCGAACTTCTCATTCGGTAGTCCATCACCCTTCAGCGTGTCTCCGAATTTTATGTTCGAGGGATTCTGTCCCTTGATAAGCATCTCGCTCTTACAGATAGCATAGGATTCGGGGTTCATCTCCTGTCCGAAAACTTGGAGTTTCGCATCGGGATTAAGCTCTATCAAATATTCCTCAGCAACCGAGAGCATCCCACCCGTTCCGCACGCAGGGTCATATAGAGTCTTAACAATGCCTTCCTGCGTTAGTGCCGATTTGTCGTTGGCAAAGAGAAGATTCACCATCAGCTTAATGACTTCTCTAGGTGTGAAATGTTCTCCCGCTGTCTCGTTCGAGATTTCGGCAAACTTACGTATAAGCTCCTCAAAGATGTAACCCATCTCGATAGGGCTAACTTTTGTTGAAATCTCTTTCGCCTGTGCGAACCGCTGCACTATGAGATAAAGCAAGTCGTACTCTTCGAGCTTTTCGATTTGCTTGTCGAAGTCGAAGTACCTGATGATTTCCTTCGCACCGATTGAATAGCCGTTGATGTAGTTCCGAAGATTAGGGGCGACATTGTTCGCATCTTTCGCAATCTCGTAGAAATCGAACTTGCTGTGATTGTGGAACTTCGCTTTTGCGACCCTGTTCAGAATCGGTTCAAGCACTTCGGGAGCCTTGCCCTTGTGCGTTTGGTACGCAGTGAGAACATCATTCTTCGTCGGTTCCAAAACCGAGTCCAATCGACGCAAAACAGTAAAAGGCAAAACCACCTTGCCGTAATCCGCCTGCTTGTAATGCCCTCGAAGCAAATCGGCGATCGACCAGATCAAATTGGCTTTTTCTCGGAAATTATTCATTGTTCCTCTTAAATGGGGAAGTGCCCAATTGAACACGTTGAACACGTTGAACACGTTGAAAACGTTGAACACGTTGAACACGTTGAACACGTTGAACACGTTGAACGCTCGAACAGTTGAACAGTTGAACAGTTGAACACTCGAACGGTTGAACGTCTTACTTTCGAGCGGTCTTTCGCATCAAGGCCTCGATCTCGTCCGGACCTTTAGGAACCGCGGCGGTCAGGTTGAGGTTGCCTTCCTTTGTAACTACCACATCGTCTTCGATACGGATTCCTATGCCTCGATACTTGGCCGGAGCCGATCTATCGTCGGGGGGGATGTACAGGCCGGGCTCTACCGTCAGGGCCATTCCGGGGGCGAACGGGCGTGAGTTTTTCGCTGCCTGATCGGTGAAATAGCGGCCGGCGTCGTGAACGTCGAGGCCCAGATAGTGGCCTACCCCGTGCATGTAATACTTCAGATAAGATTTTTTCTTGATCAGGTCGCGGGTGTTGCCCTTCAGCAGGCCGAGTTTTTTCATACCTTCGGTCAGCAGCTCGATCGAAAGGTCCTGCCGGCCTTTCACCGTATTGCCCGTAACCGTGTAGTCGATCGATTGGCGCTGAACCTCGAGTACAACGTCGTAGACTTCTCGCTGGGCCTTACTATACTTGCCGTTGACCGGGAACGTGCGGGTTATGTCCGATGCATAGCCTTGATACTCCGCGCCGGCGTCGATCAGGATCAGATCGCCATCCTTAAGCAGCATATTATTCTCGACATAGTGCAGAATGGTGGCATTATCTCCGCCGCCGATGATGGAATTGTAGGCGACCCCGCTCGCCCCTTTGTCACGCATGTATGCTTCCATAAACGACTCGACCTGAAATTCGTTCATTCCGGGCTTCACTTTCTTCATAGCGAGCACGTGAGCTTCCGCAGCTATGGTGGCGGCACGTTGCATTAGCTTGACCTCGTCGGACGTCTTGTGAAGCCTCATATCGCCGACAATGACCGTCGGATCGATGATCGTATGCGGAGGATAAGCGGTCTTCAGCCGTCGTACACGCTGGCCCGAAAGATACTGGAGTATCTGTAGATCCAGTGCCTTGTCTACGCCGAAACGGTAATAGAGCTTATCGTGGCCGTCGAGCAATTTCGGCAGATCGGCCGCGAATTTCTCGATCGAATATGCCCGGTCCGCCTTATGATTCTTTACCGCTCCCTCAACACCCTGACGGCGGCCGTACCACGTCTCCATCTCGGGATCGCGCGGACGGACATACAGCGTGTATGGAGTCTTCTTACTGCGCGGGTCGATCACCGCAATGGCGTCCGGTTCCGGAAATCCAGTTAAATATAAAAAATCGGAATCCTGCCGAAACTTGTACTCCGCGTCGTAGTTGCGTGTTACCTCATGGGCAGCCGGGATGATGGCGATCGAATCCGTGCCGATGGACTCGATAAAGTTCTTAAGTTGTGCTCGCATAATTTTAGATGAGTTTAGCGCAGAATCGTCAATAATCCGAAACGCTCAAACGGTGACAACCGGTGTCTGTGCTAGTCTGTGGTTTACATAATATGCAGCTGCGTGTAACCGAGATATTTCTTTCGATCCAGGGCGAGTCATCGCACGCCGGGCGTCCGTGTTCGTTTATTCGCCTTACCGGATGCCCGATGCGGTGTGTCTGGTGCGACAGCGAATATACATTCTACGGGGGCGAGAATATCGCTTTTAAAGACATCTTTGTCAAACTCGATGGATTCAGCTGTAAGCTGGTCGAAGTAACCGGCGGCGAGCCGCTTGCGCAGAAGAATGTATTTCCTTTGATCACACAGCTTTGCGACCGCGGTTACGAGGTGCTGATCGAGACCGGCGGATTTGTCTCGACCGAACCGGTCGATCCGCGTGCGTCGGTAATACTCGATGTAAAGTGTCCGGCATCGGGCGAAGCCGAGCGGAATCATTGGCCGAATCTCGGACGCCTCAGGGCCGACAGAGACGAAGTAAAATTTGTGGTCGCCGATATTGCTGATCTTGAATTCGCGAAACGAACGATCGCGAAATACGATCTGCAGAATCGAACAAAAGAGATCCTGATCTCACCCGTCCACGGCGTCGAGAATCTTTCTGAGATCGCCGAAGCAGTTTCGCGGAGCGGTATAAAAGCGCGACTGAACCTGCAGCTGCACAAATTCATTTGGGGAGCAGAAGCGCGAGGAGTTTAGTATTGATGATTGATTCAATTGTCCTCGTTTCAGGTGGAATGGATTCGTGTGTGACAGCGGCGATCGCACGTGAAGAAAGCATCAAACTCGCATTCCTTCATATTTCCTACGGCCAACGGACGGAAGCAAGCGAACGAAAAGCATTTAACGACGTCGCCGATCATTATGGCGTTGAAAAACGCCTTGATGTTTCGATCCAATACTTGGCGATGATCGGCGGATCGTCGTTGACCGACACGGCCATCCCAGTGTCCGACGCTGATCTAGGATCAAAAACAATTCCGTCCAGCTATGTTCCATTTCGAAACGCGAATATGCTCTCGATAGCGGTGAGCTGGGCAGAGGTGATCGCCGCAAACGCTATATATATTGGTGCCGTCGCGGAAGATTCGAGCGGATATCCAGATTGCCGTCCGGAATTTTATGCTGCATTTCAGAATACGGTCGACGCGGGCACAAAACCGGAAACGCGCATCGAAATTTGCACGCCGATCATAAATTTATCGAAGGCCCAGATCGTAAGAAAGGCAATCGAGTTAGATGCGCCTCTCCATCTCACATGGTCTTGCTACCGCGATGGTGATTTGGCCTGCGGAGCGTGTGACTCGTGCGCTCTCCGGTTGCGGGGATTTGAGCAAGCCGGTGTATCGGACCCGATCAAATATCTGAAACAGACCGACAGTTCGACTGCCTGAAAATTGATGAATCCGATGATAAGATCTAAGAAATAGCCAGCCGGTCCCGCACGACCTCTAATCCATTTAGATTTCCCAATGCCGCAAACGCAACATTCTCCGTTCTGAAAAATTCTTGTGCGATCGCCTGAATGTCGTCCGTGGTTACGGCGTCGATATTTCCAAGCGTTTCAGCGAGAGGTATTTGCCGGCCGTGAGTCAGCTCAGAGTGCGCCATCGCGGATGCGCGTGCAGCTGAATCTTCGAGGTTTAACAAGATCGAGGCCACCGTTTGCTGTTTCGCAAGATCCAACTCGTCCGCTGTTACGCCGGAGTTTACAAGGGACCGCATTTCATCGATCGAAACATCCAGCACCTCTTCGGTCTTCTCGGGTGAAGCTCCCGCAAAAATGGAGAAAAACCCGCAATCCTGGAACATCACAGCGCTTGCCCCAACGCTATATGCAAGTCCGCGTTCCTCGCGTATCTTTTGCCACAGTCGACTCGATGTTCCGCCGCCGATAATGTTTGTTAAAAGGTCGGCTGCGTACCGTTTTTCGCTTTTGGCGCTTACGAGCGGCGTCGCGATCATTATATGTGCCTGTTCGAGGTCACGTGATCTCTTTATCAGGATCGGCGCCGATGTTTTGGGTACAGTGAGTGGCGTCAAATGTGACTCACCGGAAACGGTAAACCTGCTGGATGCGAGGTCGACAATTGCTTGATGTTCGACATTTCCGGCGGCTGCGATAACGAGATTTGAAGCGTTAAACGCTTGTTTGTGATAGGTTTGCGTGACCGCGTGGTCAAAGCTCCGAACCGTCTTGGGTGTGCCGGCAATGTTTAGGCCCAACGGATGACCGGGAAAAAATGCTTTATGAAAAAGGTCGCCGAGGTATTCTTCGGGTGAATCGTCGATCATCTTCATTTCTTCGATTATCACTCGCTGTTCGCTTTCGAGTTCTTTCTCGTCGAACCGCGGATTCACGAGCATATCTGAGATCAGATCAAACGCCTGTTCGACCCGGTCATCGATCACCTTTATCGCAAAGCCTGTTTCATCATGTGTGGTAAATGCGTCGAGATTGCCGCCGAGCCGATCGGTTTCGATCGCGATATCAAGTGCCGTTCGTTTTGCTGTCCCCTTAAAGACCGTGTGTTCGATAAAGTGCGAAATTCCGTTAAGATCCTCCGGTTCGTTCCGAGAGCCAAATCTGTAGAAAAAACCAAGAGTTGCCGACCGAACGCCCTGCATATAGTCCGTGAGAATTGTGAGGCCGCTATCGAGGCGGGTTTGCTGTATGTCTTTCTTCATGGTGCAAAAATTGAAGACTAGCACGCGGGACCAAAAAAGAGAATGATAAAACCACCCGCTACCGCAGGTGGTTGTGGACTATTTCGATATTGCATTGAACAGCAAAGGAAACGTCGCGAGCGATTGTCCGCGGTATTGCGGACGGAAGCCAAAGAGGATAATTTTGCCCTTTCCGATGGTGAACTCGACCAGAGCGGCTTTTCCAGCGATCTTCTCGGCGCCGAGGGCCCAGCCTGAGAGGAGGATCTGCTTCGGGTCTTTAGGATAATTAGCGATGATGCGAAAGTTGCGGGTAGGCCCTGCGGCCAACGGATCGGTGATGATCTCGAACACCGGGGAGTTTTCGAACCAGGCTATGGACCCTTTCGGCATTCCTTTGGCTATCGGGTGCGTGATGTCGAGTTCGGTCCGGAGGATCGAGCCGGGGATGTAGAAATCCTTGCGGTTGAGGCCGCGGGTGACGTCTTTGACGGGCAGCTTAAACTGTTCGATGGCGAAGTTCGATGCGCGGTTCAGAAACACGAGCGTGCCGCCGCCCTCGACGAACTTGCGCAGGTTTTCGACGCCTTGGTTACCGACGCCCCCCGTGTATTCATCCGGCATCGAGTCTTTCGAATATCCGGTTAGTATCTGGTTGGGCGCTTGGTCGGGGAAGACGATAAAGCGGTCGCCTTCAAAGTTCCCTTTCCGGATCTCATTATCCAGGATCGTCTTATAGTTGACCCTCCTGAATAACTTATCCTTCCAGAGTGCCTCCGGTACGAGGAATATTGCAGCACCGCCGTCGTCGAAGATCCACCTCGTCCATCCCTCGTCCATCGACGCCCGGTGGGATTTGTAGAGGCGCAAATTCGCTTTCGGAGGTTCGGGTCGGGCGATAGTTATCATACCGCCGCCTTCTCCCTCCGGCTTCAGGCTGGGTAGTAATTCCGGCATCCGGGACGGCGACAAAATTTTGACCACGGGTGTGTTTGTGAGAAGTGCCAGATTGTGGGAGGTAACGTCATATGGCTGAATGGGTTGACCGTCGGCTGTACGCAGATCCGGGTAAACCTGATTTTCGAGCATGGCCTTAACGAAGGCTCCGTACGGCTGATCGAGGCGGATCAACGGTGTAATGGGAAAGGTTTTCCCGTTCAAAGTAAACTCTTTCGTGAGCGAAACCTCGACACCGGCGGCTTCAAGCGCGTTCTGAAGAAAAAAGGTGAAGTTACCCCGGTAATCTAAAAGATATGCAGCTACCTCGCCTTCTTTTCTCGGCCTCACCGCTTCTTTCCCGATCACATAAAACCTCGACAGCCATCGCTCGCGGTTATCCGCCGCGTGCCCGAGCAGGCTAAACGCCGCGGTGGTCATGTAGTCGGTGATGTTGCGAAGTTTCCATTCGCCGCCTTTCCAAACGGGGCCGAAGTTTGTGGACTCTTTCTTGGCGTCGAGGCCGCCGGAGGCGCCGCGGAGGTCTTCGAATTTCACATTGATCGGCGTCGCGAGCTTTGCCGAGGCGGTTTCGCTCAGAATGCGCACGCCTCCGTGGTAGTGGGAATAGGCGCGGGCCGGTGTCCAAGCGTCGTAGGTTGTGTTTGTCGTGATGCCCTCGAGTCCCTTTTTTCGGAGGTCGTTTGCCATCCACGTTCCCAGTTCGGTGTAGCCTTCGACGATCTGTTTGGGCACGTTTGGCTCGACGGGCTGCATATACGGCGGCAGGAAGAGCCGGGCGCCGTTTTGGCCCTGCTGATGGATGTCATGGACGATCTGCGGGTGCCAGACGTTGTGGATCTTATCGACCGTGAGCTGCGTCTCGACCTGCGTGAAGGCGTACCAGTCGCGGTTGTTATCATGGCCGACGTATTTGTGATAAAGCTCGGGCGGCTCGGTGCCCTCGTAGGGCGTGCCGCGAGTTTTGTCGTACCAATTCTTGACGATATCAACGCCGTCGGGGTTGAGACTCGGTACGAGAAGGATGATCGTGTTTTCGAGGATCTTTTTTATCTCGCGCTCGTTGCTGGAGGCTAACCTATGCGCGATCAACATGCTTGAGAGCGTCGAGCCGACCTCGGTCGAATGAATGCCGCAGGTGATGAGGACGATGGTTTTGCCTTGCGCGATCAGTTTCTGGGCGGCTTTTTTGCGGCTGTCGCCGCGTGCCGACAAGAGTGTCCCCGCTCCGCCGATCTTTCGCGGGTCTGCCAGTTTGGCGTTGATCTGTTTGTACTTTTCGAGATTTTTTAAGTTCTTGGGCGCACTGATCGTAGCGTAGACGAACGGGGCACCCATCGTCGATTTGTAGATCTCTTCGAAGATCATCCGGTCGGAAGCGGCGTCGAGCTTTTTGAAGTAATCGACCACCTGCGCCCAACTCGCCAGCTTGCGGTCATCGCCGGGGGTGAAACCGAGGGTGTCTTTCGGTGCGGGAATTTGGGCGGTTGCGCCTATTGATAGAAGAAGAAATATCCCGCAAAGACGCAACGACGCAAACGAGATCGAGGATAATTTCATATTGGTGGAAGTTTAGACGATTTTCCAGAGTTGGGAAAGATGCCGAAATGCGACGGCTAGTCGGAAGGGTAAACAAAAGAAAACACACCGGTTACTACCTGTGTTTTCAGCGTGCTACGTTGCGTTTTGCTCTAACTCATTGTAAATTAACGCAAGTTTTGTCCCTTGACACAAACACTTCGGCCGTAAATTGCATCTATCAAACAAGTCAATCAGGAGGATGATTCGGATGAAAAATCCATTTCTCGAGAATTTCCGCCCGTATATTCCGGCGAGCGTCACGAACTTACGCGAGCTTACGGCGTTTCCTCTATTGGTCGGTACGCTGCTTGGGATCATCTTTGGAGCATCGTCGCTGTATCTTGTTCTGAAAACAGGGCTTACCGTGTCCGCATCGATCCCGGTCGCGGTTATTGCGATCACCCTGTTTCGGCTAATGTCGAAATTTGGCGTGCGCGACGCGACGATACTTGAAAGCAATGTGATGCAAACGGCCGGTTCGGCGGGAGAGTCGATAGCGTTCGGCGTGGGCGTGACGATGCCGGCTATCTTGATACTGGGCTTCGACCTTGATATCTGGCGGGTGACGCTGGTCGGTGTTCTCGGCGGACTGCTCGGTATTTTAATGATGATCCCCCTGCGCCGAGCCTTGATAAAGGACCAACACGGTATCCTGAAATATCCCGAGGGAACTGCGTGCGCACAGGTTCTGATGGCGGGCGCCTCGCAGGAATCCCGAGCGGCGGCACACGAGGGCGGCGGAGAAGTATCAAGTGACGCTGAAGTGCTCCATCGCGGAAAGATCATTGCCGCGGGCTTCGGGATCGGGTTTATATACAAATCCGTGATGGATGTTTTCAGCGCGTGGAACCCTGAGCCGGGAAAAGACCTCCCGGACAATGTGCTGAAGGGCGGTTCGATCCATCTTGAAAATAATCCTGCGCTGCTGGGTGTCGGTTATATCATCGGCCCGTATATTTCGGCGATCATGCTCGGCGGCGGTGTTTTGTCTTACCTTATCCTGATTCCGCTTATCAAATTCTTCGGCGATGCATTATCGAGTCCGCTTGCACCGGCGGTCGGCAAGAAGATCTCCGAGATGTCGCCGGGCAATATCCGAAGCGAGTACATTCTTTACATCGGAGCAGGCGCCGTTACTGCGGCGGGCATTATTTCTCTGGCTCGAAGTCTGCCGACGATCGTTCACGGGCTAAAATCGGGCTTGGCTGACCTTCGGGGCTCGACCACGGCGACAAACGGTCTCGAGCGAACCGACCGGGACCTGTCGATGAAGTATGTCATCATCGGCCTGATCGTGTTGCTCGCAGCTATTATGCTGTCCCCATCACTCGGTCTGTTCATCCTGGACGACCCGGTCGTTTCCTTACTTGGCGCGGTGCTTGTCATCATCCTCGGATTCCTTTTCGTAACGGTTTCGTCCAGATTAACCGGCGAAGTTGGTTCGTCGTCGAATCCGATCTCGGGTATGACGGTGGCGACGCTGCTGTTTACCTGTCTCGTTTTTCTTGCACTCGGCTGGACAGCATCAGATCCTTATTTCGTGACGGCGTTGTCGATCGGCGGCATCGTCTGTATCGCGGCTTCGAATGGCGGTACGACGTCGCAGGATCTGAAGACAGGGTTCTGGGTCGGCAGTACGCCGCGGCGGCAGCAGATCGCGATCTTGATCGGTGCATTAGCCTCTGCTCTCGTGCTTGGACCGCTACTGCTTTTCCTGAACGATAACGGCACCTATTATCAGAAGGTCGATCCGTCGAAGTTCCCTTCGGGTTTCTCGGTAGTGGAAGATAGGCTTTTCCGCGAGGGTGGCCAGCTTAAGAGCGAACACGTCAAGACGGGCGAATTTGCCGCTGATCCGACACAGTATCGAGTTTGGCAAAACACCGATCCCGCCGCCGGGCAGATAGGAAAATATCTTGTAAATAACCAGGGACAGCCGGTTTATCTGGTTGACCCCGCGATAAACGGCGTAGTCAAGGAGGATGCGGAGGGAAATAAGCTGACGCGATACGACGCGCCGAAAGCTACGCTGATGAGCTATATCATCAAAGGCGTTCTGGGGCAGGATCTGCCCTGGGGCCTGGTCCTGATCGGCGCCATGATCGCGATCATGCTCGAGATAGTAGGTGTGCCGTCACTTGCCTTTGCGGTCGGGCTCTATTTGCCGATCGCGACGAGTATGCCGATATTTGTTGGCGGCGTTATCCGAAAGGTCGTCGATGTATATTTGAAGCGAAAGCTTGCGGCTAAGAATTTGACCGAGGACGAGATCGTCGCCGAAACAGACAAATCGCACGGTGTGCTGATGGCGTCGGGTTATATTGCGGGTGCCGCTGTGGCCGGAATCTTGTTTGCGATCTTTGCTTTCATGCCAGCACTTTCCGCTATCCAGAACAGTTCTGGTGACTGGGCAAAGGAAAACAATCCGTTCTTTGCCGGTGATCAAGCTTGGTGGCTGGGCTTAGTTCCATTTGCCGTGATCTGTGTCATCTTATATCTCGTCGGCCGCGAGAAAATGATGGCAGGGGAGAAAATGGACTAATACGCCGAGAGTCTGAAAATACAGAAAAGCGTGGGAGTCGGATCTCACGCTTTTGTGTCTAAATTTTCATTATGAAGGACGGAGTCGGGATCGGAATTATTGGTACCGGTTTTGCGCGGAAGGTGCAGATCCCGGCGTTTGCGGCCTGCGAGAAAGCGGAGGTCGTTTCGGTCGCGAGCGGCAGCCTTGAAAATGCTCGTTCGACCGCGGAAGAATTCGGCATCCGGCATTTCACAGGCGATTGGCGCGAGACGGCGGCCCACATAGACGTAGATCTTGTCTGCATCACCACACCTCCAAATCTGCATAAGGAAATGGCCCTTTTTGCACTTGAGAACGGAAAGCACGTGCTGTGTGAAAAACCCATGTCGATGACCACCGCCGAAGCCGAGGAGATGACGGCAGCTGCGAAAGGGCAGGGTGTCCTGGCGTTGATCGACTTTGAACTAAGATTTCAACCCGGCCGCCAAATCGCTTATTCGATGATCCGCGATGGTGATATCGGCAAGGTCCGACACGCAAAATGGAATTTCCGTGCCCCGCATCGCGGCGATCCGAATCTGCCGTGGAATTGGTGGTCAGATGCGGAGCAGGGCGGGGGAGCCTTGGGCGCGATAAATTCGCATATTATCGATTCGTTCAACTGGTTTCTTGGAACGAAAGTATCGAGCGTTTTCTGTCAGCTGCAGTCGCACATTCGGGAGCGGCCGTTTGACGGCGGGTCTCGCCCCGTGACCACGGATGACGAGGCGAATATGCTGCTCAGGTTTTCGGATTCGGACCTGACTACCGGCGCCTCTGGCCTTGTTTCCGTATCTATGACAGAAGGGCCGACGTATTTGAACCGGCTCGAGCTATTCGGCGACCGGGGCACGATCCGGATCGAGCACCGCGGCGATGTGTATCTTGCGAGATCCGGCGGATCAGACTGGACGCCGATCGATTCCGAACTCGGCCTTGTTGCGGGCGACGGGCCGGACACCGGATTCTCACGCGGATTTTCCCGATTCGCCGACGAGATCGTGAAAGCGATCAACGCCGGCGAGATGCAGATCAAACATGCTGCTACATTCGACGACGGGCTGCGAGTTCAAAGAATCCTGGATGCAGCGAGATTATCGAATGAGGGCCGAATGATCTATCCGACCCTGTTTTAATTTGGTTCGGGGTCTATCGCACCGGACGTCTTTGCTATTTTGCGGTCTTAAGATACTTGTCAAGAAACTCCGCGATCGCTTTGTAAGCACGTATTTCGTTGACCTTTTTTGTAAAGCCGTGTCCTTCGTCATCAAACACGACATATTCAACAGTACCGCCGTTCTTTTTTACAGCTTCGACGATCTCATCTGATTCGGGCTTTATCACACGCGGATCATTAACGCCTTGAAGCACGATCAGTGGCTTTTTGATCTTGTCGGCATGAAACAACGGCGAGGTTTCTTTAAGAAAAGCCAGGTCAGTTTCGGGATCGCCGATTTCCTTATACAGCGCTTTTCGAAACGATTCCCAATATGGCGGGATGGATTCCAGCGTACGGACCCAATTGGATACACCGAAAATATCGACACCTACTTCGAACTCATCAGGTTTGAACGCAAGGGCCGACAACACCATATAGCCCCCATAACTGCCACCGATAATGCCGATCTTATTCTCGTCCACATAACCGAGTGAAGCTAGATATTTCTTTGCTTCGATACAATCCCATAGCGGTTCGCGCCCGTGTTTGCCGTCATCAGCCGTGTAAAAAGTTTTGCCATAACCACTCGAGCCACGATTGTTGACGCCGAGCACGACATAACCCTGGTTCGCAAGGTACTGCATCGCGGCGCTGTATCCTGTACGAGTCTGTCCGCCCGGGCCGCCGTGCACCCATACGAGTGCCGGCACCTTGTTTGCCGAGGTCGCGTCGTGAGGCTTGTACAGAATGGATGGGATCTCCATGCCATCAAACGATTTGTAGCGAATGACCGAAGCTTCGGCAAGATCTTCGCGGTCGATCTCAGGGTTGAGGCTATTGGTCAATTTCGTTACTTTTTTGGAGGCGAAATTGTAAAGATGCAAATCGTTAGGCGTGCGCGAGCCGTTTACATAGAACGCCATCAATTTCTCGCTTTTCGAAATATTGACGCCAGTTATGTCGCCCGATGCGGTCTTGGGCAATTCGATAGCCTTACCGGTTTTGGTGTCGTAGATCTTTACACGGGTTCGAGCGTCCTCGTTAATAGTCACGACACGATATTTACCGTTGTGCGAAAAATAAGTACCAAAGATGTCCCAGTCGTACTTCTCTACGGATTCTTGCTTGCCGGTTGAAAGATCATGCCTCATCAAGTATGAGAACTCGCCCGTCTGGTCACTCGTGAAATAAAGCGAGCGCGATGCCGGGTCGAATGACTGGGCAGCGAAGGCCACGTCACCCTTGTGTTCCGTCACATTCTTCAATTTCTTACTCTGGGTGGTGTACAAATAAACGTCCGAATCATTCGTCCCAGAATTTGGTTTCGTAAATGCGATAAATTTCCCGTCGCGGCTAATATCTGCAAATTGCAACCCGCTCGCGTCTTGATAGATCAGCGTTCGGCTGAAATCCTCGACGCTCATCCGGTATACATCAAAATAACGAGCATCGCGCTCGTTTGTGGAAATATAGAACGCCATTTCATCCGCCGTCCAACCCAAGAAATTTGCTTTTGCTTTCTCGCCAGGTGTAAGGTCCTTTTCGCTTCCGTCGGCCAACCGAACATATAAATGGTCGTTCTCATTTCCGCCTTTGTCGTATGTGTAAAGAAAGCGCGGATCGTTCGGGAAATACGAAACCATGAACGTACTTTCCTTTGTAGAATTCGTTAACGAAATCGGTTCGCCACCCTTTGCCGGGATCGAATAAACATTGAAAATACCAGATCTGTTGCTGTGAAACATCACGCTCTTTTCGTCTGGCGAGAACGAACTTCCCCCGACGCGCGTCGTGTTCATGAACTGTTCGATCGTGTACTTTTTTACTTGACGATGAGCGGGCATTTGCTGGGCATAGATGTTCAAACCGAATCCTGGCAAAACTATTAAAGCGACCAGAAATAAAGGGAACGAGATAATTTTTGACATTGGTATCCTCACTGTTGTTTTAAAGTCATAACTATTGAGCCCGTTGCAGTTTTCGGGCAAGTATTATCGGATATTGTCCCTGATTAAGGAAAGAATATCATCACGCCTCTGTTTCGTCACGGTATGTTCGACGCCGGGGTAGATCCTGAAATCCGCGCTGAGCCCTTGGCGCTTGTTATCGAAATAGCCGGGAAAATGAATAAAACCGCGAACAGAATCCTTATCATGTTAGGCTAGATAACGCTCGATGCACTCGGATTGTTTCGAGAGTTTGCAGATGTACTTATTTTCGCCGGATTCAGCTCGTATGATCGTGAACGATCCGCCATCCGTTCTTAAACTTGCGAAAAACTAGCGTGAATTTGCCTTTCGGATCGTCGCTTCCGCGACTAGTTTTCGAGCAGGGTTGCCGATTCTTTCAAAAAACTAGTCCCGTGCAGCTATTTAACTTCCAACTTTTTCAAAATTTCGAGCGCGTTGGTGTTTTTCGGGTCTAATTCAAGAGCCTTTTTATAGTTTTGAATGGCAAGTTCCTTGTCTCCATTCTCCATGTAACCTTCCCCGAGGCTGTCGTACGCGTTCGCCGACATGGGATAAAATTCGACATTTAACCTAAAGACCGCGATCGCTTCGGACAACTTTTTCTGACCCAGCAGCGAATAGCCCAAACCATTTAATCTGCCTTCGCTAATGGCGATGTTGTCCGAAGCGCCGATCTTGATCTTACGATAATCGGCGATGGCCTGATCAATTTTACCGGCAAGCAGCAATTCGTGCGGTATCATCGCACCCGCTTCCGTACGTTGGGCTTCGGTTGAGCTGCCCTGACTGCGTATTTTGATGGAGTTTGAGGCTCCAGTAGTGCCGAGGAATGAGTATTCTATTTCCGCGTCCTTGCGAATAAATGTAGATTCGGAGATCGGAAAAAGGTCGAAATTCGTACCGTCGCTTACACGGACGGAAAGGCGTCCGTCGCCTCGTGTGACGGTCAAGGCAAGGTCGGAATTGACTCGATATCTTCCGGCGAAGCCACCTAGGTTTTTTTCGGTTAGCCTGACGACCTCATAAGGCGCGGGCAGAAACTCTTCCCACCCATATTCCTGGGCAAGGCCGTCGACGATCTCACTAAGGATCCCGCCATTGTCGGAATTAACCATAACGACCGCACCATAGCCCTTGTCGCGATTGACGATCAACTGAGCCCGAAAACCTTGGTCCGCACCGCCATGGCCGAAATAGACAGTTTTCTGGTGGGTTTCAATGAAAAACCCTAATCCTACTTCTTCCATAAATGGAGTGACCATCTTCGCGGTCATTTCCTTCGTCAACACCTTATTTGACCGGCCAGCCGCCGAGAGCTGAACCTCAATAGCGAATTTCGCAAGATCGGTCGGTGTTGTCCAAAGTCCCGCTGCCGCCATTTCCGGATAGACGTGAATTCGGCCGTCAACCATTTGCCCATTTCTAAGGTGACCTGTGGCCGCTCCTTTACGCCATTCGGCAGTCAGCGGCTGGCTGTACGTACTATTCGTCATTCTCAACGGCTTTAATACAGTTTCGTCGGCGATCTGGGGAAAAGGCTTCTTCTCAATATCCATGATCGCCAGTTGGGCGACTGTCGTGCCGCCGCCGGAGTATCGGAATTTGGTTCCCGGCTCCATGTTGACGCGAACCGGTCCAGTGTTGGCAGGTTCGACGCCGTCAAGTACCTGCGGGAGTGTAGGCAGGTTCTTTCCGACGGCGTATCCAGGGAATCCGTGAACCGTTAGGCCGGCGGTGTGACTGAGCAAATTTGCCAGCGTTACCTTCTTCTTATCCGTAAACTCATTGTCCGGTACCTGCCAGGAAGTTAGCTTTTCATTAATGTTTCGATCGAGTAGGATCTTTCCTTCCTGAACTTTCTTTAATGCGACCATCGCCGCAACCGGCTTGCTGATCGAGCCTGCCTGAAACAAGGTTTTCGTAGTCGCCGCTGCTTTTGTTTCGTTGTCGGCCACACCATACGCCTTTGCCCATGTGATCTTGAAGTCATTGAAAACGGCAATGCTGACGCCCGGCACTTTGTGATGCTTCATCCGTTCCTCTAGGGTCCACGGAACGTCGCCTTTCACCCGAACGGGCGGCAAGAGGCCACGCTCGAACCGTGCGATCCTTTCCGGAGATGTTGCTTGACCCTCGGCTGCTATCGGAAAAATAAACGCGAAAATAAGAATTTTACAGATAATGCCGTTCATAAGGCCTCCGGATAAATACTGAAATATTGTAACGTCAGGATGTATGATCATGAACGATCCGCCATCCGTTCCTAAACTTGCGAAAAACGAGCTTGGTCAGGTTCTCGCGGGATCGACAAATGTCGAATCCATCCCGTCGGAGATCATCGGTTCACCGGCCCAAGCGTCTCGTCTAGAAATTTGCTGATGGCCGGCACATACACCTCGGGCGGGGGTGCGTGCGGACCGTCATACAATTCGAGATGTTTGGGTTCTTTTAGCAGCTTCAGCAATGGCTCCGCGCTTGTTTTTACCGGAAACGCCTCGTCATATTGGCCGTTTAGAATAAACGTGGGCCCCCGAATATGCGACACAAAGTTAACCGGATTCGCCCCGGCATGCAACTGCATATCGGTACTACGGATACCGGCGGCCATAAGGAAAAAACTACGGTAGCGGTGTTCCAGTCCCGCGAGGATCAACCCCTCATGGGCCCCTGCGCTTATACCCAGGAATGCGATCCGGTTGCTGTCTATTTCGCTGCGAGTTTCAAGGTAATCCAGTCCGCGGCGGTAATCGGTGTAGCGATTCACCAGAATGTCTCGGTATTCTGCCGTACTCGCACTCGGCATCGCAAAGTCAGCCGGCCATGGACGTTCGATCTGGCCCTTTGCAACAATGCCGACAATCGCGCGTCCCGATTTGATCACTGGCGCCATCCATGACTCGATAGAAGCCGTTACTGCAGTAAGTGCGGCGTCCACATCCGAACCCGGAACATACTCGATAACCTGCAGCGGTAGTGCGGCGTTGTGGGGCAGATAAAGATACGCAATTGCTCGTTCACCGTCGGCCCCGTCAAATGTGATTTTCTCGCGGCGCCAATTGGCGGTTTCAATTACCTCGACCACCTCCGGGCCAAGAGGCGTATTTGTATACGAGTATCCCTCTGAAGCTTCCTGAAATTGTGCATCCGTTATTCGAGGGAACGCGGGGACCTCACTATTCTTCTCGATCTTCGCGCTACCTTGATCGCCCGCGGCCAATTCGGGCGCCGCAAGCCGTACGCAGCGGAAGCCAACTTTTTCCGATTCGTATAGGCCGGGATAGGTCACATAGTAACCAAAGTTGTAAGCTGGCTCACCCCACGCGCCGCCGGCCGATAAATGTCCGTTCGCAGCTTCATTCAACACCCACTCAGCGGCGTTTCCCGCCATATTTAATGCGCCGAATGGACTGAGGCCGAATTCTCCGCTGTTGACCGGAAGGGTTCCCTTGTTATCGAAGTTTGCCCGTTCAATAAGCGAATCGCCGGGCAGGTACGGTCCCCAGGGCATGGAATTCGCGGGCAATGTCCGCCGGCCATCGCGTGCCGCCTTTTCCCACTGGAAAATTGTGGGAAGCGATTTGCCTCTGAATTCTGCATAAGCGGCCGCCTCGAACCAGCTGATTCCCGTCACGGGGTAGTCGGCCTTGGCCTGCGGAAAATCCTGATTGGACCACTCGCGCGGGCCCGGCAAGCTGGTTCGGTCACGGAACAGCTTCATTGCCTCATCCCAGGAAAGCGTTCGGCCGTCGTTCACGATCGGAAACTTCCAATACTCCATTTTCAGATAACCGCCGGCGGTAATGAACTCCTTATAGTCCTTATTGCTTACCTCGTATTTGTCAATAAGAAAATCGTCAAGGCGGGTCTTCTCTTCGGTTGGCCTGAGGGACGAAGTAAGCCTGTATTCTGAGCCCGGAACAAATATCATATTGTCCGGAACTGAACCGGCCTCGACGAGTGTCTGCCGGATTTCGATCGGAGGCGAATTAAACTTGAGGCCGTTGCCCAATGTGGCCACATTGCCTAAAATGCTGCGTTCGACCGGGGCATAGCCTTCCTTCTCGATAAACAGGATCTGCGGACCGCGCGGGATACGTAGTTGGCTGATCGGCGTTGTACCTACCAAGCTGCGTTCGGGAAACTTTCCGTTTTCGTCCGGCTGAAATCGTTTCAGGTAAACGCTTGCGCCCCCGGGCTCGCTGGTGATCGAAATACTGTCCGCGAGCGACGGCATCGCCGAAAGTAATCCCGGATCGTCCGGCACAAACTGCTCAACCTCAAGCGCAAGATCATAAGCCTCAAAACGACTGCCCGAGTTAGCGAGTTCGTCGATCTTCGGGACCTGTTCTTTTGCCCATCCGACGTTCGACCGGTTCCGGAGCCACATGCCGGCGGCGAGAGCTGCTGTAAGGAAAACCACCGCGGTAGCCAGCGCCATTAACCGTTGTGCGGAACTTCTCGCAATCGTGATGGTTGCGTGATCGCCCGTCGGCACTGCGTTGAGAATTCGGGTGGACTCAATTTGCGTGCCCGGTCTGCCGGACTCCCCTAATTCATGGCTTTGCCGACAGACACGCAGGTCACTGAGCAGTTCATCTGCACTCGAATACCTCTCGTCCGGATCCTTCCGAAGCATCTTCATCACAACCTGGTGAAATGGTACCGGATTTCCGTCCGTCAGTTCGTCGATTGGTTCCGGCTCCTTATTGATGAGATTTGCGAACGTCTCCGCGACCGAGTCGCCTTCGAAGGGCTTGCGACCCGTGATCATCTCATAGGTCACGATCCCGAGGCTGAAGATATCGGCTCGCCCATCTATCGTTTCCCCTCTCGCCTGTTCCGGCGACATATATTTTACGGTTCCGAGAATGACACCCGATACGGTCGGGTTCATTGTCGACGAATCGTATTCAAAACCGCTCATCGAGTGATCCGGCATTAGCTTCGCAAGGCCGAAGTCAAGAACTTTTACATAACCGTCATCTCGGACGATGATGTTCTCGGGCTTGATGTCGCGGTGAATGATGCGATGCTTATGCGCCGCTGAGAGCGCGCTTGCGATCTGTGTTGAGATTTCAATGGCTTCCGAGGCATCAAGGCGTTGCTCGTTCAAAATTTCGCGCAGCGTCTTGCCTTCGATAAACTCACTGACGATATACGGCGCTCCGTCATGAGAGCCGATCTCATATATCGTCAATATATTAGGGTGATTAAGGGCGGATGCTGCCTTTGCTTCCTTGGCAAAGCGACGGATATTGTCCTGGTTCTTCTGAAGGCGCTGATGGACCACTTTTACGGCGACGAGGCGGTCAAGCTTTTGATCCTTTGCAAGATACACAGCACCCATTCCGCCGGCCGCGAGTTCGCGCACTATTTCGTAGTGGCCAAAATTCTTGCCGCGAGCGACAACGCTTAGCTCTTCGGTCGCTGCCTCGGGCAATGGCCGTTCATTCGGTGAGCTATTCATGCTTGATATCGAGGACTGCCCCGTCCTAACCGATCAATAGTTCGCCGGAAGCCTTAAAAGTCCCTATTTCACTCTACATGCGTTTACGAGAGATTGCCAGAAATTAAGGAATTGGGCTGAATGGACGCGCAGCGGACATTGGACGCCGCAAGAGAATCGGGGGCAAACGGGTTAAAGTTTAGCGAGCCGTCATGAAGTATGATCGTGCACGATGCGCCAGCCTTGTTTGAATTTACGGAAGATGAGTGTAAATTTACCGCACGGCGTATCCTTCTCGCGTTGTAATTTCCAACTACCAAGAACGACGGCCGCATTCTTTGACAGAACATTGATCTCCAAATCGGAGAACGTAAGGATGCCCATCTTCGCCCTTGAATCATACCTCCTCTTGTACCGATCGAGTGTGGGCTGCCAGCCGCGAGTCACGGAATCACCGGAGGCGAAAACAAGCTTTTCCGAATTCCAGTAACCCTGCATAAAGCCGCCGATGTCGCCGCGGTTCCAGGCGGTGGCTTGATCGTCCATTACTTTGCGAATGTCGCTTTCGGCTTTCGAGTCGGGCGATTGGCCTACGGTGGAAAACGTAGTTAATAAAACGAAGACGAAAGTAAGGTAAATTTTCATAGCTTAAAGAAAGAAGAATTGCAATCAATATTTACGAGTTGATTACGCCGGCACAAGCCTTGGGCTATTTGGCCGGAAGAAAAAATTTGCCCATATAATCGAGAATAACGAAACCGCGATCACGCCGAAAAGGAAACCGGATGGCTGGTAAAGCTGATTGAAGGCTATCACGGCGATCGCTGTCGCGACGATCCGCAAGTTTTCTGAGACCAAAAGCCAGGGTTTTGCTTCGAGAATTCCGCTCCAATTCACAATGTGCCACCAAAGCAGCATAGCTCCGACCCAACGTTGTGTTGTGTTCCAGCCAAGAAGATTTGAAATAACGCCGAGCATTAAAAAAACGCCAACAACTAACTGCACGACAAGATATAAGCGAGAGTTTTCAAACATCACCGGCCGGTATTTGATCTGATTGTCCGATGTGATCTCGACCATTTCTTTTTCCGGCAATCCTCGCGGCCGCCAACCCGCAGGCATGAACCAGATTCGGATCTTATCCCACAAAAATGGAGCCGCCGCGGCATATTTTGCCAGAACGATAAAATAGTGGAAATTGATCCGGATCGGGTTCCAACTACGGGGATGATCATAGACGCCGTAAACGACCTTTTCTTTTTCCTCGGCAAACGAGCCGAAGATCTTGTCCCAAATGATCAGAAATTCGCCAAAATTCTTATCGAGATAAGCAAAGTTTACGCCGTGGTGAACACGATGATGCGAGGGAGTTGTGAAATATTTTTCGAACCAGCCGAGTTTGCCGATAAATTCCGTGTGATGGAGAAATGCGATAAATAAGTGGATGCCGCTCATCATGTAGATATGCAGCGGCTGAAATCCTATCAACGCAAGTGGCCAGAAAAAAAGGAATGAACAGAAACGCTGTGTCACACTTGCGCGGAGGGCGACCATGAAATTCATTTCCTCCGCCGAGTGGTGCGGCGAATGTGCTGCCCACATTATATTTATCGCGTGCCCCCATCGATGCACCCAGTAGAAAATGAAATCTACTCCGATGAGCAAAAGGATAAAAGACCACCAATTCAATTCGATGGTGAAAAGTCGGTAATTCTCCCAAAGTACGCCGTAAGCAACAAACACGCCGGCAGCGATCAAAACATTCACCGTTTGATTGCCGATCGCCGTGCCGAAATTTGCGATTGCCTCCGGAAAAGAAATGTAATCTCGCCAATAGATAAAGGCGAGAACTACCTCGAGGAGCACGAAAAACAACGCGATGGGCGTGAGATAAGTATAAATGTTCGCTTCCTGCATAGCCCTGGATGAATAGATCAACAACTCATTTATTTGGAGGCGCTGATGCGGCTTTTTGTTGGTCGGTCAGTTCTATCCCCATCTTTTCCAGGGTAAGCTGATTAAGCGTGCCAGTAACTTTTACACCATTGCGTTCCTGATACTTTTTTAGTCCGGCCCGAGTGTTATCGTCCAGTTTGCCGCTTTCTTCACCGCTGTACATTGTTTTTGCCCTAAGCAGCTTTTGTGCCTCGATGATCTGTTCTTTGGTTGCTCGAAACGGTGGTTTTCGTTTGGACGCTGCCTTGCCCGAGGCTGCTAACGACGACTTCGTTAGTGTCGGATCATTCGCCGAAAACGAGTTCGGATCGACTGGGATCGCTTTCTGGCTGTCAGTCAATTCTATACCCATCTTCTCGAGAGTCGCCCGATTGAGCGTTCCCGTGTTCTTTAAGCGGTTAACGTCTTGAAAGCTTTTGATCGAAGTTCGGGTCGCGTCGTCGAGTTTGCCCGTAGAGTCCCCTTTGTACAA
>JBAUGL010000134.1:0-33078 GCA_049679665.1 Pyrinomonadaceae bacterium | reverse complement strand
GTACCAAGGTCCGCACCAAGCGTCACTGGCGGCCGAGATCGTTCACGCTGGATTTTGCCCCCGGTGAAGCAGTATCCGTCTCACGCCGCCTATATTTATCGGGGGAGAGTGAGTATCAACTGAACGGAAAGGCATGCCGACTCCGCGACATTCAAGACCTCTTTGCCGGCACGGGCCTTTCGGGGTCACACTACGCAATAATCGAACAGGGACGAATTGGCCAAATTCTTTCGGCGAAACCGGCTGACAGACGGAATTTGATCGAGGAAGCCGCAGGAATCTCCAAGTTTAGAACACGTCAGCGCGCTGCCGAAACGCGGCTCGAATCTGCCAGGACTAACCTGGGTCGCATTTCCGACATCGTGTCGGAAATCGATAAGAACGTAAACTCACTTCGTCGCCAGGCCTCCAAGACTCGAAGATTCAAGGTCCTTCAAGAAGAATTTCGCGCGCTGCTTCGCCAAGCGTTTGCTGCCGAGGGAAGACACCTTTCCGGTTTGGCCGAAGAGCTAAAAGTGGGTGCGGTCGCTGCGGTTGAGGTCGAACGCGGACACGAAGCGGATATCGAAGCCAAAGAATCTGCGGTACGCCTGGCGACTCAAACCGCTCGCGAAGCAGAGGAGAATCTTGCCGAACTGCGCAAACTACATGCAGAAAGTGCGCTTGAGCGCGACCGTGCTGTACGCGAACATCGATACCTGATCGAAAACAGATCGAACCTTGAAACGCGGTCTGAAGCGCTTCGCCTTGAGATTGCTGCATCCGCGCAGCGCTTGACTAAGTTCGATGCCGAATTTCGGACGCTTGAGGAAGAGGAAAAGAAAGAGCAAACTGCGGCGGGTAAAGCCGAGATCGAGCTGCGAAAGGCAGAAGAAGACCGCCGGTCCCGGGTCGAAGGACTGCAGAGTATAGAGGCACAGTTGGATGACGTCCGAGGCAGTCTTCTAAAGCATACGGCAGCGCTCGAACGCTGCGACGAAATCGGACGCCAGGCCGAGAGCAATCGCGAAAAGCTCGCTGAAAAGGCCATTGGACTTGAACTCGAACTCGAGCGTGCAGTCGCAGCTGGCGCCGAACACGCAAATGAAGCGGAAGGACTCGCCCAAGACCTCGAAACCGAACAGAAGAAACTCGCGACTCTCCAAGTCGAGAAGAACAGCATCGTCGAACTAACGGTCGCTGCGCGCTCTAGCCATCGCGAGACCGAAGGCGCCCTTAGCGTGGCACGTGAAGAGTATTCCCGAAGAAAGCACCGGCTCGAAACGCTTATTGAACTCGACGAAAAGCGTGCGGTTTACGCGCCGCCGGTTCAAAAATTATTTGCGGTGAAAGAATCGATCGGCATCGAGGACGCGCAGGTCCTCGCGGATCTGCTTGAGGTCGACGAGAAGGCCGAAAGGGCAGTCGAAAATCTGTTCGGAAACTACCTGCAAACGGTTATCGTTGAGTCGGATGCGAACGCCCGCGCAGCCGCTGAATGGCTCCATTCGAACGAAATTGGCCGTCTGGCGATTCTGGTAAGGTCAATTGAAGAACCAGAGCGGCCGAAATTCGCGGGCACGGGTGGTGATATCGGCAGCGCTCTCGGGTTGCCGGATGATCTGACGCAATTGTTGCGGCGAATTCTCCCACGTGAAATGTCCGCCATATTGGTCGAATCTTTTGACTCCGAAACGTATTCAGATGGTCAGACCCTCGTCAATTATCAAGGGGATCTGCTGATCGGCGGCAAGCTATTTGTCGCCGGTCAAGTTAGCGGAAAAGAGAAGAATGAATCGCTTTTGGCGTTTAAGCGTGAGCTGCGCGGTCTCGAAAAACTCTCGGTGAAGTTGCTTTCGGATGTTGAAAAGGCCTCCGCAGTATCCGAAGCAGCGGGTAGAATGGTCACCGAGCACGAGGAAAAAACGGTAGATCTGCAGTCTCTGATAATCAAGGTCGAACGGCATCTTCATGCTCTTGAGATGCAGGTCTCCGCGGCGAAAAATGACGTCGACCGCGCTGCACGCCATCAGCGTGTTGTTGCCGAAGACATCAAGCGAGTCGAACTGGAGTTGGCCGAATTATCGAAAATCCATGAAATGGCCAAATCCAATGCTGCCGCTGCCGATTCTGAACGTCTCACCGCGGCAAATCGCATGGAAATGATCGCCGCGACGCTAAGCGATGCACGCGAGGCGGCCGAATCAGAGAATGTCGAGCTTAACGAAAAACGCATGATCGCAGCGACCTCACTTGAACGACAGCGATCTGTCCAAACAAGCATCAAGCGCCTGAACAACGAGGAAAAGGAGCTAAAATCGCGACTCGCACTTCAGGATCTTGAACTCAAAGAGGCTTCCGGTAAGGTCGATGAACTCGGCGAGTCGATCGTAGTCCTCGCAACCGGTATCGCGGCCTCGACCGAAGTCGAGGAACGCGAGTCAGCAGACCTGCAACGATCCGTCGACATTCTCGATCAGGCCAGGCATGCCGCCGATGCGCTGAGCTATGAGTTGGGGGAATTGAACAAGAGATCGGCGGATGCCCGTAACTATCGTGCGGAAATTGAGGTTAAGCAGGCAGAGGCCGTAACCCAGCTTAAGAGTATTTACGAGAAATGCCGACAAGAGCTGAGTTTCGAACTCGCGGATCTCATACTCGAACCTACCGATGGGTCATTCAATCTCGACGAAGGGCGCGAGCAGGTGGAAGATCTTCGTAAAAGGCTGGAGAATTTCGGGGCGATCAACATGCTGGCCCTCGAGGAACTGGGCGAAGCTGAAGAGCGTTTGATCTTCCTCACCTCGCAGCGACAAGATATTATCGACAGCATCTCGGCCACCGAAGAGGCCCTACGCGAGATCAAGCAGCGTTCGCGAGAGCGTTTCAAGCGTGCGTTCGGCGCCATAAACGAGAATTTTGTAGAGTTTTTCCAGGAACTGTTCGGCGGCGGTCGCGGCGAAATGACGCTTCTCGAATCGGATGACGTTCTCGAAGCCGGTATCGAAATCGTCGCGCAGCCTCCCGGAAAACGTCTACAGAACATACTGCTCTTATCAGGCGGTGAAAAAGCGATGACGGCCATAGCCCTGGTCCTCGCTATTTTCAAATACCGCCCTTCGCCTTTCTGTTTGCTCGATGAAGTTGACGCACCACTTGATGACGCAAACGTCGGCCGATTCGTAAACAAGATCGCCGCGATGTCCGAAAAGACGCAGTTTATCGTCATAACCCACAATAAGCGAACGATGGAAGCTGCGCGGGCCCTTTACGGTGTAACGATGCAGGAAGCGGGAGTCTCGAAAGTTGTGTCGGTCAAGTTCGAGTAACCCACGGCGATTTGCAAAATCATCCTCTAAGCGCGAAATAGTCATAAAATCAACGGCATTTGAAATCGGGCCTCGAAAACCCGGAATTGGACCCACGACCCGGGTGCGATATGATAGCGCAGATGGGGACACTAATTCGAAACGGTATATTATTCGCGGCAGCGATCGTGGCCTGCTTCTGGATTCCGATACAAGCGCAGAAAACCAAAAAACCCACGAAGCCGCCCGGGGCGGCAGAGGTATCGGTTACCCCGGAGCCGACGCCGATTCTAAAGAAGAATGCTCGGCCCGTCAACGACTCCTCTTCGTCAACGAAGCTTGACCCGATCGCGTCTGACGCGGATTACCGATACGAGTTCGAGCACCCGCGATTCATAATTGCCAATATCGTGATCCTTCACGATGAAAATGGGCGAGGAAGCATTTCATTCAAAAAAGATGGGCTTGACGACGCGATCTCCGATCCGCTGCAGGTCTCGTCGGCCGCTCTCGAGCGGATCAAAGATGCGCTGACGGCATTGAACTTCGTAAATTCAGTTGAGAATTATCAATATCAGAAAGATTATTCACACCTCGGGAACGTGGCAATTACCGTACGAACGGGCGACAAGTCGAGAACCGCGAAATATAATTGGACTGAGAACAAGCACGCGAGAATCCTTGCGGAGGAATACCGTAAACTAGGAAATCAGTACATTTGGATGTTCGATGTTTCGGTGGCACGCGAAAATCAGCCACTCGAGACACCAAAACTCATGAGGGGGCTCGAATCGCTTATTCGTCGGAACGAAGTCTCTGACCCTGGCCAAATGCTGCCATTCCTTCAGTTACTAAGTGACGATGAACGAATGCCGCTCATCGCCCGCAATCAGGCCAAAAAATTGATCAATAGAATCGAGAAATTGAATAAGCAGGACGAACGACGTGTTAATTGAGTAAGATGACCCCATCATTCCCGACCGTTGGCGCTGTCTTACCAAAGTCTTCCAGCGAAAGTGCACGGATTTTCTTGATCGATTCACCCGAATCCTCCAAAACAGGAATACCGCGGCCTACCTGTTTTGCTGAATGTATCTTTCCTCCGACAAACTTACCTTCGGTGTCAAGCTTTATCTCAAAAATGGCGGTTAAGCCTTGCGCCCCTTTTAGATTGAACATGCCGTAAGTCGCAAAGTTTCCCATCGAATAAATAACCAGCCGGTCCTTGTAGGACTCCATCCCGCGAAGAACATGCGGACCGTGCCCGAGCACAAGATCGGCACCGGCGTCGATGATAGTCCTCGCAAAAGCACGTAGATTCCCACGTTTTTCTTTTCCGAGCATCTCAGTTCCGAACGGAACATGTTCGGCCGCGGCCCCTTCCGACCCGCCGTGGAACGAAACCACAACGATGTCGGCCGATCTTTTCACCTTTGCCACAAGTGCGCCAGCCGCGGAAAGATCGTTTATATTCGGCACCACCGTGTTATGTGCAAAACCAACAAAAGCGATCTTCTTGCCGTTAGACTCGACGGTCGCAGAGGCGTAACGCAAGCGGTCACTGCCAACGTGTTCAATTGCCAAGGCGTCCAGCGTTCGGCGCGTACTTGCGATCCCTTCGATACCAAAATCAAGCGAGTGGTTATTCGCGAGGCTAAGGACATCAAACCCCGCCTCTTTAAGATACTTTCCGTAGTGAGTCGGTGTGCGGAACGCAAAACAGCCGATCGGCTTTTTCTTCTCACCCGTCTTTGGTTTAGGCGTGGGAGTCGGTGTGGGCGTCGGCATTCCAGCTGGTTTCGCCTTCGGCCCGGGCGGACATTTTGTTGAAACGCCCCCATCAATCAAGGGCCCTTCCAAGTTGCCGAAAGCGATATCCGCAGACGCAAGCAGCGGTGTAACCTCTCGGAGTACGTCCTTACCGTCATTCGGCGGCAAAAAAGTCTCATTAATCGACGTCGAGCCGAGCATTATGTCGCCCACCGCAGCGATCGTGATAACTCCGTCAGCATTGTGCTTGCTCGTATTCAACGGAGGCGGAGTCGCACTAACCGTCACCACATCGGAACTGAACTCGGCAGCTTCTGATGTTGCTGCACCCGACCCACATCCAGCCGCGAGCCCCGTGCTCAACAGAAATACTGCGAATCTAATTCGCGTCACGTTCAAATGTGTCGATTTCATACGAACTAGGGCGATCTTGACGTTTAGATGCCCAAAACTCTCATTTTTGCGAAAAAAACGGCGAACGCCATTAGAGCACGATTCACCGTGGGCCGCAAACTGTTTGGCGCTTAACTATGAAATCAGGGAACGCCCGCAGCGCGCGGGCCTAAGCGCTTGCCGGGGCTAATTTCTCCGATACTTCAGGTTCGCTTGCCGGTGAGATATCGTCTGAATCCGCGATCAGCGCCTTTTCTACGATTTCTTTTTGCTCGAGCTCGTGAATCGCGTATGATCCCGTCGCAGGACTGGCCGATGGGACGCGGCCTACATATCTAACCGACATTTGTTCGGGAACGATGGCCTCCAGCCTGTCCGAAACGAAAAACCAGCCACCCATGTTTTGCGGCTCTTCCTGAGTCCAAAAAAGCTGTGTCGCATTCGGATACGATTCGAAGACATCCTTGAGCGCGGCAGTCGGGAAGGGGTAAAACTGCTCAAGCCGTACGAGCGCGACCCTAGCGTCTCGAGCGTCTGCCCTTCCAGCCTCGAGGTCGTAAAAAACCTTTCCGCTGCAAAGTACGATCCGCAGGACGGCCTTGCGATCGGCGACTCCGGTATCGTCGATCACTGGCCGGAATCCGCCATCAGTGAGTTCTTCGATCGTCGAGCTCGCAGCGAGCAGCCTGAGCAGACTCTTCGGCGTCATTATGACGAGCGGCCGAATCACTTCCTGTCGAGCTTGACGACGCAGCAAGTGAAAATATTGTGCCGGCGACGTAGGATTGCAAACCTGCAGATTGTTTTCTGCACAGAGTTGCAGAAACCGCTCCAGGCGCGCTGAAGAATGCTCGGGGCCTTGACCCTCAAAGCCATGCGGCAGGAGCAGCACAAGGCGGCATTTCTCGCTCCATTTGTCTTCCGATGCCGCGATATACTGGTCGATGATGACCTGGGCTCCATTGGCAAAATCACCGAACTGGGCTTCCCATATTACAAGGTCTTGAGGGCAAATGACTGAGTAACCATATTCAAAACCAAGCACACCCGATTCTGAAAGCGAGCTGTCATAAACATAGAACCGTGCCTTCGGGTTCGCCTCATTACGTAGTTCGGTTAGCGGCGACCAGCGTTCTCCCGTGAGAGTGTCGTACATTGACGCATGTCGTTGTGAAAACGTTCCGCGTCCTGAATCCTGTCCGCTTAGACGAATCGGGTAGCCTTCGGTCACAAGCGAGCCGATCGCCATCGCCTCTGCAAATCCCCAGTCCAACGCGACCTCGCCGGCTCCCATTTTTGCACGTCTAGCTAACTGCCCAACCATTTTGGGGTTGACGTTGAATCCTTCGGGCACGAGCGAGATCTTTTCGGAGACTACCCGTAACCCATCTTGATCAGCTCCCGTCGGCAAAACCCCCGAACCGTCTTCTTCGACGATCGCGGGTGGCAGCTGCGACCGCTTCATCTTGCCAGCGGCTATCTGTTTTGCGCGTGTCAGAATACCTTCGTATTTTTCGTGGACCTTATTCGTCATCTCATTAAGATCTTCCTCTGAGATGACGCCCTCGCGAATTAGCCTTTGGGCATAAATATGCCGGACACCGGGATGCGCTTTTACGCGAGCATACATTAGCGGCTGGGTGTAGCTCGGCTCGTCGCCCTCGTTATGCCCGAGGCGCCGAAAACCGACCAGGTCGAGCACTACATCTTTGTCATATTCACGGCGATAGTCGAGTGCGATCTGGATAACGCGGTATGCTGCTTCAGGATCGTCGCCGTTAATGTGGAATATCGGTGTCTGTGTGATCTGCGCCGCGTCGGTCGAATATATCGAACTCCTGCCGGATTCCGGCCCGGTGGTGAACCCGACCTGATTATTGATAACAATGTGGATGGTTCCGCCCGTGCGATAGCCCGGAAGGCTTGCGAGCTGAAGGGTTTCCATCACGATCCCCTGTCCCGAGAATGCTGCGTCACCATGAAGTAGAACCGGCAGTACAAGGTCGTTCACCTCTTCGCGGGTCATTTGTTCGCCGTTGCGAAGATCGTCCTGTCGACCTCGAGCCATTCCTTCAACGACCGGATTAACAAACTCCAGATGGCTCGGGTTGCAGGAGAGTCGAATATTAAGGTCTCTACCAGCTTTAGTATTGCGTTTGCCAACTGCTCCCTGGTGATATTTAACGTCTCCCTCGTCTGCCGGGAAACTCGGGTGCGAAGTTCCTTCAAACACTGTGAATATCCGCTCGGCCAGATCGCCGGTTGTCGAATTGCCAACGATGTTCGACAGCACGTTTAACCGGCCGCGATGGGCCATACCCATATAAAGGTCATTTACGCCGCGGGCGGAGGCCCCCTCGAGCAGCTGATCGAGCATTGGGATCACGGTTTCGCAGCCCTCGAGTGAAAACCGCTTCTGGCCAAGATATTTCTTGTGCAGAAATTGTTCGAACTGTTCCGCTTCTATTAGTTTTGTTAGAAGTTCCTTTTTGATCTCTGTAGCAAGCGGAACTGAATCGACGAATTGTGACCGCACCTGTTGCCTGATCCATTCCTTTTCCGCTTTGCTTTGAATGTGCCTGTATTCACTGCCGACCTTGCCGCAGTACGCCTTTTGAAGTATTTCAAGTATGCGCCGAAGTGTTGCCGTTTTTTCGCCGTGCAGACCACCGGTGATAAATTCGCGGTCGAGGTCCCAGATCGTCAAACCAAAATTTGCGAGATCGAGATCGTCCGCGTAATGCGACGTCATATTTAGCGGGTCAATATCCGCAAGAAGGTGCCCGCGGATGCGGTAGGCATTGATGAGCTGAAGTACATTCGCTTGCTTTTCGGTCTGCTCGCTGAATCGGTCGCCGCCGAGCAGCATCGGGTTAAAGTCTTCGGCCCATCGAAGCGGGGGATAATTTATCTCGAAGTCGCGGAAAATACCATCATAAAACGCGTGCTGGCCGAGCAGAAATTCATGGATCTTTGCAAGGAACAATCCGCTTTCGGCCCCCTGGATCACTCGGTGGTCATAGGTGCTCGTCAATGTGATCGTCTTGCTGATCCCGAGTTGCGACAGAACCGCCGCGGTCATTGCCTGATACTCAGCTGGATACTCAATTGCGCCGGTCGCTATGATCGCACTCTGGCCGGCCATCAACCGCGGATTCGATGCTACGGTCCCCAAGGTTCCCGGATTCGTAAGCGAAATAGTAGTGCCCTGAAAGTCCTCGATCCCCAACTTACCGTCGCGCGCTTTCTTTACTTGTTCATTAAAAGCATCAAAAAACTCAGCGAAATTCATTTTATCACCGGCTTTGATGTTCGGGACGAGAAGGTTGCGTGAGCCGTCTTTTTTCTCAATGTCGATCGCAATCCCCAAGTTTACGTTTTTGTGTTCGAGCCGCGAAGGGGTGCCATTGACCAAACCGTAGCCTTGATTCATCCGCGGCAGTTCTTTCACCGCGTTCACGATCGCCCAAGCAATAATATGCGTAAACGAAACCTTTCCTCGTCCGCGCTCCTTTAGGTGTTCATTGATGATTCGCCGGTTTTCCTCTAAGACCTTGACCGGGACGTTACGCAGGCTCGTCGCCGTTGGCACGGTAAGGCTGTTTTCCATGTTCTCGACGATCTTTTTCGAGGCACCGGTTATTGGTTTCGATTCGGTATCGGCCCCAAGCGGTATCGCAATGTTGGCTTTTGACGGCGGCGGAGCTTGCGAAAGTGTCACCGCTGAGGGGCCTGGTTGCGGTGAAGCCGGGGTTGTCGGACCGTTTTTGCCTCCCAACTCGAGCGGGGATGCACCTGTGAGCAACTCTCCAAAATAGCTGCGCCAAGCCTCGTCAACCGAATTTGGATCGCTCTTATAGCGAGCTAACAGCCCTTCTACATAGCTGGCGTTCGCGCCAAAATTTTCTACAATATACTCAGAAAGATCAGATATTTTTTCGCTCACGATGTTGTTTTCCTCTTAACTCGCTCGTGGTTGAGCAAGCCTTAATTTTACCGCAAAATCGAGAAAAACTTAAATGATCGCGCCTGGGGTCGGTCGGTGCGGAGTATAGATTGGCAGGTATTCCAGATACTAACAGAATGCTTGTGGTTGAACTACCGTGAAGAGGTTTGCGACCGCCCATCGGATTTTTCCGATTCGTGAGCAAGTTCCTTTTCCAGATCATGCTTGATCGCGTCCAGGATGCCGTTAATAAACTGTGTCGCCTCGAATGTGGAAAACCTACGGGCGATCTCCAATGCTTCGTTGATAACTACGGTATTTGGTGTGTCCTCAAACAAAAACTCATAAACCGCAAGCCGCAAGACGTTTCGGTCGACGATAGCCATTCTTTCGATCCGCCAGTGCTCGGCGCGTGTGCGAATGCAGTCATCGATGCGGGAAAGCTCCCTGAGTGTTCCAATAACGAGGCCGTTCGAAAAATCTTGTGTCTTTTCGTCTATGCCGGCTTCGCCCAATTCGCTCCAGAAACGCCTTGTGAGGACTGCGGGGTCAAAATCTACGAGGTCTGCGGCAAACAACATCTGAAGTGCAGACTCGCGGGCCTTGTGCCTTGTACCCGAACTCTTTTCTGTTTTATCAAACGACATGGGGAAAAGCCTTTTCGTCACCCTTCGCCGGCGTCTTATCCGCCATTTGCCGATGCAAATTTACGGTTTCGATCGCCGCCATTGCTGCCTCATAACCCTTATTGCCCGATTTCAGTCCCGATCGGTTAATAGCCTGTTCGACCGTGTCGGTCGTAACAACGCCGAATACAACCGGTATGCCTGCTTGTATGCCGGCGTTCATGATGCCGCTGGCTGCTTCCCCAGCAACATAATCGAAATGCGGCGTCTCACCGCGGATGACGACACCGATTGCTATGACTGCGTCAAACTTTCCGCTTTCAGCTGCTTTCAGCGATGTAAGCGGCAGTTCGAATGCACCGGGAACCTTATATATTTCTACGTCCGTTTCGACAGCGCCCGAACTCGCGAGTGCGTCAATGGCTCCATCGACCAGTTTTGCAGTCAAGAAATCGTTCCAGCGACTTGCTATGATCGCAAAGCGGAGCCCATTGGCGTCTTGTCGACCTCTGTGAATCTTTGGTTGCAATGTCTATTCTCCTCTGGCCCCGAATACCGATTCAAGAAACCAACGTAGAGTATAAGTATTGTGAAAGACTATTGACAAGGAAAAATCCGTGAAACCTGAATCGTGTTTCTGATTCGAGCAATAAAGCGCCGGGGAATGCGGCGAACACACGACCCGGTTTACTCAATAAATCCCGAAATATTATTTATTTAACATCAATCTCGATTCGGTCGTCCTCGCGCCAAACATATCGAAAGAATTTTCCGGCATCATCCGCCGACACGATTCCGCCAAGAAGTTCTATCGCTCGGGCCAAAACCGGATCTTTTTGGTTGGCGAGATCGGCACCCGACGGAACGATAGTCTCATCCGGAACTACTCCCACATGTTCAAGGCTCTTGCCGTCGGACATAATTACGTCGGCATTCGTGACGCTTGCTCCGTAGACGACTTCGTCGTTGGCGCCGGTCGACATGATTTCCTGTCGCGATTGCATTACAGACCCCGACGATACATCGCCGAGCACTTTACCGCGTTTTTCCAATTGTACCAAGCGCGCAAATATCTCGGCAGCCGAACCAGAGTTGCCATCTACCAAGACGATGAGATTACCAGCATACGCTTCCTTTCCACGAGTCTTGCTCTTTTGCGGATCCATCTGCTTTCTGCCCTTTAGCTCTGCAATGGTGAGGTCTTTATCAAACATATATCCCGCGAGGCGCTCCAGCGTCGCAACCAACCCTCCGCCGTTCCCGCGAAGATCGAGAATTAGACTTTTCGAATCCTTTACCTTCGATACAAAGACGTCGATACTAGCAGGGTCAATGCCGAAAGTCGGCATCTTCCAGATCGCAATGTTCCCGATGTTCTTAAAATAGTTGTAGTCATACTCGTCCTTTCCGGTGGTGTCGAATAGTTGATACAGCAGGTTTCGATTGATGACTTTTGGGCGCTGTTTTATCTTCGAATCTATTTCAATATCGCGCGGACTGTCAGCGCCGGGGCTCAGTACCGATAGTCGAAGCCTTGCACGCTTGCCAAACTGATTATAAAAGTACATCACCTTCCACCATTCCTTTCGCGTGGGCCGAAAGCCTTCGATCGAGAGAATCTGATCACCAACCTTAAGGCCTTTTGCCTCGGCGTCACTATTCGGTTTCACCAGCCTGACGAGACATTTATCACCGAACATATTCGCCCGCCAGCCGTATTCGATGTCGACATTTGTCGGCGGCGGAAGGAAATAAAGATGCGAATCATTGAAATCCATTAGCACCTGGGCTATTGCACCGAACGATTGCCCGACAGTCTCGACCTCGCCGAGACGCTTTTCAGCCGTCGCGAAACGCTCTTCTATATCGATCCCGTGAAAGTTCGGATCGTAATAATCTTTCTTGACGGCATTCTTAATATTCTTAAGCATGCTCTTCATTCTGTCCTTTTCGATCCGGTCCATTTTCTTCTGGGCCGGCACCGTGGGGACGATCGCTAGTACGCACGTTAGCGCGATAATCACGCCCAAAAAACGGGCTGCGGGTAAAACTCTCATCTAAAAACTCCTAAAAATGGATATGGGATAACGCCCGATTGGTTAAAATTCGTTCGTGGCGCTAAATACGATCTTAGCAATTTAGCCGTGCAAAAGTCGACCCTGGCGAAGGTCGAGACATGTGGAATCTTGCCTAAACTGCGATTATCATTAATTATACCTTGTGAGTAAAAAAATCCTGATTACCGGTGGTGCCGGTTTTATCGGTTCACATCTGGTTGACCATCTCCTTCGCGAAGGCGGTTGGCAGATCACTGTCATTGACGACTTTAACGACTTTTATTCACCCGAGATCAAGCGCGAAAACTCCGCCCGACATTTTCCATACCCTAATTATCGCCTTATCGAAGCGGACATTCGGGATCGAAAAGAGCTGAACTCGGCGTTCGAACGGTATGCGTTTGATGTTGTCGTTCATCTGGCTGCTCGAGCGGGCGTTCGCCCTTCGCTCGCGGAACCGGTTTTGTATTACGAAACGAATGTGAACGGCACCCTAAACCTACTTGAATTGGTGAAAAAACACGGCATTAAGCAGTTCGTATTCGGGTCATCGTCGAGCGTTTACGGTATTAACGGGAAGGTCCCGTTTGCGGAAGACGACCGCATTCATCAACCAATCTCGCCATATGCGTCGACAAAAGCCGCGGGCGAATTGATGTGTCACACATATTCGCATCTGTACGATATCCGAACGGTTTGCCTTCGATTCTTTACGGTTTACGGCCCTCGGCAGCGTCCTGATCTGGCGATCCATAAATTTTCGAAATCCGTACGGGACGGTAAGCCTATCCAAGTGTTTGGCGACGGTTCAACGCGCCGGGATTACACTTATGTCGACGATATTATACAGGGTGTTAGGGCCGCGATCGATTACGACGGCTCGATCCACGAGGTCTTTAACCTGGGCGAGTCGCAGACCACCGAGCTCTCACGGCTGATCGAACTTATTGAGGAAAATTTGGGAAAGAAGGCGGTCATTGAACGCCGACCTCTTCAGCCTGGCGATGTTCCTATAACATTCGCTGATATTTCGAAGGCAAAGCGATTGTTGGGTTACGACCCGAAAACAAAGATCGAACAGGGAATACCGAAGTTTGTCGAGTGGTTTCAAACCGTAAACAATCTAAGAACCGCGCAAAACGGCCCAGCGAACCTTCCGGGTTGTTGATCATTCTGTTCTTGCGAGCATCAGCTTCATAAGTTCTTCCGCACCGACCTTTCCTTTCTTCTTTATAAAATCACGCGGCGTGTTGTCGCCGATCTCAAAGACGATCGCTTCCATTCCGTGTGACGCAAGAAAATAATTGCGCGAAATGATGGCGGGACGAAGGCGGGCGTTGGGCTGAATATTTGGTTCGTAGCCCGGGATCGCTTTCTTGATATTGACGAGCCAGTCCTGAACCAAGCCGGGCATATTGCCCGACAGTTCGGGGACCATCGGATAGTAGATGTCATTCCATGTCGAATGAAAATCTATACCGAAGTAGAATTTGCCGCCGGTATCGGCTTCGCGTTTTTGTAGAAATTCGCTTATCTGGCGGCCTGCAGGTTGATTGAACGTGGTCCAGTCGCGGTTGAGGTCGACGCCGCCCATGTTGTGCCGCCACTGCCCGTTATCGACGCCGTCGGGGTTCATCAACGGGACGACGAAGATGGCCCAGTCGCGACGAAATTGTTTTGAGAGTCTCGAACCATCGAGAAGTTCATTGACGAATGCCTGCATCGCAAAATACCCTGTGACCTCGGGCGGATGCTGACGCGAGATGACGAGAATGTTTTTCTTTGAATTGAGATTCCCGAACTTCAACATCCGCAGCGGACGGCCCTCGATGCTGCGGCCGATGTCCTCGACGGCAGCCTTTTTCTTGCGAGCGATCTTTGCGATCCATTCGAAAACGTGCGCGGAATTATTGAGTTCCTGCGCGCTGATCCAAACGGGCTTTCTGCTCACCCGCAGACGCATTACGATGCTTTTTGGACGTGACGACGGGCCGCTCGTTCCCGTGCCTTTTTCGATCTCGGTGATGTTTGCCTTGTCAAGATGTTTCCACTTGCGGCCGTTGTAGCTGATCTGCGGATCGTATCGGTGTCGAGCATATTCCGGATAGACGAGCTTTACTCGGACGTCTTTTTTCTTTTTCGACCAAACCTTGAATGCATACCAGGGACTCATGTTTATTGGTGCATTCTCAGGCAAGATCGTTACCGTGAATTCGCCATCCCCAGTGCGCTCGACCTTGTTCAGCCGAGCCCCGTCGAACTCATTCGAAAATGAAACCCCGTCGGCATCAAAAGTGAAAACCCCCTTCACCTGCCGCTCGACTGCCCGCGTCGTGGTGTCGACGGTACGTGCCGGTTCCTGGCCAAAGAATGCCGCAGAGAATAGAAGGATGGCGACGATGCAAAGATAAATTCTTGGCACCGCGCCAATTCCTGCTATCTTTACCATATACCTTCCTCCGACCGAAGAATGCTTCATAGAGATATCGTTGTCGCGTCAGCGACAAATGAATCGAACAACCGGTTTTCAGTCGTCGCTACGCGACGAAATTCATGTTATCACGCGTCCGTGAGTTGAAACACACGGCTACATTTAGTTCATCGCTACTCGAAGTAAATCTTTATTTCTTTTGATGTCGGCTGTGCGCCCGTGACCCTGCATTTCGACGGCGATCACTTTCCGCGTTTTGGAAAGTTCGCTGATCCACACACGCCAGTCGTCTGTAATTGCCACGAACGCGCCGTGGAGCAACACCACTGGCTCGCCGCTGCCCTGGATCTCGTAATACATCTTCAACCCGTTAACTGGTGCGTAGCCCGTAACCGGTTTCTGCTGCCCCGCCACGACCCCCGAGAGGAGCATCGTCATGATAAAGAGCTGTTGTCTTTATGCTTGGTTTCCAATTCATACGTTTTCTCATGCCGCGAATACGTCTTTAACGTAAGTCGCGCGTCTTGGGAGAGTTTATGTGATCATTTACGGCGTGACTATCTCTCGAGTATGTATCGTTCTTTCATGTCTTCAAATTCGAAATAACCAAGCTTGCCTGCCACACACGAGACGAATGTACCTGAACCCGAGTCCACGACCTCGAACAAGGCGTCAGTCAATGTCATCTCGCGTCCGTCAAACTCACTATCGGCCGAAAAAAGGTAGCAATTGTTTGGAGCGCCTTTTGATTTCAAAATGCGTTCAATCGATTCAGCATTTTGCTCTGCCGGACCAAGCAATTTAGCGAAACGATAATCGATGTCGCGACAGTGATACAGTCCTGCCCGCAACTTTTTCCGTCCGCGATCTGATTGAAGCAGAGTGAGATATCGCTCTGCCTTTTCAGGAACGATAAACGAACGGGCGAATTGTTCCTCGTGAAAATTCATATCTAATCGTTCTCTTCAATCTGAGGAGCGCCGGTTTTTACGTCGCCGTCTCGTTTGTAGGTTACGACGATGTTGCCGTTTGGGCTGATCTGGCTGTTGGTCACCTTGAAGGACGCCGGGATCGTGCCGCCGTCGAACAGACGTTTTCCGGTGCCGAGCGTGATCGGGATTATCATAAGCTCGAGCTTATCGACAAGATCATTTTTAAAGAGCGTCTGAAGCATATCCGCGCTTCCCATTACGTGCAGATCCGGTCCCTCCGTTTGTTTTAACTGACTAACTTTTTCGACGAGGTCTCCGCCCAAGAACACGGTGGGCTGCCAATCGCTTGAGTCGCGTGTATTAGAGGCGACGTACTTGGTTGCGGTCATGACGTTCGGCCAGAAGTTAGAATGCGTCGGCCAATACGTTTCCCATGCAGCGAAGGTCTTGCGGCCCAACAGCAGATCCATCGGCTTGGCCAGCCGCTCCTGTACCACAGCCCCCGTAACCTCGTCCGCATAGGGGAAAAACCACCCGCCATACTTGAAGCCGTCGCCGTCCGCTTCGTCGTTCTGTATGACACCATCGATGGTCATAAATTCACTTGCAATTATCTTTCTCATATTTCTCCTTCTACGTCAGTTCACTCCTTCGATTACTGCCACGATCGTGCAGCGACAGTATTCATTTTCACATTTGTTTATCGGCTCGAACTCGACATGCAGTGGAAATTGTTGTCCGTCCATTCCGAGGCAATAATCGCATGTGCGAGGCTGTTTCGCTGCGAGCCACCGCCAACCTTCGATAACGTCAGATTGTTCTCTGTAGGTTTGCAGTGTACGCGCGCGATTCGCTGGAATTTCACGTTTCAAGCGCTCCGTTTCGATTTCGCCCTTTAGCGGCTCACGTCCTAATCTTGACTTTAATTGTTCAAGTATTAAGGCCTTTTCCCTTTTTTGATCGAGGTAATATTCCGACGTGCCATTCAATGTTGCCCACTGAACTTCAACGTGTTCCGCTTCAGTTTCCGTTAGCAGGACTTTCTTCTCGTCTATCGGGCGACTTCGTGAGTAAATATAGTTACTGCAGTTTTTGCACTTTGTTTTGGCGAGAGGCCTTTTCTTTAGCTCAGTATGACAATAGGGACACAACGAATCAGTCCGGCCAATCTCATTTATAAGAATCTTTCCGCACCCGCCGCAAAATTTTGCATCGGTCGGATTGTCATTTTTGCAAAGGTCACATTTCATATGCTCATCTCGTTCCGGCGTTAAAGTATGAGTTTAATAATATTTCATCAGCTCACTTTTCATTCGTATTCTCAAACCCAAATCGTATTGCCGCCTCAAGCACATCAATATTTATATCTTTTAGAGTTTTGAACCTGATGCAATACCCGGTCACGCTCGCCTTGCCGAGGTCTTTTCCATAGGTCAGGCTCAAGTATTTCTTATCTTCGATACCAAGGATATAGACAGAGATCCCGGTTTTGTTTGCGCTCAAACCAATTTGATAAAACTCTCTGGTGGTTCCATCAGCATATTTCATGGTGCGAGATCCATAGCCAATATTAGGATTAGAAACAGTTTTGCCTTCGCTGTTTTTACCATCCAGGAACCATAGTTTGCATGCCGGCATTACTTGCAGAATGATGCTGTGCAACAGTTGCATGTCGCTGCGTTTTGGTTCAGGTTGGCTCGCAATATAATCTTTGATCTGTTCTTGGACGTTCATATTGGATTCACCACGGAGTCACAGAGGACACAGAGAGATGTCTAAAGCGGTTTTGTTATATTACTAAACGAGGCATCCCAACTGATATCTGCGTCCGTGAACTCTGTGCCTCTGTGGTGAGATTTCTTTTATTGCTTTTGGGGCTTGGCATCGAGAAAGTCGTTTACCATCGGGACGATCGCTTGCCTCCGGTTCATCAGCGTAACGTGTGTTGTGTCGGGTAAAATGGCGAGTCTTGACTCGACGCGCGGTTGCATGTCGCCGTGGATATTACCGCCGCCTTTGAGGCGGTACATTTCGGCGATGTGCTCGATTCGGACGCCGTCGGCGTCGCCGTGGATGAAGAAGAACGGAGCTTTGGTCGCCTTGAGTTTGTCGGCGCCGAAATCGTACGGCCTCATTGCCGCTGCTTTGATGTGATTGAAAAAGTCGGGGAAGCTGTTCGGCGTCGGATTAAGTTTCTCCCGTTCGGTTTCGGCAGGTGTGCCTTTGAACATTTCGGGCGAGAAGTTGGGCCAAGCGTCGTTCGCCTCTTTTACCCAGCCGTCGCGGCGGATCGGGGCTGAGATGCTGACGACCTTTCGTACTTTTTCCGGATGCCGGATCGCAGTCATCATCGCGGCGCCCGCGCCCAAACTGTAACCGACGATATCCGCGCGTTCGATCTTGAGATAATCGAGCAGTCCGGCGACATCGTCGGCGAGGTTCTCGTAAGTAATGTCGCGTTTGATGTCGGCAGTACGCCCGTGGCCCTGCATTTCGACGGCGATTACCTTCCGCGTTTTGGCGAGTTCGCCCGCCCACACACGCCAGTCGTCCGTGATCGCCATGAAAGCCCCATGAAGCAGCACCACAGGCTCGCCGCTTCCCTGGATCTCGTAATACATCTTAAGTCCATTAACCGGAGCATAACCCTTAGTCGGCTTTTGCTGGCCCGACACGACCCCCGACGGGAGCATTGTCATAAGCATCGACAAGAAAAAAGCTGTTGTCTTGATATTTGGATTCCAATTCATAATTCTTCTCATTGTTTTGTCTCCTTTGCCCACGATAGCTTCGCCAACAGCTCTTTCAGGTTGTCGAACGTCGCCGCTGTTCCTTCTTTAAAGCCCATTGCGACCACTCGCTCTAGGCGCTCGAGAGACTCGTTATAAATAGAAATGCTGACCTTAGTCGCTCCGTTTTGCTCGCTGAAATTCAGGTCCCAATCGGAACCCGGCAATTCGGGGTTTTCGTCTGCGTCGGCAAAGGTACTAAAGATCTTGAAATTGGTCTTTGGAGTAATGGACGTATATTTCTGAAGCGCCCAACGCTCCTGGCCCTCGGGGGTGACCATCGCATAAAACCTGCGGCCGCCCTCTCTGAATTCCATTACCTTTGTTCTCGATGCGTACGGTTTTGGCGCCCACCATTGGTCGAGGAGTTCGGGCTTTGTATAAGCGTCCCAGACCAGATCACGCTCTGCGTCAAACTCCGCGCTGATCGAAACCGTCTTCGTTTCTTTGTTGACAATAAATTCCATATTCATTCCTCACTTTTCTGCTTTTTCATTACCTTGAGCACCTCGCCGAGCTGCTCGAACCGCGTCTCCCATATCTTCCTGTATTGCTCTAACCATTTGTCGATCTCTTTCATTTTTTCGATCTCCAGCGAATAGTAAATTTCCCGTCCCTTTTGTTCCTGTGTTACCAGTTGGCATTCCGTCAGTATTCGCAGATGCTTGGAAACGGCCTGTCTCGTGGTGTCAAAATGCTCCGCGATGGCATTGGGCGTCATCGCCTGTATCGCGATCAACGCGATGATGGCCCGCCTCGTCGGGTCGGCTATGGCTTGGAAAATATCTCTTTTCATCATCTGGATTAAGAGTATGCAACCAAACGGTTGCGGATGTCAAGTGCAACCGAACGGTTTCGTAAAATTTAATGAGAGATGAAATTGTGAGGAATGGTGTTTTTGTAAGGGAGTTAGACGGGGGGATGGAGTCTTACCCGCTGCGCAAGGTCAAGAGAGCCACTATTCCTCAACAACTTTTCCATTGAGCATAAGGACAGATTTACCTTCTATAATTATCTTCCCCTTATACTTAGCCAGACTTTTCTCGAACTTCCATTTTTTCATTGCGTTCGTAAGCGCCGCTCTCAACAATGGATGGCCGGAAATTGGAGTGACACACTCGACCTCGCCGTCGGGAAAGATAACCAACTCAAAGACAGATTCTCCCGTTGCTCTTACTGCTTTGGCAGCAGGCGGATAGTTGGGCATTTCGCTTGAAACAATTCTCTCGTTTAGTTCAGCTGTGGAGATTTGAAGAGCCCCGTCCATTGACGCGCAGGTCGTTGTGTTTTCTTTGACCGGAAAAACTGGGTCTTTCTCTTCAACCTGCTTTGATGAAAGGAGGAAATGGAGAGATGGGATTCTGTCTTTCACTTCATCCAAGATCTTACCGTCTTTGAGATTTACACGAATATCGAAGAATTGTTCATCTTTCGCAGGCTTGACAACCTTTAAAATGAGTTCGCTCTTCACGTAATCGATTTGGTGGGTACCATGCCAATGGATTGAACTTGTGCTTGCCGGAAGATTGTAGATGTCACTTTCCGTAAGGAAGTCTGACAATCCAAGTTTCTTGATCAGTGTACCGGTTTGACCGTTGTAGATTGCAACAACGTTATCGCCGTAGCCTACTCCGTGCCAGTTATCGAATGTTATGACGTAGTCGCCGTTGTCGGAAATAAGGGCACTCACCGGTGATACTTCGTTATCAAGTCGTACATTCCAAAGCCTCTTTCCTTTAGCGGAGAAGGATCCCTTGCAGAAATTATCGGGTATGCCCTTCACCGCTCCGGCATTGTTTTTCTCGTCGACTTTGTCTTGAAAGAACGCTAACTGGCTTTCAAGCTTCTTAGGCTCAACTTTCAAGCAATACTTCTTGTTAGCTGAACAATACTTCTCGACGGTCGGCAATCTCCACGTGTCCGCTTGAACGGCGATTGATAGTCCGAGAATGACAAATGCCAAACAAAGAATAGGTTTCATAATAAATGTAGGATGCCTTTCGAACCACTTGGTTTGCTACGTCACCGAGAGGAAATATAAGCGCTTATCAATTTACCGCCCAAGATCGCCGTTGGAAGCAGGATCGCCGTGAAGATCACGTGATACCAAATGGGAACATAAGGCAAGGACATGACTGCCTTCATCACACCCATGGCTAAAGAAGAATGCCGACAAATAAAGGTGCTCGGGAATTTTCACGGCGATCAGCGCGGAAAGAGATCCGGAGATCATCGAGATTATTGAACCCATCACCACATGCGTGAGAAGCATTGTGGTGTCGGCCGTGAACTCGCCGCCTTCGGTAATGACAGTTTGGAACGCGGCTTGATGAGCGCCGAACGCCGGCCATATCGCCGAAAGAACCTTCTCGCTTCCGACCGACACTATCAACAGGCAATAAATCCGGCAATAACGCCCAAAACGATTCGTAGCATAGGTCTCTCCTATTTAGTGACGATCGATTCCAAAATCCTGATCTCTTCGGTCGTGCTTGACCACAAAAATCTCAACCGTGGATTCATCGAGAATGTCGAACAGAATGTGGAAAGGAAACCGACGTAGATTCATTCTTCGTAGACCGTTTGATGCGGATAGGAACGATGCGGGCCGGCGTCCGATTTCACCGGCACATCGGCGAAATTCGACGTAGAACTCTAGTGCCAGTTCCGAATGGGCCTCGCGTTCGTAGTATTCCATCGCTTTGAGGAGATCGCTGTCGACCTCAGGATGGAGAATGACGATCATCCGAAACGTTCCTTCATTCGCCGATCAAGCTCATCGAGCGAAATACCGATTTCCGGATTCCGGCGAAGTTCCTCCCGGCGTCGTAACGCTTCAGCAACGCCGTCGTCATCGTCAGATGTAAACTCAGGAAGCGACCGCAAAAGCCTCGTGATCAACTGCCCCTTTTCCTTCGGGCCCAAGCTCATCGCCCTCTCTTCAATTTCCGCAACAACTGACATAATCCTTTCACCTCGATTTCCCAATTGTATCACTGGCCGCCGCCCAAACCCGTCCTATTCCTGCGTCAGGGTCTTTGACGGTTCATAGTAAAGGAATATGGCACCGCAGGCGAATGTTTTTGTTTTTAAGAGTTTGAGATCAACTCTATCCTTGATGTTTTTGAATAAGGAGAGTCCGCTGCCGATGACGGTTGGTTGAACGCCAAGCTGGTATTCATCAACAAGGCCGAGTTGCGTTAGGGCTACGATCAAACTCGGGCTGCCCACTAAAAGGTCCTTGCCGGCGCGTTGCTTAAGCTCCAGGATGTCGTCTTTGACGATCTCTTTCTTCAGCTCTGTATTTTTCCAATCAACACTTTCCAACGTGCGTGAATAGACGATCTTGCGAATATTGTCTATAGCGTCCGCAAAATCACCCATCGATTTGTCACCGGTAGGATTCTCTACAAAAGTTTTCCAGTACTCCATAAGCTGGAACGTCATCCGCCCATATAGAACCGCGTCTGCATTTCTTAACAGCTCAGGATAATGCTGATGAATCTCGTCATCTGCGTTCATCGCCGTGTGGTCGCAGAACCCGTCGAGGGTCATGTTCATGGCTGCGATCAATTTCCGCATGGATTTACTTTTTCGGCAGCGTGTATTTAAACTCGTAGAAGTGCTTTTTGCCTTCGATTCTGATAGTGAATTTTCCACCGATGCCTTCGAGTTCGTCGAGACCCGAACCGGGCACAACTGCGATGTTCATGACGTAGCCGGAGCTATCCATCGTGCCAACATGTTGCAAGATAAAGCTGCCCCTTTTGCCGTCGAGCGTGCCGACGAACCGCTCCATTGCAACATAACCGCCTTTCCCCGGCTCAGTTTCGCTCTGCGACCCGAGCATCTGGCCCTTGGAAACGCCGGTCAGCCCGCCCTTGAAGGTCTTTTCGAGGCCAAGGCGCCCGATCGTGGAGTCGCCGATATTCTCATCCGCCGGCTGCGGCAATACCTTTACTTCAAATTCCCCTTTAGCGATGTGCGAAGCAATAGTTTTCATAGGAGCAAGCTTCTTCTGAGCCTCAGCGTCAATACCGAGTAAAGTTAACAAAATCAGTGTCGAGAAAATTATGGTTCGCCTGAACATATGGTTAGTATTAAACATCACTCTCAAGTCCAACCGCTAGCGACGGTAGCGTTCGCTGCTCAATCCCAATCCTTCTTGAGCATCAGCTCTTCGATCCTGTAGGCATGAAACATCTCATGATTGAGCACGTGCCGGAACATGATCCATACCGAATAATGATCAAACGCCTCGTGCATGGCCGTTTTTTTCCACTCGTCCGGCGATAGCTTTTTCAGTCTTATTACCAGCGAGGCTCGTTCGCGTACATACCTGTCGAGACTCTCGTCGAGAGCTATCTCGAGCATCGCTCCTGCTTCATCCTCGGGAGAATTCTCTATCGACTCAATGTACGGTTCCGGTTTCGACAAGATCAGATCGAGCCGAGCGCGAAATGAAGCGTCGGACTGTGACAGATGAATGGCGTGCTCGTAAGCCGACCATTTCGCCGGGCTCGGACGACGCTTCAATATCTGCGGCGGCACCTCGCGGATCAGAGGAATGATCACGCCCGGCGCCGTCTCCAACGCGGAGATCAAGATGGCGGTGTCGCTCATGACAGATTTCGGTGCCGGCGATATTGGTGTCTGGTTTTGTTCATGCTAATCCATAGAAGGTGACGCCATGCCCCTCGAATGATATTTCGAAAATAGCTTCATGAATTCTTGTTTTCTTCCTCAGGAACGTCGCTGATAGCGGAATAGGTATTGAAATAATCGACATCGTCCTGATCTTCAGGATCAATCTCGGTGTATACATGAAGGAAAACGCGCAAACTACCTAACGCCCCAATCAGCTTTTCGAGTTCGGGGAGTTTTTCTGACTCGCCGTCCTTTACTGCCTGATTTGCAAGATCACACGTCTCTTGTTCCTTTTCCCAAAGAACATCGTGAATCTCTTGCTTTGCGTATGGTAGGGTTTCGATGTCAGGAATAAGAGGCTTTTCATCTTCCATGAACTTCCCGAACCTCTGTAGAATCTCACCCTTTCGCTGATACTGTTCCCAAAAGTCATGAAAGTCCCCTGAATCGGACTCTGCATCGTCTCCCTGCTTTTTACCTTCGACCAGATAGGTGCCTAGTCCTCGCAGACCGAACGACAAAACGGTCATGACCGCGACTTGTAGGGCAACAGCCCATTCACCGCTAAGCAACGATGCCACAAAGGCGATAAAAACCACTCCAACTCCAAAAAAGAGCAGACCAATTATCATCCAGATGGTTCCAGCCAAAAGATACGCGAGAATCAACGACCAGAGCCAAGTAGTTAGACCAAGAGCGTATGATGAAAATGTGAATCCAACCCCTGCCCAAGGACGTGTCTTTCGAAAGATTGAGAGGACGATGCTCAGTGGAATTAGAAGCAGATGTAGAATCGTGCAGACAAGGGTGACGATTGGATAAACATTCTCAGCTATCCAGGGAACGCCGCGTATCAATAGGACAATGACTGCGATTCCCGCCAATCCGAAAACGAGATATATTAAGCATCCCAAAACGCCGCCGAGCGTGTCGGCCCATTTGGATTCCTTCGTTTCGACTTCCTCTGCGTCAAAGATGGCCATCTTGATTTTGATCTATTCAGATTGTCCTTCCAGTTCTAGCTTCGTCTAATAAAGAAAGCCTAGGAATAAACGATTCCTTTAGAAAGATTGCTCTTACCAAATGTCGCGCGAACGCCGGGTGACCAGCCGTAATACTCATACGGACCCGGAAGCGAAAATGTTCGTGTGGTGTCAGCCTTTATGACATACAGCACGCCGTTCATCCTTAAGTTCAGATCAGTGTATTTCTCACGGTGGTGATCTTCACCTTAGGATCTTCATAGCTGTTAGTTTTTCTCCTTCGTGGGTTAGTTTATCGGCTTCGTGAGCGACTTGTTAGGGTTCGTGAGTCATTTTATCCGCTTCGTGCCCGATGTGCACCGCTTCATGAGGGACTTACAGGGCTTCGTGGGCGAGTTGCACAACCTCGTGTTGAATTCCCAAGCCATCGGTCGTAAAATAACGAGACCTAGGTTAGAATAATTTTTTGGCGATGTCCAGATTAGGAGCATTTTTGATGGTATGAAACAATGTCCGTTTTGCAAAAGCACCTATACCGATACAACACTAAATTTCTGACTGACTGATGGGACTAACTTGAGTCTGGTCGACGCAGAGGAGGAAACATTAGTCCTACATCGTGAAAAGATTATTACGGCCTCGCCTGTTTCAGATGATTGTCCAATTCAGAAACTATGGGTTGAATTATGTGAAGCAGAAAGATTCTTACACGATGAATTTGTCGAGTGGGCTAACAAACAAAGTGATTTAAGCAACGAGACGATCAGGTTTTTCCGGCCTGCGGTGGATGTACTTGAACGAAACCGGCTGAAACTAAGGCCGGAGCTTTATCGTTTTGTCCGAGAGGAGATGCTGGAGAGAACCTTGGTCAGAGACTTAAATGAGCTTATGGCGGTCATGCTGGATATGATCCAAATGCGGCAATCCGGTCTTGACGATAGGGCTGTGATCGCGCGTGCGAGCGCACTTTGCACAAACATGCAACAAAATTTCTTAAACAAACTCCATGAGTTTAAGGAACTTGTAGAAAAGCTTACGGGCGAGCAATTGATTAGCATCTAATAGTTGAATCGCGCCTATATTTACACTGATTGTCGCACCCACACTTCACTCAACGCAAAACTGGGCGACAAACTTACACTGCCGTCGCGCGATTATAAACCGTATCTCTCTCCACGGCCTCGAAGCCGGCGCTTTCGATCATTTTCGATGATCTCTTGTTTGGTCATTTTTACTTCGCCTTCGGTGGCGTTGCTGGCGGGGGTGAGTTCGCCGCGGTCGGTGATGGCGGCAGAAATAAAGCCAAGCTAAATCTTCTTGGGAAAAATGGAACCAAAAATACTCACACCATCTTTCAAGCTCTGATCGATTTCCCGGAGTGATTCATATTCGACCAAGAAAATCTTTGGATTAGGTTTATGCAGCGCCTTGAGGAACGTAGGATTCATTTTGCGGAGTACAAGTTTGTTCGATACTTGATCCTCGAAGGTCCATTGTTCGCCAACTATCTTGGAATACAACATCGATTGACGCTCGAAAAGTACGGTATCAATTTCGTCAGTTATGATACTGCACGAATAATAAAGTGAGGAAAGCTCACGTTCCGCGATTCTAAGGTGATCCGGACTTAGTACCGTTGCTGCCGTAATGGCAGCCTGCAATGCATCCGCTCTTCCGAAAGTTACATAAGCTGCAGAAGCAAGTATAAAGTAGTGAAGGACCAGTTGAGAGTGGCGATTGGCCCAAACAAAGAAAATTGCCACTCCAGATAATACGAGTAGTATCCCGACTACAAAATAGACAATCATAGTGTTAATCAGTTAAAGCTTATGCCAGCATTCTCCATCATTGTCAATTGGACTTGTGCACCGCCGTTCTCCCGCTTCCCCGTTTCTGTGGTATCGGTTTAAACCGTCCTGGCGATGTGTTCCTTTCATTGTTTATGATTTCAGGTCGCGGGTAGTCACACTGCATTCAACGCAAAACGGGACGACAAAATTATCCTGCCTACGCGGTATCCACGTGATTATAAACCGTATCCCTCTCCACGGCGTCGAAGCCGGCGCGGTGGATCATTTTGGATGATCTCCTACTTGGTCATTTTTAGACCGGCGACTTTATAGTTTTTCAAATTCGGATTCGGTAAGATGTGCTTGCCTCAAGATACTTCGGAGTGTTCCGCTTGCCACTTCTCTGTGTTTTGGAACCGTCGTCGTTATCAGGCCGCTCGATACGGTCTTTGCGAACTTAACATGGCTACCGGCTTGAGCAACCTCATAGAAGCCCGCTTTCATAAGTTTGCGTTTGACTTCGCGATATGGGACCGGTTTCACGCAGCGATCTCTAGTTCAAAGTGCCGGACGTCCGGCAGCAAAGTAGCCACGGGTGGGGTAAAATGAAGCAGTAGCGCCTCATTTAGATTGTCCATGGCTTCATCTTCGGTTTTGCCTTGTGAAGCCACGTCAACGTCCAGGCACTGGGCAACATACCATTCACCTTCTTTGATGATCACCGCATTAAAATTCTGTGTCATATTCGTATCTTAACATAGTTCCTAAAGGACATTATTCGCCTCACTGTGCGGCCACGCGGTTATAGACCGTATCTCTCTCAACCGCCTCGAAACCAGCTCGCTCTATCATTTCGATGATCTCTTGTTTGGTCATTTTTACTTCGCCGCCGGATTCGGCGGAGTAGCTGTGGGTGAGCTCGCCGCCGTCGTGATGGTGCTCGTCGAGGGCGAGCAGCGGTACTCGTGTCCGATTACCGGCCCTCGCTTACTGGTTTGAGCTCGGATAACTGTGCCGAGACTAATTGCCAGCCGCGGTCGCCTTTCACCAGAACTGTGGAAATCGTCATCTTTCCATCGTGGGGCTTGCCCTCAAGTGTTGCTTTCTGAGTAACCTTTAGGACCGCGACCGCGGTGTTGCCGTAAATTCGAACATCCGTCGTATTTGAACTACGATCGGACGGCTCAATCTTCTCAGTCCCGGAACTCAGTAGTTCGAGCCACTGCGTTTTGGTCAGGGTGTTTCCCTCATGGTCGATGAGTACGAGGTCGTCGGCCCACATCTTTTGGAGCGTCGCCGTGTCGACCCTCACCATCGCGTCCCCATGGTCGTCGAGGAATTTCCGGACCTCCGCCTTATCCGCTTCGGGGTTGGCTGGTTGGGACTTAGGGGCGGCATTGGCTACAGGGTCGGCCGGGGCAACTTGTGCGCAGGAAGCCGCAAATAGAACCAAGAACGCCGATACGGCTAAGACCATAAAAGTTTGTCTTGTGGTTTCCGGGGCATTTGTCTGTTTCGTTTTTATTTTGGTGTGTCTCATGCTTTCTACTCCTGTTCTTTTCGTCGTGAGCGCGAGTTCGAGAATCTATCAGACCTGTGGCATCGGCTTCGTGCCTTAGTGATGTTTCCGAGGGAGTTTAGGCGCTTCGTGACGTATTTGCAAGGCTTCGGGAGCACTCACAATGCTCTGTCTTCGGGCATTGCAATGGCTCGTGCCGATACTTATACGAAGGCTGCACTCACACTTCACTCAAACCCGGAACCAGAGAACGTATTTACACTGCGGCGACGCGGTTATAGACCGTATCCCTTTCCACTGCTTCGAAGCCGGCCCTTTCGATCATTTCGATGATCTCGTGTTTGGTCATTTTTACTTCGCCGCCGGATTCGGCGGAGTAGCTGTGGGTGAGTTCGCCGCCGTCGGTAATGGTGCCGTCGAGGTCGTTGGCGCCGAAGTGGAGGGCGGTCTGGGCGGTGGCTTTGCCGAGCATGACCCAGTAGGCCTTGATGTGGTCGAAGTTGTCGAGCATCAGGCGTGAGACGGCGATGGTTTTGAGATTGTCGATGGCGTCGGGGCCGGGGAGCGTCGAGAGAGCGGTGCCCGGCGGATAGAATGCGAGCGGGATGAAGCACTGAAAGCCACCGGTTTTGTCCTGCTGTTCGCGGAGGCGGACGAGGTGGTCGATGCGGTCTTCGATGGATTCGATGTGGCCGTAGAGCATCGTGGCGTTTGTCTTGAGGCCGGCATTGTGGACTTTGCCGGTCAGTTCGAGCCATCGGTCGCCGTCGCATTTGTGATCGCAGATGCGTGAACGTGTCGGCTCGGCGAAGATCTCAGCACCGCCGCCGGGGCACGAATCCATGCCGGCCGCGTGCAGCTTTTCGATCACGTCTTCGTCAGACATCTTATAAAACCGTGCGAAGAAATCGAGCTCAACCATCGTGAGGGCTTTGAGATGGAGCTTTGGAAATTCGCGTTTTAGCGACGAGAAAAGTTCGGTATAATAAGCGAATGGAAGCTTGGTGTTCAACCCTCCAACGATGTGAAGTTCCGTGGCGCCTTCGCCGACCGCGGCCCGAGCGATGTCCAGAGCCTCCTCGACAGAGTGAGTGTAAGCATCCGCAGCCCGAGCGCGACGATAAAACCCACAAAACTTGCAATCCGCGACGCAGATGTTCGTGTGGTTGAAATGTCGATTTACGTTGAAGTACGTCGTTAGGCCGTGTTTTCGACGGCGCATATGATCGGCCAATTTGCCGAGCGCGTTCAGATCGCCTGTTCGGTATAGGGCCATGCCTTCGTCAAAGCTCAGCCGCCCGCCCGCTTCGATCTTTTCGGAAATCAAGCGCAAACACTCGTCGAAAGAAAACTGCATGAAACTATTTTGCCACAAACCGTGAAAATCTAAAAAATAACTATGCTTTATGATCGCAATCATATTTCATAAGAAACGATGAGATACAATTGAAACAATGAAATATATAAAAATGGCCGCGGACGTCGGAACTACGTCGCCGGAAAGCCCTGATAAGGACAAAGAAATACTCGAAATCTTCGCGGACGGACGAAATCGGATATTTACGGTGCGACTGCAAAATTCATCCGTTTTAACAAAACACAAAGCAAATGGTCCAATTGTTGTTCAGTGTCTGAGCGGCCGTGGCACATTTTATGCCGGTCCCGAACTTGAGGAATCGGCTGAACTTCGGCAGGGAACGCTTTTGACATTGGGGCCCGATATTGCACACGAGGTGGCGGCGGAGGATGAACTTTACATTCTTGTAACAAAGTTCCAACAAGTGTAACGTCAGCGTTTAGACTCAACCTCGTATAATCACGTTAGAATGCGATCGATATGAAAAGGGACATCCAAAACAGGGAAGACATCGACCTGCTGATGCGGGAATTTTACGCCGAGGCAATCTCGGACAGTCTAATTGGGTACATCTTTACCGATGTTGCGAAACTCGATCTCGACCACCATCTACCGATAATCGGTGATTTTTGGGAAACCATGCTGTTTCAAACGGGCGATTACGGCCGGCACGGACGCAATCCATTAAAGGTTCACGGTGACCTAAATGAAAAGACGCCGCTGCTTGTCGAACATTTTACCCGGTGGTTAGAGATCTTCGAACGAAAAGTTAATGCCCTCTTTCAGGGCGAACGTGCGGATTTCATCAAATTGCGGGCTCGATCGATAGGTGACCGCATGTTCAATTATGTCAGCGGAGTCCCGCCTATCGAATCGACGGCGCGAGAGCGCAAAGCGAGGCCGTAGAGTCCAAAATACCTTTTGATTCTGTCACAGCTGATATTCATTGATAAGAACGTCCGCGCCAAACGTCAAGAGCAGTATCACACTCACAAACGCGTTTGTCGTAAAGAACGCCGCGTTCAGTCGTGAAAGATCGTTCGGTTTTACCAACGTGTGTTGATAAGCCAGCAGGCCGCCAACAGCGATAACGCCGGCGAACGAGAGCCAGCCAAAACCTGTCGTCAGGTACAAAATTATCAGCACGATGAAGGCTTGTAGGTGAAAAAGCCGCGCTATCCACAGCGAATTCTTGATTCCGAATCGTGCCGGTATCGACCGCAAGCCCGCTTGCCGATCAAAGTCAAAGTCCTGGCAGGCATACATCACATCAAATCCTGCAGTCCACATTAGGACGAGAATAGACAGTAATATCGGCACCTCTGAATCGAGCGTCCCGAGAACCGCAATCCAGGCTGCGGTTGGCGAAATTGCGAGAGCGAGGCCCAGCAGCAAATGGGCAAACGAGGTGAACCGTTTTGCAAGCGAATACCCCAGAATGACAATTAAAGCGATCGGCGATAGTGCAAAGGCGAGCCAGTTCAACGAATAGGCCGACACGAGAAACAACGCTGCCGAGCCGAACATGAATAACCAGGCGAATCCGACAGAAAGTTTCCCGCTTGGTAGTTCACGGCCTGAAGTTCGAGGGTTTTTAGCGTCGATGTCACGATCGGCGATTCGGTTAAATGTCATCGCCGCCGAACGCGCCCCGACCATTGCTAATGTGATCCATACGATCTGCCACACAGACGGCAGTCCCCCGGCGGCCAGGATGGCGCCCAGAAAAGCGAAGGGAAGCGCGAACAAGGTGTGCTCGAACTTGATCATCGCGAGTGTGGTTCTAAGCTTTTGCCAGAATGATCTCATTGATAAATGTTGGGTGCCAATGTTATCAAATTTTAGCAAAAGTGTTGATATTTGCGGTGTGGATTTGGATATTAACCATACTGTTGTCAAAATAATATGAAATGCGCTACGCCGACAAGATTCCTTATGTCTTTATTTTGGACCATTTAAAGGTCGAAGGCATTGTGATCAAGCCGATGTTCGGCTGTTTCGGGATTTATTCCAACGGTTGTTTATGCATGTTCCTAATGAATCGCGTGAAGCCGATGATCAGGCGTAACGCCGACCCGATGCAAAACGGGGTCTACATCGCCACGATGGCTGCACATACCTTGGAACTCAAGTCTATTTTTGAAAAGGCGGAGATTCAGTTCCTAAAGGGCGAAAAGGTTTGGATCTTTGTTTCGGAATTGCTCAGTGAGTTCGAGGCTTACGTTATCACCGTTTGCGAGATGATAACTGCCTGCGACCCACGTATTGGCAGGTGAGCGGATATGCCAAATGGGAAAATTCATGATGCCGTTACGCTGGCCCTGACCGTACCGGTCTGTGCGACGGCGTATGTGATGACTGGAAGTTTCGGTTCTGCAGGTGTCGTAGCCGCATCGTTCATGTTTGGCGGCCTTATGTTCGGACCCGATCTCGATACAGTTTCCGTTCAGTATTCGCGCTGGGGATTTCTAAAACCATTGTGGCTGCCATATCGCGTATTTTTTCCTCACCGATCCCGCTGGTCGCACGGACTCCTCTTCGGAGCGCTATTCCGAATTGTCTATTTCATGGGGGTTTTGACGATCGCTTCATTCGCGACGGTTTTCCTCGTAGAGTCGTTTCGGGGTGGAAAGATGCCTGAACTTCTCGAATTTGGCCGATCTTGGGATCACCTCGGGGCGCTTCTTCGTTCAAACTTTGGGGGCAATGTGATCTCGGCTGCCGGCATCGGGCTCTGGCTTGGTGCGGCATCTCACACGCTTACGGATGTTGCGTTTTCGTATATCAAAACGGGGCGAAGGGGCGAACTGTTGTGAACGACGCGGTTGACTACTAACGGAGCATTAAACTAACTTTTATAAATGCAGACGTGAATCTCATATTGTCTTTCTATTGAACACATAAAAAATGGTAAAGCAGGTAATTGAACAGAAAATACTAGATAAAAGTGCGTGTATCGGTGTCATAGGGCTCGGGTATGTCGGGCTTCCGCTGATCGTGGAGTTCGGTTTGAAAGGGTTTCGCGGAATTGGATTTGAGGTCGACAAACAAAAGGTCGAAAGCATAAATTCCGGAGTATCGTATATTTCGGATGTTCCGAGTGAATATCTGAAGAAATGTGTAGATGAGGGCCTGCTGAGGGCATCGGCCGAGTTTAGCCTTCTTGCCGAATGCGACGTCATCGTCATCTGCGTTCCCACGCCGCTGCGCAAGACAAAGGATCCGGATATGTCGTTTATACTGGCGGCCGGAGGCGAAATTGGGAAGTATATGAAGGCCGGTCAGCTTGTTATACTCGAATCGACAACATATCCGGGAACGACCGACGAAGTATTGCTCCCAATGTTCGAATCGAAAGGCTTCAAGCTTGATCGCGATTTCCTGCTCGCCTTCTCACCGGAACGGGTCGATCCGGGCAATCCCGAGTTTCAGACTCACAACATACCGAAGGTCGTTGGCGGGGTCTCGAAAGATTCTACCGAGGTTGCCGCGAATCTCTATCGGCAGATCGTTGAGACGGTTCACCCGGTATCTTCGGCACGGGTTGCCGAAGCTTGTAAGCTTTGGGAGAACACATTTCGGGCCATCAATATAGGGATGGCCAATGAAATGGCCCGGCTTTGCAACACCCTCGGAATCGATACCTGGGAGGTGGTTCGCGCGGCTGCGACCAAGCCGTTCGGGTTTATGCCGTTTTATCCGGGCCCCGGAATAGGAGGCCACTGTATTCCGCTGGACCCGCATTATCTTTCATGGAAGGCCCGTCAGCACGGGTTTGATTCACAGTTCATAAGCCTCGCCGAGCAGGTGAATTCCGGAATGCCGGGCTATGTGGTCAAGTTAGTATCGACGGCGCTAAACAACGAGAAAAAGGCGGTTAACGGATCCAAGATCCTGATCCTTGGTGTGGCGTATAAAAAAGACATTGATGATATGCGGGAATCGCCTGCTCTCTCGATCATAGACCTGCTTCGCGCGCGCGGGGCCGACCTTGTCTATCACGATCCTTTTGTACCCGAGGTTACATTTGACCACGCGTATACCATTGGCGACGGCGAACCGCTTCATAATCAAGAACTTACAGACGAACTCGTTAAGAATTCAGACTGCGTGATAATATGCACTGGGCACTCCGGGATCGATTACCACCGGATCTGTAAGCATGGAAAGCTGATCGTCGATACTCGAAACGCCTTGTCCGAAGATGTCAGGAACGGTAGCAATGCGACGATAATCCGTTTGTGACCCGGCCGATATGAAACAAAAAAAAAGCCCAGCTGGTAGTTAGCTGGGCTTTTGTCTATGACGTAATTAAGTCATTTGTTGGCCGGAGCGGCCCTTTCCATTGGATAACCGGCAGTGACCCATGCTTGGGTGCCGCCTAACAGAGCGAACGCATTCTCGAATCCTTTCTTTTTTAATTCGTGTACCAGACCGGCACTCGTATGTTCGTCTCGTCAGGAACAGTAGGCAATTATCTTTTTATCTTTCGGAAGCGAGTCGATCTTCGCCGCGAGCTCGTTCGCTACGATATTGATCGCGCCTGCTATG
>JBAUGL010000133.1:0-5524 GCA_049679665.1 Pyrinomonadaceae bacterium | reverse complement strand
CAATTCGGCTATCGCTTTGCCGCTAACGTCGTAATTTAAATTAGTGCCGGATACGGTGGCAGCGATATTGGCGCCTTTTAGATAAACGCCCGCCGCGGTTAGCGATTCCGAATCAACAACGCCTTCTACTCGGTAGTTCTCGCCTTCACCGGTCACAATGCCTCGGAAATTCCCAATCCCGCGAATGCTTGTACCTAACGGGAATATCGAAGATGTCTGTGTTAGGTCAACTGTCGATTGAACGTTTAGGCTGTATTTCAAAGCCGCCCAGTCCGTCAGCGTTCCGCTCAGCGTTGAGTTTCCTATCGGGGTTGTGATAGTAAGTTCGTGGATTTCCGCTCCCAAACTATCGGCAACTCCGCGGGCGCGCAGATCAATCTCTTCAAGCGGACTATCATCATAAACAAATCTTGAGTTCAAAGAGGATAGGTCGATCTTGTATCTTTTTTGATCGTCGGGTATAGCTGTGTTTTCCGGCTCGAGTAATAGCGTGACGTTGTTTGCATCGCCAGACAGCTTTCGTGAGAGGTCGCCGAAATGCACCACGCTGTCGCGAAGCGCAAACTTGATGGAGCCGTACTTAAAGTTCACCCGCGAACCGGTTTCGTCATCGACGAAAGTTAGGTTCGAGAAATTCGATCTGCCGTTCTCGTCAAATGTGACCCACGCCTCCAACCCGTAAATATCTGTGGAGTCAACGTTTATGTCACGACTCAACTGCCACGCATATAGATTCTCCACGCTGAGGCCAAGTCGCGCATCCCGTACGAAGAAGAGTTTTTCACCAGTTAGTTTGTCATTGAATGTAGCGTTCTTAAGTTCCAGTTCCAGCGGCGAGACTGTTATTCGAAAGACGTCGGCGTCAAACACAACACCGATATCATCCATTTTTGAAACAAACTGTGTCTTTATATAATCGTCGAATACGCCGAATCTGTAAAAAACGACAGTCAGGATAGTTCCCAGAACCAGAAGAAGGGCCAGCACCCCGAGCGAAAACCCTGCTTGCCGACGCGAGAAATACCTGCGGCCCGGCCCTACAGGAGCAAAATCATCGGACGGTGGATTACCGACAGGCTCTTCCCTTTGTTCGATATCCTGTTCAGCCATAGTGTTGAGCGTCGGGAACTCGGATTTAAAGGCTTACTTTCTCGACGATCTCGAGCCCAAATGCTTCTATAGCGCTTACTTTCGGCGGATGATTCGATAAAAGCCGAATCTTCTTTACACCGAGGTCATGAAGTATTTGTGCTCCAATACCGTAATCGTGTTGCTTGCTATATCCAGTTTCGCGTTTCGCCATTTGAAAATCAATATTTTTCTCCTGCATTAAGGCGTACGTCTTCAGCTGATTAACAAGATCCAGATTATTTTCACGCTGCCGCAGGTAAAGCACGACACCACGTTTTTCATCGGCAATTCGTTTGAGAGAGGCCTGCATTGCCGGCGCGGCCTCGCCGATAGTTGAACCAAACATCGCGAACGTTACGTTCTCGGTTTGGACGCGAACTAAAACAGGTTCGGTTGTCTCCGAAAAGTCTCCCATTTTCAGTGCCACGTGAGTCTCGCCGTTCATTACATTCTCATACAGAATCGTGCGAAACACTCCATATTCCGTTGGAAGGTCTGTCTCGACCACCCTTTTAACAAGAGTCTCCTTTTGGATCCGATAGCGAACGAGGTCAGCCACCGATATGATCTTGAGGCCGTGCGTTTCGGCAAACGCTTCGAGCTCGGGCAAACGTGCCATCGTCCCGTCGTCGTTCATTATTTCACAAATGACAGCTGCGGGTGAGAGGCCGGCAATACGAGCTATATCGACACTCGCCTCGGTTTGGCCCACACGTACGAGAACTCCGCCGCGCCTTGCGCGGAGCGGAAAGATATGGCCGGGCCGTGCAAGATCGAAAGGCTGTGTTTTAGGATCTACCGCCGTCAGAATCGTTCTCGCGCGATCAGCAGCCGAGATCCCCGTAGTGACTCCTTCTCGCGCCTCGATCGAGATAGTGAACGCCGTTCCCATACTCGACGTGTTCTCGTTCGTCTGCGGCGGCAGTTGAAGTTCATTGCAGCGTTCCTCAGTCATCGGAAGGCATATCAAGCCGCGTCCGTGGATCGCCATAAAGCTAATTATCTCGGGCGTGACCAACTCCGCCGCACAAACAAGGTCGCCCTCGTTCTCGCGATCTTCGTCGTCCACGATAATGATCATTTTGCCGGCTCGAATATCTTCGGCTGCTTCTTCGATAGATGCTATGGACATTTCAATTTTCGCCGGTTGGAGTCGCCGGTCATTCGCAATAACTAAATCTTAACGAAAAGCCGTTGGTTTTCATAGCAACCGTCTGGTTAACAATTATTCAGCTAGCATTTACAATTGACTTTGTGCTTTTCGAACTGAACTTCATACGGCGGTTTCGACGTTCGAGGCGACGCGGCCTTGTCCGTTTTACGTCATTGGTCGCCGTGATCGGCATTGCGGCCGGCGTCGCAAGCTTGATCTTTGCTCTGGCGGTCGCCCGCGGTTTCCGGACCGAGATCAGAGAAAAGATACTGGCAAACACAGCCCACATCACCATACTTCCGAAAAACGTGCGGAGGATCGAACGTTGGCGTGAGCTAAGTACTGAGATCGAACGAAACCCGAAGGTGCGATCGGTATTTGCCGAGGATTTCGAGGTCGTGCTCTTGATAACGGATGCATCGACAGAGTATGCGGTGTTAAAAGCCAGGCAATCTAGTCGCGAACACGTAGTAGCAACCTCGAACCGTGAAAGACCGTCCGTTTCAGTTGGTGCCGAACTCGCCGCGACATCGGGCCTTGCAGCCGGTTCAGAGGCTCAGATGCTCGTTCGAACCGCTGACGAAACGCCGCGTGCGACGACCGTGAGGATCGAGAAAACGACAAAAACTGGCATCTACGAATACGATTCGACGTGGATCACCATTGCACCCGCGGATCTGGCACATATTCGCGGGCTGCATGAGTTTGTGCCAACGGCGCTTAGTATCAACATTAACGACATTGATTCCGCCGTTAGCGTCGCTGGTGAACTAAGAACAACTGTCGGCGATGAGTACCGGGTTATCGATTGGCAAGAAGCTAATCAGCCTTTGTTTACCGCCTTGAGCCTTGAACGAAAAGCGGTTGCCGCAATCCTTGTACTCGTGGTGTTGATCGCAGCCATTAACATCACTACGACCCTTGCTTTGCTTGTAAACGAACGTCGTCTCGACATTGCCGTTTTGCGAACGTGCGGCGCCAAATCCCGTCGCCTCATAGGGATCTTTGTTTTGGAAGGCCTTATCCTCGGTGGGATCGGGATTGCCTGCGGCATCTTCGCAGGCTTGATCGCGTGCGTCACCGCGAATCGATTCAAACTTTTTCACCTACCGCCCGACGTTTACCTTGTCAGCCATATTCAGCTTGAACCGTCATTCGTGGATATTTACCTTATAGTCGCGGCGACGACCGCCATATGTCTTCTGGCTACATTTTATCCGGCATTAAAGGCAAGCCGAATCAAACCGCTTGAGAATCTCCGCAGTCAGTAACCGACTCAAGGTTCAATGACTTCAGATATTCACGAAAATCGTTACCGAGATCGCCTCGCTTTAAGGCGAATTCGACCGTTGCGATAAGAAAACCAAGTTTGTCGCCGGCATCATGTCGCCTCCCCTGAAGTTTGACGGCATAGACCGGACGCACCTTCAGCAGTCTTCGCATCGCGTCAGTGATCTGTATCTCGCCCCCGGCACCCGGCTCTGTTTCTTCGATCGCCCGGAAAATGTCTGGCGTGAAGATGTACCGTCCAATGATCGCAAGGTCCGACGGTGCGTCTGCAAAGGCAGGTTTTTCGACCATGTCTTTGATAAGGAAAACATTCGGCTCGACTTCTTCGGCATCGATAACGCCGAACCGCGAGACCGCTTCTCCTTCCACCTGCATTGTAGCGATAACGGGCGCCTTGTATCTTTCGAAAACTTCGATCAACTGTCTCAATGCCGGTTTTTCGGCATCAACAATGTCATCCGCGAGAAGAGCCGCGAAAGGATCGTCGCCGGCGAAGTCCTTCGCCTGATAGATCGCGTGGCCAAGGCCTAGCGCTTGCTGCTGTCGGGTATAGCTGATCTTTGCCATATCCGATATCGCACGGATCTGGCCGAGCATCTCGTGTTTGCCCTTCTCACGCAGCATCTGCTCCATTTCAAACGAGATATCAAAGTGGTTCTCGATCGAGCTCTTGTCCCGCCCCGTGATGATCAGTACGGACTCAATTCCGGAAGCCACCGCCTCTTCGACCGAATACTGGATCAAAGGCTTATCAACCAATGGCAGCATTTCCTTCGGCGAGGCCTTTGTAGCCGGAAGAAAACGCGTACCCAACCCAGCGGCCGGGAAAATAGCTTTACGAACTTTGTTTGACATACCAATTTTGCTAAATTCGTCTAGACTTTACGCAATTGCAAGATTTGAATTCTAGGTCAAAAATGGGTGAGAAACAAACGTTTACGGTGCCGCTGGAAAAGCATGAGTCGATGGAAGCTACGGGAATAACCATCCCATTCGATGTGGAGCAGGTATTTGGCGCTAAGCGAGTTCCCGTTAAGGCTTTGGTCAACGGAGCCGAGTACCGGGGCACGATCGTGCGAATGGAAGGAAAATACATGTTGGGAATTCCAAAAGTATTTCGTGACGCGGCTGGTGTCAACGCCGGTGATAACATTGTGGTTACTATTGAGCGCGATAACGAACCGCGTACGATCGCCGTGCCGCCCGACCTAGAAAAAGCGCTTAAAGACGCCGGGATACGGGAATTGTGGGACAAGCTGAGTTTCAACCACAGAAAGGAACACGTACGTGCGATTTTGGAAGCGAAACGTCCGGAAACTAGAACGAAGCGAATCGAAAAAGCCGTAAAAATGATGATCACATGATTTATGTTAGATCTTAATAACGTCCGGGATAATCTCGAGCAAGTAAAAAAAGCCCTGAACGATCGTAATTTTTCACTCGATGCACTAGATAAGTTCGTCGACCTCGATGCCGAACGCCGCCGCGTGATCGGCGAAGCTGATCGTCTGAACCAGCTTCGCAACGCGTCGAGCAAAGAGATTGGGGCGCTGATGCGGGCCGGCAAACGCGGGGAGGCGGATGCCAAAAAAGCCGAGGTTTCAGGACTCAAGGAGAAGCAGGCAGAATTCGAGCGGCTTCGCGACGAGTTTGAACTCGCCATGCATGACCTCCTTGCCGGATTGCCGAACATTCCTTCAGCCGATGTTCCTATCGGCCCAGACGAAGCGGCTAATAAAGAGGTCCGCCGGTGGGGCGATCCGAAATCGTTCGATTTTGAGGTCAAGGATCACGTCGACCTCGGTGAGTCGCTCGGCATCCTCGATTTGGAACGTGCGACAAAGATCACTGGCTCGCGTTTTGCGATTCTTAATGGCGCCGGCGCTCGTCTCTCGAGGGCGCTAGTTAATTTTATGCTTGATATTCACACGAACGAGCACGGGTACACCG
>JBAUGL010000132.1:0-34801 GCA_049679665.1 Pyrinomonadaceae bacterium | reverse complement strand
TGCGGTCGAGGCGGCGGTCGATCTGGCGGCGTTTCGGGACGGTTCCACGATAACGCCGAGACCTCCGGAGGAAATGAACCGTGTCACACTGCTGGTTCGGACTGTTTTCGCGCCAACGCTAAAATTCGGCAACAAATTTCAACTTTACAAGTGTTTTGATGAAGGTCTGCTTGATCTGCGATTCGGTGTCGCGATCAGCGAAATGCGTGAACGGGAACTTGTGCTCGAAGACGTCGAAAGCGGACATCAGATCGAAACGATACCGAACGATTACGTGTTTGCGTTGATCGGGGGCGAGCGTCCGGACACGTTCCTTCAATCAATTGGCATTAATATCGGCTAGTAAACGTATATGATCAAAGATAGGCTGATCTTTGGGATCGGCGGCATCATTCTCGGTGCTGTCTTGGGATTCACGTTCGCAAACAGTATTAATCGCGCACCTGCTGAAGGAGTATCGACAGCGGGTTCGAATGCCGCCCCTGCCGGGGTAAATCCGAACTTGCCACCGGACCATCCGCCGTTTGTGCCCATGGGTGATCAGCCGCAAAATGCCCCCCTTCCACAGGTCACGGAAGCGATCGAAAAAGCAAGACAAAATCCAAATGATTTCGAGGCCCAAATGACCGCGGGCGACCTTTACTATCAGATCCAGCGATTCGACGACGCAGTTGGGTTCTACACGGCGGCAAATAAGTTGAAGCCCAGCGACGCTGAATCTGTCTTAAAACTCGGCAATGCCCTGTTCGATGCGGAAAAATATGTTGAGGCGGAAAAATGGTATATCCAGGCGCTTGAGACCAACCCCAACGACGTAAATGTTCGTGCCGATCTGGGACTGACCTATTTCCTGCGTATTCCGCGAGATATCGATAGGGCGGTCCGGGAATTCGAATTCGCGCTAAAGCTTGAACCGGAAAATGAAATTCTTCTGCAGAATCTTGTGATCGCCTACCGAGAAAAAAATGACACCGCGAAAGCGGAGGCGGCTGAAGAAAAGCTTCGAAGCGTAAACCCAAAGAACCCCGCGTTGGTTAAACAGGCGCCTGACGCCGTTCCCTGAAACGGCTCGTCATTTCGTTTTCAGCGTGCGATCGAGCACCTTTTTCGCGTCATTCAATGCCTCGATCTTCTCCTCACCCGTATAGGTCTCCCAACCTTGAAAAAACACCACGCCGTAATCTTTCGGGTACTCTCTTCCTTCGTAGCGGAACCACTGGCTCATTACATCCTGCGGATCGTCGGTGCGACGCAGCGCGCCTTTAACATCAAACTCGGGTGCCTCATCCACTGCACCGAAATCCTGCACCGGCGGAACCAAGGCCCTCGCTAGCCGCCGGTCCAGGATCTCCTCGACCTTCGTTTCAAGGATCCGTTCCAGATCGATCGGCCGCTGTTCGCTTGCATACATATCACCAACTCCGCTAAGTAGCCAGTTTAATGATATGTTTGTTTCCTTGGCGATCTTTATCAAAACCTCCGGAGCCGGCAGTCTGCCATGGAAATAATTCCGCACCGTCGCGTGCGGTATCCCCAATCTTCTTGCGATCTCCGCCATCGTAGCAAAATCAAATGTCTGTTTCAGTCTATTCTGAAATTCTTCGTTCATGTCGCGTCAAAACGTTCGTTGTAAATCATAGCACCAACCGAATTCTCCCCAAAATCCGTACTCGTTTCGAACCCAAGATCGCAATCTCGGCCCGTAACCTCGGAAAGTAGCTCATCCTTGACAGTCAATTCGCGAATAAGTATATTTTGAGTTTCGGCCAACCAGCGCCGCCCTAGCTCAGTTGGTAGAGCATTCGATTCGTAATCGAAAGGTCGTCGGTTCGACTCCGATGGGCGGCTCCATTTTAAGCTCAATAATCACAATAACTTACGAACTGGGAAAGGCAAGAGTTTGACTTTCCTTGAGTTGACTTACCTGAAAGCACTAAGTTTGTCTATTTACATATAAGGTAAGACAGGGCTAGAAAGAAAGACAACTCACGGAAATACACGTCTCTGACTTGCGATAGTTTTCTGCCTGTTATTTAGGGTGTCTTTTCCGTCTGTTCCGTCCAAATCTGCGTGAGGACACGCTTGAAGTTGCCGCCGAGTATTCCCTGAATATCAAGGTCGCTATACTTCCGGCGTATCAGGCCTTCGGTAAGGTCAAACATTCGTTTAGGATGATCGAGTCCTTCGACGTCTATTTTCTCGCGAAACGCGTAGCTGCCTTTGTAGCTCGCGCGCAGTTGTTTATTTGCTTCCGGCGGCATTTTGTCATAGCCGTATAGGTCTATATCGCTGCCGACGCCGAGGTGCTGCGGGCCTATTAACTTTCTTACGTGATCGAAATGGTCGAGGACGTGTTCGACGGTCGTAGGCTCATCGACCTTAACGAACATTCGAACGCCGGTTATACCGATCACTCCGCCACTCGGGCCAACTTTTTTGATCGCCTCGTCCGTCTTCACGCGGGGATGCCCGGGGACAAGCGCTCGGCAGTTCGAATGTGTTATCAAAACAGGCTTTTTGGAGATCTCAAAGGCATCGAGCGTCGTTCGGTCGCCGCAGTGAGAAACATCGACCGCCATTCCGACCTTATTCATTCGTTCGATGATCGCGACACCGAAATCGGAAATTCCGTCGTCGCGACGCTCGGTCGCGCCGTTGCCGATGAGGTTTCGTGCATTGTACGTTAGCTGCGATACACGCTGTCCGAGACCGCGAAAATAGTTTACGTCGTCAAGGTTGCGAAAATGTCCCGAGTTTTGAAGGCCGAGAACAATGCCCATTTTTCCTGATCTCTTGACCCTTTCGAGGTCGGCCGGGCTATCGATCCGCATAAAAAGTTCGTCGTGATTGGCGATAAATGCGTTCCATGACGCAAAGAATTTCAGAGCGTTTTCGTAAGCGTTTGGGCCGCCCAAACCGATCGCCGGATGAATAATGTTGATGCCCGAGTCTTTGAACGGCTGGAGGTCCGCAGCCGTAAAACTTTCGGGATCATTCATCCATTTGTCCTGTTTTGCGAAATCGAGAGTAAGTATGCTGAGCATATCGATAACGGTGGATCGCTTCATCAAATCTATGGCCCGCGTCGAATACTCGGTTGGCGAATTTGCAAAGATCTGGAACCTCCCGCGATTCAGCATCGGCGCTGCGAGAACTCCGGCAGCGGCAGACGCCATTCGTTTCACCGCATCTCGCCGTGAGATCAGATCTTTTTCTTGCTTCATATTAGTACCTCGACGTTATGGACAACAAATTACCCGCGAACGCGAACCAAAGGAATCCGATACACGCGAGCGCAAGGACCGTTGCCCCGAGTTTGCCCCAAATTCGGTTCCGTTTGTTTACCCACGCGTAAACGACGTTAAACAGGACAATAACTGTTCCGATGGCACCGATGATCCCAATTACTTGCGCTAGATGAAACCACGTATTTCCTTGATCGCTAAAGAACTCAATATGACTTAAGCCGTAGGTAAGAAGTCCGGCCAAAGCCGCTACAAACACCAGATCGAGGAAGAAAACGATCCATGTGCCAAGCCGCAGCCACCATTCCATCGGGGTTAGCTCCAGCTTTTGGCCGAAGTGGCGTCTCACCAGCCATGCGACCGGTGTCAGTAGGAGGGTCAAAAGCATTATCAAAAGCGAAATTACCAGCACCGGCATGAGAATGCTTGAATTCTCCCAAAATCCGACTCGCTGAAAGACCATGAACGGATACGGCAGGACTATCTGCATGTTTCCGTTCGCATCCGGTTTGAAAATAAGCGTGTTCTGGCCGTTAACGTCGCGAAATGTCATCGGCGCTACTTCCTGCCAACGTATCGGAATGCCGTCCGGTTCTGTCAACATCGCGATCGAGATCGTTCCGTCTTCGTTGGCCGCAACCGTGGCTTCGCCGAGCAGCGACGCCGCTTTTAGAAATGAACCTTCGCTCCGCCGGCTCAACTCATAATTGCCGCTTACGGCTTTGGCATCAATTTTGGCACTTTCGAGTACGGCTTCGGGCGCGGGTGTGTACGGGTAGTAGCGATCGAGAAACGCCTTCCAAAGCATTGAACGCGACGAGGCTTCTCCCTTGCCGCCGCTGTTGTATGAAATATAAAAACCGACACCAGTATCAGGGATCAAATGCAGGTCGCTGTGAAACGCGATAGTGTCACCGCCGTGTCCGATTATCCGGTGTCCGTTGCGCGATTCTTCATAAAAGCCGTGGGCCATACCAAGCGCGGCATCATCCAGGGCGAACAGTCTGCTGTGCATAAGCCGCACTGTTTCGGGTCGGAGTATCCGGCCTTCGCCAAGCTGCCCTTCCTGCAAATGGGCGAGCATAAATTTTGCCATATCGTTCGCCGTGCTGCTCAGGCTGCCGGCAGGAAACGGGACCACTATCTCGAACGGCACGACCTCAGTGTCGGATGCAAGGCGATAACCGTTTGACATATTGGGAGCAAGTGCTGGAGAAAGCGGTTGGCTGAAGGTTGAATTGGCCATGCCCAGCGGCTTGAAGATATTCTCAGCGATATAATCGTTGAACGGCCGGCCAGAGACACGCTCGACAATGTACCCGGCCAGCGCGGTCGCATAGTTCGAGTAGGCAGGAGTCGTTCCCGGCGGAAAAATTCGCCCCGGGATATGGGTCTTCAGGTATCCTCCAAGTTCTGGATCTTTCTCGGCCCCGACCGTGAATAGATCTTTGACCGTTTCCTCGAATCCCGGAGTATGCGTCAAAATGTTCTTCAATGTTATCGGCTTTCCAAATGCCTCAGGTATTTTGAAGTCAAGATAGTCGTTCACGTCGCGGTCGAGGTCGAGCTTGCCCTGTTCGACAAGCTGCATCACCGCAGTCCAGGTAAACAGCTTGGAAACCGAGCCCGGGCGAAACAACGTTTCCTCGGCGGATACTGGCTTTTTGTTGGCGACATCCGAGTAGCCGTATCCTTTGGAGAACAGGAGCTTACCGTCTTTCACAACGGCGATCGTAGCGCCCGCAATGTTTTCGCGTTCCAACTGCTGCGGTAAGATCCCGTCCAAAAAAGCGCCTACGTCAGCGGCCGTCATGGAATTAACGACGGGAGACGTCTTGTCTTCGGAAACCTGAGCGTCACTTTCGCGGGTTGTGCTCGCCGGCAAGGACGGAACTTGTCCCCGCCCTGTCGTTGCGAGGATAAGACCGATCACTATAAGGGCCTTTAATTTTTCCACTATTTCTGTCTCCTATCGTATTACGAGAATCAAAGATTACGGCCAGGGCCGTAGATCACTTTTCCGGGCCTTGCTCCTGTATGTTTTCCGTTTTCGATCACTATGTGTCCATTCACGAAAACGTAGTCGATCCCAACCGGACTAAGAAGCGGCCGCTCATAGGTTGCTCGGTCCGCGAGTTTGTCGTAATCAAAAATAACGACATCTGCCCAACATCCTTCCTTGATCATTCCGCGAGATGCAAGCCGCAGGCGCGTCGCGGGCCATGAAGTCATTTTGCGTATCGCTTCTTCCAACGTGAGCACTTTCTTTTCCCGAACGTAGCGGGCGATCAAGCGGGGGTGATTTCCGTAACTGCGTGGGTGGGCGAGGCCAAGCCCGTCAACTGTGCCCGGTTTGAGAGCCGCACCTGCGTCGCTCCCTATACTCGTCCAGGGAAATTTCAGGGCAGTAATTATGTCCTGCTCGCTCATCATGTGATAGATCGCGTAAACCCGGCCGGTGCCCTGGGCGACAAGATCAAACGCTGTATCAGCCGGATCCTTATTAAGCTCCTTAGCGATGGCGGATAGCGTCTTGCCCTGGAATTTGGCATTATCGGCATTCTGCGCGTTAACGAGAACGATATTGTCCCAGCCGCCAGCCGCTTCGACGATATTCCACCAGCCCGGTGAGCCGGTTTCTATCTCTTTCTTGAGCCGGTCGCGTATTACAGGATCGGCAAGCCGTTCGCGAAGCTTTTGCGCTCCGCCCTCAAAAGCCCAGGACGGAATGGTTGCTTCGAGCCCCGTGCCGCCCGCGGTGTAAAGATAAATATCTGCTGCAACATCGACACCGCGTGCCCTCGCTTGCTCGATCTTTTCTCCGGCGGCGAGCATAAGCGTGCCCCAGCCCGGCTGGTAGGCAGCCTTCAGATGAAAGATCTCGACTGGCAATCCGCCTTTTTCGCCTATCGTAATCGCTTCTTCGACGGCCTGAACAAGCTCTTTCCCTTCACCGCGAATATGGCTTGCATACACGCCGCCATATTTTCCGGCGACCTTTGCCATTTCGATCAGCTCATCCGTTTTTGCATAGCTCGACGGCGGATAAATAAGCGCCGTCGTCATTCCCAACACTCCCGCTTTCATCGCAGTTTCCATGATGGCTTTCATCCGGGTGAGTTCTTCCGACGTCGGAGCCCGCGACTCCTGTCCCAAAACGGCGACTCGGGCCTGAGTCTCGCTAAAGTAAGTTCCGAAATTGATGCTGATCCCGCTTTTCTCAAGTCCGGCAAAATATTCGGGAATCTTTTCGACCGCGACCGGCGTTCCTCCTTCGCCTCCGATGGCTGTCGTCACGCCCATCATCAATTTGTTCTCGGCCAGCCCGTTTTGTCGCAAAACTGAACCGGACTGGTCCATTACATCGATCCACCCGGGCGAAACATAACGCCCGCGAGCATCGATCTCACGTTTGCCTTTCGCCTCAACCCGACCTATGCGGACAAACCTGCCGTCCGTGATCGCGACATCTGCCGCGACCCAAGGATTTCCCGCTCCGTCCAATACGCGCCCGTTGCGGATAACGATGTCATAAACTGCGTCCGTCTGTCCGGTCACCGGTACCGGCAGCATGCCCAGCGCAATTACGCAGATGAGTTTACAGACTAAGAGACTCTGAAGCTTATTCATTTTCCAGGCAATTCCTGTGCAATCTCGAGTTAGCAGTTTCCATTATTTGTAGCTAACAGAACACGGAAATAACTAAAACTCGATTCGGAATCCGATCTGCCCTTCACGTCCGGGGAGCACCTGAGTCGGGGACCCGAAAGCGCGAATGGCCGATGTTGCATCCGCCTCAACTGCTGCTGGGTTCTGACGATTCAAGGCGTTGAAGAACTCGAAAAGGGCCTGTAGTTTGACCCGCTCGGTAATCTTGAACTGTTTCGCGAACCGCAAATCGAGATTCACAAACGCAGGCGCCGTAAAGGCGTTTCGCCCGGCACCCGATCCATGGTCGATGAGGTTGAAGGTACCATTTCCATCTGGGTCTTCGGGAATCTCGGCTTGGCGGCTGAAGTTAAAGCCGCTCTGAGCACGAAAGATTCCGCTAACCTGAATGCCCCAAGGAAGTTCGACCATCCCATTGACCTGGAAAATATGATCCACCGCCAAATCGGACGGCCCCTTGTCAAAATCAGGTCCATTTAGAAAAGTTCCGGCCTTTGCAACAAATGTGCCGTTGGGCATCGTAAATGGCGCGTCGCGGTTGTTCGCACCTGAAACCGGATCGGTCACTTCCGGGACTGTCCCGATGAAGCTGTCCGAAGGAAGCGAATTAATGCCAATCGAGTTGTCCGTTGCTTTAGCGTATGTATAATTCGCGCCAAGCAGGAACCGATGGCTGAAGCGTTTATTGAGGTTTAGAACGAGCGCGTCGTATTTGCCTTCGAAGAATGGGCCGAAAGTTGTAATTGGGCCCTCGGTGAAAGGCGGATCAAAGCTTCGTCCCGTTACTCGCGACTGAAATCGGAGATTTGACTGTCGGGTACCGAGAAGGTTACGCATTTCCCGATGATAATAATCAGCGCCAACCACGATATCTTTTGATATCTCACGCTGCACACCGACGCTGAAGCCGAGCGTGTGGGGGGTCTTGAATGAAGAGTCGATCGCCGTGGGAAAGGGTTGTGGCGGTATAAGTGGATTGTTCAGGATCCCAAAAGGACCGAACACAAAGTATCCGGCCGGTTGCCCGATCGCCGCACTCGCCTGCGCCGCATACTGGTCCGGCGTCAGCCCCGTCAACGCTTGTACATTGCTTATAGTAATTACCGCGTTCGCCGGAATGGGATCGTGCCCCGGCGCTACAACATTATTGAGCCTGTCCACTCCGATGAACGGAACTGCGCCCGGCGGAGCAAGAGGGCATGACAGTCCGGCGGCCGTGATCTGGGCATCAGTCAGGTTGTTCGAAAAGCAGCCGCCGGGCAGGCCAACCAAGAACGCGATGCTATGCACGAATGACGGAGATCCATAAAACCCCCTTGGAAACAGCAATATCTGTTGCGCCCGTCGATCGCTGCCGCCGAACGAGGGGACAAATTGAGCCAACCCCAAGCGGAACTGATCGTAAAACACACCAAAGTTGGCGCGAACGACGGTTTTCGGTGTTATCGACCAAGCGACGCCTAAACGTGGCGAGAAATTTCGCTTGGCCACGAACTCTGAGTCGTGATCCCAGCGCAGTCCTAGGTTAACGGTCAGGTTGTTAAGCAGTTTCCAATCGTCCTGCACGAACAGCGCATTGTAATTATTACGCAAATGAAGTTCGTCATCTTCGGGCGTAAGCCCGCCAATTGTGGCGAGTAGAGAAGTACCGCCCGTAAATTGGCCCAAACGCAGCAAAATCGGCGACGGTGGAAAATATCTGGCTTTGCAAGAGGCGCGGAGATATGCCGTCAACCTTTGTTCGCAAGAAATTCCACCCAAACTTCAGATCATGGTCACCATAGAGTTTGTTAGCGTTTGCCGTAAACGAAGTATAATTCTGGTCAAGATTCGAAGCACCTGTAACGTTGCCGAAACTGACCGCGGGCAGATCTCCAAAAATAATGCAGCCTGCACAATTCTGAACGGAAAACGGATTGAACGCCGTCCCGGGTCCGGCCTCAGGATGGGAAGGCCTGGTATCAGAAGGCTCGCCGCGATATGCACCGCGAAGCGTCACGATCCAGGGATCGCCTTGTGCGCCGAGCAGCATGGTGTCGCCGAACGCCAGAAGCAAACGGCGATCACCCGAGTCATTTCGCGACGAGGGCAAATTCTGCGACGCTGCGAGTGGTAGATAATCCCTGAGCAGGCCATTGGTATAATTCACTTCCTGTGACAATTGATGTTGTCCGAACTGTTCGTTTAGCTTGAAAAAGACGCGTGTCTCTCGTGCCTGGGTCGGATTATTAAAAGGATCTTCCTGGGCGCGAAGCAGTTCTTCGACAAGCACGGCTCCGGCGTCGGTTCCGAGATCCGGATAGACGAAATTCAATTGGCGGTCCTCGGTTATCCTCTCCGCCGAGCCGAAGAAAAAGACCCTGTTCTTGATGATCGGACCGCCAAGCGCCAAGCTATAGTCATATCTACGAAGGTGTGGTGCCTCAGTTTGCGTCGAATCCAGGGAATTTGACGAATCGAAAGCATCATTGCGATAGAACAACGAACCAACGCCGTGAAAACCGTTACCACCGCTTTTTGTAATAACGTTAATTATCGCACCCGACGCTTGGCCGAACTCAGCTTTGTAACCTGTTGTCAGTACTTGAAACTCGGCAATCGTTTCCTGGTTAAACTGTGCGCCTGGACCGCCATTAACCGTGTCTTTGTTAGCGTGTCCGTCAATGAAAAAATTGTTGTTACCGCTCCGCTCGCCCAAAACCGGGTTAGCATTATCGCTGTCAGGGTTGGCCTGCCGGTTTATTGCAACGCCCGGTACGAGCTGGAGGAGATCGAGATAAGCACGCCCATTTACGGGCAAATCTCTGATCTGCTGGGGTGTGATCGTCGAGCCGATGGATGATGCATTTGATTCCAGTAGGGGAAGTTCCGTAGTAACGTCTACGTCTCCAGCTATGGTTCCTACCTGCAGTTGTATATCGAGAGTGACGACACGATTGAGCGTTAATTCGATCCTGGTCGTATGGGGTGAAAAGCCTGCCTGCGTAATTACAACGGAGTAGTTTCCGGCTGGTAACACCGCAAGACGGTAAAACCCTTCGTCATTGGATGTTGCCGTGCGTTCGACGGCAAGCGTCTCTCCGTTTGCGGTAACGGTCGCTCCCGCTATCACCGAGCCGTTCGAATCTGTAACGGTGCCCTCGATCGTGGAGGTTGTCGTCTGGGCCGTCGTAACGGGGGCCGCAAACTGAAAAATAAGGAGCAAAACGGAAATGGCAATAAGCGCAGATGGATACCTCCTGCGTTCGGCTTTTACGGCTGTCACGCTCAGATCAACGAGAAATCGACAATCAACCGTTTTCATAATTAAACTCCTTTTCTCAGAACAAATTTGATCAGACCTATCATCGAACCGGGTTCGGGAAGAAAATACAGCGAAGCATTTTTTGACATGCTGTCCTGAACCATCGCTCACAATTAGCTCCACGCGACAATTAATTGTCTCGCTCGGGTGCATACAACACTTATTGCTTCGGTACTAGAAATAAGCTCGGGGCCGAGGCTTGCTCGAAAGTCAAACTTTTGATCCGGCCGTCGGCCTTCTCGAACTGTATGAAAAAGCCTTCAGGCGCGCCCTCTATACTGAAACGATTTTCGGCCACAGGCACGAGCGTGTAGACAGGCTGGCCCGGCACAACGGCTCTGAGCTTTCCGCCGAGAATTTCAATGCTCACCTCGACCGGTGGAGCCTTCGATTCATACTTGCCGGCGAATCTTCCGAGTTCTTCTTCGCTTAGTGAAATCGCCTGGACGGCGGGCGGTTCGGGAACGCGCTTGAACGGATAGTCCGACAGGCCCGGCAAACCGAGCGTTACGGTATCTGCTTTGCCCTGCGAGTTAAGCGAAAACCTCGTTGACGCATTCGTGACACCTGCACCTCGGAACCGAGCCCTGAATGTGTCGTAGTGCCAATGCTCAAGCTCACTGTTAAATGCCGGGCCGAAATTCAGAACTAGCTTGTCGCCGGCACTCGTCACCTTTACCTCACCATATAAGTCGTTCTTATAGATCCCCGCGTAACTCTCGACCGGTAGTGACGGCCGCGTACCTGTCACACGTTCGGTTTCCATCTTCTTTTCCGCCGCCTTGCCGGCCTCCTGCAATGATTTTACTGTCTTTAGCAAGTCGGCACTCCAATCCCGCTGCGGAGCACCTAAATACGAATCGAAGATCCTAAACATGATCGGGAGTGGGATCAATGTACCATTCATATTAGTTAGAACAACCAGGCCGAGTTTCTTTTTTGGAATCATCGCCACCTGGGCTCGCATGCCGTCGATTGCGCCGCCGTGCTCGACAACCTTCTCCCCTCGATAATCATGAAGGAACCAACCGAGGCCGTAAGACAAAAAATTAGCTTCCGGATAGAGCATTTCCATCTGACCCGAAAGCGGAATTATGGTCTGCGGTCTATGCATCTCTTTAGAGGCGCCGGAGCTGAAGAAGCGCCGATCCTGGAAACTCCCCTGTCCGAGTTGCAGACGCACCCATTGGGCCATGTCCACCACGTTCGAGTTGATCGAGCCGGCAGGAGCGATATTATCGATATTGCGCCATTCGATCGGTTCGACCTTATCGTCGAACTTTGCGTGCGGAGTTGCGACATTATCTCCACTCTTGAATGCTTTAATACTGGTGCTGCTCGAACTCATCCCCAGCGGCTTAAAAATGCGTTGGGCAATGAATTCATCCCAACTTTTTCCATACACCTTACCGATAACTTGTCCTGCGGCAAGGTACATCAAATTCTGATAACCAAATGTACTCCTCAGACTCCATGTCGGTTTCAAGTACCGAGTACGACGCAATATCTCGTCCCGGTCATGCTCAGTGCCGTACCAAAGATAGTCGCCCCGCTCAAGTCCGCTTCGATGCGTCAACAGGTCACGCACATTTAGTTCGCGTGTCACGTATGGATCGTAGGTCTGGAAACCCGGAAGGTATTTCGTCGCTGGATCATCCCACTTGAGTTTGCCTTCATCGACGAGCATTGCGATCGCGGCAGCCGTGAATGCCTTCGATGACGAACCAATGGCAAACACGGTGCGTTCATCGACCGCGGACGCCTCGCCAAGTCTTTTTACACCGTACCCTTTGGCGAGAACGATCTTATCGTCCTTTACGATAGCGATCGCTATCCCAGGCACTTCCCAGTCGTGGATGGCCTTATTGACGAAATCGTCGAATCCGGAAAGCGGGGCATCCTGTGCATGAACAAACTGAGCTAGTATCAGCAAATAAGACAGCAAAGTGATCGAGCGGATTATTCGTTGTCGCATCATGGATATTAATATCGTTTCATATTGACTAGGTAAGTGATTTTTTATTATCAATCGAATATTTACCGCAAATGCTGCAATATGTCAATAGTGCAACAGATAATGCATTACTTCTTGCCTAACCGATCTCGATTTGCTATCTTATTCCTTCATGCAGACTCCGCTCCGAGCTGTTAACACGCCCGCGCAAACTGTTTCCGATCAACTCCACGTAGACCGGGTTGAGATCCGGCTTGTGCGATTACCACTAAAAGAGTCTTTCGAGACGAGTTTCGGGCGGATCGATTCGCGGCTCATATTCCTCGTATGTATTATCGGTGAAGAACTAACGGGGTGGGGTGAAGTAGTCGCAGAGGAAACGCCCCGATACAGTTACGAAACCGTTGGCACTGCTCAACACGTCATCAGAGACTATTTAGCTCCAGCCATGCTGTCTAAGCCAGTTGCTGACCTCAACGATCTTGCCGCTCGATTCGGACTATTTCGCGGCCACAATATGGCCAAGGCCGGGTTGGAGCTGGCCTATATGGACCTTCTTGCACAGAAAAAAAAACAGTCAGTGTCGCAAATGATCGGAGGGACGCGCGAGCGCATTCCCGTCGGCGTGAGCCTGGGCATTCAACCGGAGCTAGATCAGCTTTTGGAGCGGGTCGACCGTTATCTCGCGCTGGGCTATCAGCGGATCAAACTCAAGATCAAGCCCGGGTGGGATATTGATATAGTCCGCGAGGTCCGGCGCCGGCATCCTGACATTTTACTTTCGGTTGATGCCAACGCCGCATACAGTATCCATGACCGCGAACATCTAAGCGCACTCGAAGAGTTTGACCTGCTGATGATCGAACAGCCTCTAGGTCATGACGATCTGATCGATCACGCGACGCTCCAATCGGAGTTGAGTACACCGATCTGTTTAGACGAAAGTATCACGGGCTTGAGGCGAGCCGAGCAGGCTATTTACATGGAAAGTTGTCGGATGATCAACATCAAGATCGGACGAGTGGGCGGATACTCCCAGGCGCTGGCGATTCACGATCTCTGTTATTCGAAGGGTGTGCCGGTATGGTGCGGTGGCATGCTTGAGTCCGGCATCGGCCGAGCTCATAACATTGCGCTTGCAAGCCTTCGGGGCTTTACGCTCCCGGGAGACATTTCGGCGAGTTCTCGCTACTTCGCTCAAGATGTGATTTTTCCGGAAGTGACGGTTGCTGGCGACGGCACAGTGGAAGTGCCCCGCGGACCGGGGCTCGGATTCGCGGTTGATCTCGATTATGTTTCCTCTAATGTAGAGACAGTTGAGAGATTCGAAAAGTAATGAAAAGATGCGGCAGAGGTCTGAAATGAAGAGTTCGCGCTCACACAAGAAAGCGGCGAATATTCCTTCAGATCCGGTTAGGGATGACGGAAAGACTCCGTCATCAGCGCTTGAGGTGCGTTTCGCTCAGGTACAGTCCCGCCTAAATCCAAGACGCCGACAATTGGTCCGGGCCATCTTCGACGCCGCAGATGAGACCTGTTTCCTTTCTTCCCGTGAACTCGCCAAACGCTATAACGTCGACGCAAGTACGATACTGCGTACCACCCGGGTCATGGGTTACGAAAGCTATGCAGACTTCGCATCCGACCTTCGCCAGCATTTTGTGGCAAGTATCTCGCCTTACGCAGCGCTTAAAGCTGCAACTCGGGAGAATCTTAGCGTGGCTGATCGCATCGATCAAACCTTGGATAAGGCTTTGGACAATATAAACACACTAAAAGCGAATCTGGATTCACAGCGCATTATCGAACTGGCTAAGCTGATAAAGCGTTCGCGTCGCGTTCTCGTTGTTGGCGTAGATTTCGCCGCGTCCCTAGCCCATTGCCTTGCATACGGACTCCTGGGGCTCGGGTTCGATGCCGAGGCCCCGACAGGGAGCACAGGGAATCTGCAGCATAAGGTCGAAGTCCTAACTCCGAAAGACGTGCTCATAGCGATCAGCTTTGGCCAATGTCTCAGAGACACGGTAGAGACGGTGCTGCAAGCCAGAAAGAAAGGTGTCGCGACCTTTGGAATAACGGACAGCGACACAACACCAATAGCACGCTACTGTGACACTCATGTTATTGCATCGGTCGTCAGCCCATCATTTCTTAATTCCTATGTCGCGCCTACTGCCGTGATCAACGCCATCCAGGTAGCATGTGCACATATCGATCCGAAGCGTTCCCTGACCCGGCTCAGGCCGACCGATCGAGAATATGCCTCGGGGCCGCGTTGGTACCGAGAACCCAGGAATTCCAACGAAGAGTTGCCCTGAGTTTTGAAAACGAATGAACTCTTGTTAGGGATTAGAGCATTATTTCTGCGATGTCCATTGCGCCTGAAATATCGAGCATCGTTCTTCGGGATATAGATCTCATCTCGGAGATGCGCGTTGTTGAGACGCTCCAGAAGGAGATTTGGGAGTGTGACGATCGCGACATCGCGCCTCTTACAATTATTGCCGCCACTCTGGAGGTTGGCGGAATTCTCGTCGGCGCGTTTGCCGGCTCGACCCTGGTCGGTTTTGCCTACGGTTTCATTGGCCGCGAAGATGGCGAAACCGTGCACCATTCTCACATGCTTGCGGTCAAGCCGTCGTATCGTGGCTTTGATATCGGCCACAGACTAAAGTTAGCGCAGCGGGAACGGGCTCTCGCGCAAGGCATCACCCGGATGAACTGGACCTTCGATCCCTTACAGAGTTTGAACGCTTATTTCAACTTTAATAAGCTTGGCGTCCTGGCCGACCAATTCAAGGTCAACTTTTACGGCGAGACAACATCGAGTTCCCTTCATCGGATAGGTACCGATCGACTCTGGGTAAGCTGGATGCTCGATAGCCCCCGCGTTCACGAGCGACTAGAAACTGCCGGCAGAAAGAAAGACTCGCGCTACGATCTCGAAAGCATCGCGTCACTTGTCGGGGTAGGTGCCAATGACGCGCCTCTGTGGAACGGGTCGCCAGAAATTCTCAGTAGTAAGCGTCTGATGTTGGAAATACCGAGGGACATCAACACTCTGCAGCGTGAGGATCCCGAGTTGGGGATGAGATGGCGCGAGGCAACGCGTAAAGGCTTCACCGAGGCCCTGGCCGCGGGATACCTGGTCGAAGAGTTTTATCGTGCGTCTCGAAATGGCCAGCCGGTCGGAATGTATCTCCTTGGTCTGGGAAAGAGCGTCGCACACTTTTTTTAGCACTGAAGGAAGCACCTATTCTGCGATCACGGTGTCGGTTTTCGGGACAAGGATATTGATATTAGAGGCGCCACCTTTGAAGGGTTCTCAGCTCAGTCGAAAACGTGCTGGAAGTTTGTCTAGTTATCCTATGGGCCTGCGCAAGAAGTTACCGAAAACTTTTGCGAAAAAGATAAGATGCACGGACAAAGAATGTTCTCTGATTCCTTTCGAAACCGTGTTCAAACTGGTTTGTGAACGGGCTGTATCCTCTGTAATTGAAATTGTCATTATAGCCGGCTGAAAACGCGGTGCCGGGGTTAGGGTTCCAACCGAACAGAAACTGCCCGGTCGTGTTACCCGGCAGCGAATCGTAGTCCATACGCATACGGGTATACACGAAGCGCGAGAACTGATATGTCGAGCGCAGCGAGAATATATTCGTATCGAAGGCAACCTGATCGTTGTCGTTCCGAGTTAGCCGGCTCTTGGTGTAGTCGAGCGAGATGCGAAATTGGCCGATCGGCTTGTATTCCCCGCCGATGTTCGGGCTCAGTTGGAAACCGGGGCCAGGATCAAGCGGCGGCGGCCCCGGCAAGATTGGTACCGGAACCGACGTCGGGTTCGACTGGTAAATTGAAAGCTGTCGAAGATATTCTGTAAATTCGGGGCCGCTCAGATAGTTCGTAAACGCTGGGCTTGTTCGCGGATAGCGATTTCCCGCCCCAAAATCATAATCAAACGCATTTGCCACTGTATTTAGCGAACCGTAAAGAAATATTTTGTCATTGACCGTTTTGTTTACGTTTACTAAAAGGTATGGCTGGGCGGCCGATCTGGTCGGATCGCCATAAAATGCGCCGGACAATGAATCGCTGCGCGCAGGTCCAAATTCGTCTTCATAAATTCTTTCGAACATCAATCCGGCTTCCGACGAAACGAAAAGATTTCCATTAAAGTGAAAATGGAGGTGATTACCGACCAATCCGCCTTGTGTTCGCCCACTCCAATCGAAGACATACCTTCCAAATTGTGACCAACTAGCCCGTATCAGAGTCGCCTCAGGCTCAGACGTCGTGCTGAAACGGTTTGAGAAGGATACCGCGTTCGTGTCCGTCCGGTGGGTAAATCCAGCATCGGCCCGGTAATCGCTCGAACGGCCGATAGCGTCCGCTGACCAGCCGTGGGTGTCAGTGTTGTGGTCGAATCGTAGGGAATACCCGAAACCGTTACCCGTCCGGTAGCTGTTCAAGTCTTCAATTGGGTCGTAAAAATACTTTCTTGAGTGCGTTCCCAGTACCTGGAACGTCATTACGGTCTGCGGATCGAGTTTAAATACGCCGTCGAATCCGCTTGTAAAATTCCTGTTGCGGGGAAAGGTCCGTGCGGCAGCGAAAAATCCAATGGAGTTTTCAGCCCCCAAATCTTTTTTCACCCGCGCGACGCCAAAGAGTGCATTTTCGTCGACAAATTCCTCGATCGGGCAGCTTTGGCCAGGATCCGTTGTTCGGGCCAATTGACACAAAGCTAATTCGTTGCGTTCGTCCTCGGAGTAGTCGCCCGGTGAGTTGTCCGTTGCGAATAGTAGTCCAAATGATGTGCCCCCTGTTTTTCCGGTTAGTTTGGCAGCCGCGTCCGGATCGACAATATTGCGAGAATAAAACGACTGCAATGGTGTGTCAAATATATCTTTTCCTTCAAGAAAGACGGGCCGCTTTTCCTCGAGGAAGATCGGGAACCGGTTGTTTGCTGTTATTACAGGGGAATCAGCTTCAATTTCAGCAAAATCCGGATTGAATGCCGCGTCAAGTGTGATATTCGGCGAAAGAGTGTACTTCAGGCTCATCCCAAAATCGCCCTGAATTGGTAGATTTACGAATCGTCCGGGATCTTGTGCGCCGATCGGATAAAATATTGGATGGTATCCGCCGCTGCCCGCGGGCAGCGTCCGCTTTCGAACACCGACTTGCGACATTGTAATGCTGGGAATCACTTCAAGCGTGCGTTCAAACTTGATCTCGTCTAAACCCGAGATCTTACCGTGCTTGATCAAAACGCCGGAAACGTTACGGTCGTCAGGGAGCCACTGGTTAAGCTCGCCATTCAAACGCGGGATGCTTCGGGCGGCGTTAAATCCCCACTGTGTATCTTTGCCGGCTGTGTATCGAAGCGAACTGAATGGTATCTTTGCCTCGACTGACCAGCCCCAATCCTCAATAGCACCTCGCGATTCCATCACAACGTCAACAAGAAAATCGGTCCCCTGACCTTCCGTGTAGATCCCGTCCTGCTGGATACCAAACGGGTTAAAGGCAAGCACGTAAGCTCGTCGGCGGTCGTTGTACGTATCAAGCCAGATCCGTACGTTATCTTCGCCAAATATTCCGTCGCGTTTCGCTACCGTAACGCGTATCTTAGCGGGATCGTCCCAGCACTTGAAAGCAATGTAAAGATTGTTTTCGTCGTACGTAAGATAAGCCTCGGTTTGATACGTCGGAGCCGTGTTGTCGCCCGGACTCGTTTGGTAAAAATCCCGAAAAACGGCGGCCGACTTCCAAGCCTCTTCGTTTGGACGCCCGTCGATGGTGATCGTTGAGCTGACCTCGGGGATTCCTACTTCACGGGACTTGGCGGCCGGGATGAACGCTTCTGCCTTTTTAGTCGTCACAGACCGTGAACCCACCACAATTCGGCCGCGTGTTGTGACGTCGCTATTAATACTAGCCGCCGTCTCTTGCTGCCCAAACAGGTGAGGCGGAATAAAGGCGAATGTAAGCAAAATGATTAAATTTTTCATCACAGTTCGACTCTGCGCTCCGCTGTCACAGATCCCCCTTGTTCCGATCGGCGAATTTGCCCGCTGTACTGCATTTCGTATAACGATGCGAATATTTCTCGTCGCTCCATCAGCTCGTCGAACGAACCCTTTTCAACGATCCGGCCATGGCGCATTACCAATATGACGTCGGCTTTTCTAACGGTTGATAACCGATGTGCGATCATGAAGGTCGTCCTATTCTTTCTCAATTCGTCAAAGCCCTGCATTATCATCGCTTCGGTCCCGACATCAATCGAAGAAGTCGGTTCGTCCATTATGAGAATTGGCGAATCTCGTAATATTGCTCGAGCTATCGTAAGCCGCTGCTGTTCGCCTTCAGACAGCGTCAATCCATTTTCACCGACGACCGTATCGTACCCGTCAGGCAGCTCAAGGATACGGTCATGGATCCGTGCCAGGTCTGCAGCGCGCTGTACATCGGGAAACGGCGCTTCGATACGTCCATAAGCAATGTTGTCACGGATCGAAAGCGGAAAAACGACCGGCGGCTGGAGCACCATCGCTATCTGTTGGCGGAGCGATTCAAGCGTAAATTCCTTCACGTCAGTACCGTCGATCAGGATCCGGCCTGCCTGCGGGTCGTAGAACCGCGGAAGCAAAGCCATTAGTGTCGATTTCCCTGCTCCGCTCTCCCCCACGATCGCTGCAGTTTGGCCGGGCAGGATCTTGACCGAAAGTTCATCCAGCACTGGGCTTCCCGCTTCGTAACCAAAAGTGATCCGTTCAAAAGTTATTTCTCCACTTATTGCTCCGTGTTCGATCTTTCGCTTGCCATCAGGCAGGTCATTCTCAACCGAAAGGATCTCCTGAACACGGACAAGTCCCGCCTTGCTTCCTTCTATCAGACCCAATGTCTGACTTATCGTATTGATCGGGCCGTAGAGTGATGCAAGGTATGCCGTGAATATCAACAGGTCACCCACGCTCAGTGACCCGTCCATCACGTGCCTTGCGCCGATCCATACGACCGCTGCCGTGCCGAGCGCGATCGTAATGTTAACAACCCCCGTATAAACCGATTGGAGATCATAAAGCCGCAGGCTTGCTGAGAGGCTTGCACCGCTGGCTTTTACGAACCGGTGATTTTCTTCGGCTTCGCGCGTGAACGCCTGAACCACCCGTATCGCGGACATCGAACGCTGAACCAGTGAATATATGGCGCTCTCGCGTTCGCGCACGTCGGTCGCGGCTTTGTTTATGCGTGAGCTCATTGCTGAAATTGCGGCGAACAAGATCGGGCAAACGGCTAGCGCCATAAGGGTTAACATCCAATCGAGCTGCAGCATTATGACCGACATCCCTATAAGGAGGACCACCGAGGTTAGAATGGGGAATATCCCGTTCATTGTCAGGGTCTGAATCGAGTATGTGTCTGCCGTGATACGGTGGATGAGATCACCAACCTCTCGCCGGCTGTGAAACGCAAGCGAGAGACGTTGGATGTGGTCATACAGCCTGCGACGCAGATCTTTGACCATTCCCTGACCGATTCGGACGGTCAAATGGTTGCTAAGGACATTGTTAATACCGAGGAACAAATAGATCGCCACCAAAGCGAAACAGCATGCAGCGAGCAGTCCCGTGTCAGACATGTTTGAGGCGAACCGCCATTCCAAGTCCTGGCCCCCAAGAACATTGTCGATCACGATCTTGATCGGCCATGGCTTCAGCAATTCGGCAGCCACGATCAAGAACACTTGTGCGACGGCAGCAGCAAACTGCAGCCGGTAAGGCCGCAAATACGTAAAAATGTTTCGAATCAAACCTGACCGCATACGGATTAAATTTGAACGTGGTCGTCCGAAGCGCGTCTCGTCGCCAGCGCATTGGTTTTTATATTCATATCAGTTCGGTGACCGTTTCCATTGGCAGCTGACTCAAACCGGACCCTTTGCTCGACGACGGGAACGTGCGGCAAATCTGCCGTTTCTTCGAATACAGTTTTCCGTTCAGCGATAAGGGAATCAAACGCAATCGCAAAATTGCCCGCAGATCTTGCCATTTCCCGAACCGCAGCAAAAGCGGTATACAGGGACAGGGCAGTTAAGATGATCGCGATGAAAAATAGATCGAAAGCCAGTGCGATCGCGGTCAATGACGACATCAAAATGATCGATGATACAGCCGCAACTGTTAATCGCGGAACAGTGCGCATCCTGACAAGTTGATTTTCCGCCCCGTGGTCCTCGACCAATACGATCGCACGAGACGCTCCGAAGAATCCGGCCTTCGCTTCCAGGTCATATCGATCGAATTCGTCGCCTGAGCGAACCCGGATACGCAGTTTGTGCAGGTTATCTCGCAGCATCTGCAGCCATTCATCGCCAGATCTCCAGATTTCCGACCAATGCTCGGACATGTGCGTTTTCGGGATAAAATATCGCGCGCGGATCTTGTCCGATCCCCCACTGCGCAGCGGCGTAAGTCCCAAACTCATGCGGCCGATTAGCCGCGCTAGCGGCTGGATCCCGTGAAGTACGGCGGTCAAGATCAATCTTGTCCCTCTCTCCGTCATGCCGCGAGGCGCCGTCGAATACTTTGCCTTGCCGGCGCTTATCCCTATCTGGATCAGTATGGTCGCAACAGCGATGAAGAAAGCAGGAAATGCGGCCAGCATTGGTTTCCAGTAGAGTCCGGAGGCAGCCGCAATGCCAAGAACTATCGTTAGAAGGTGCCACTCCGGCATTAGAAGTATTGATGAAAATGAGCCCGGTGCCTGCTGATAGACGGATTGGAAAGGCGCCTGTCCCCAAACGCCGTGAAAGATCCTCGGTTTTTTGAACCGCAGGCTTCTCGTTTGACCTTGCCCGTAAATACGTCCGCCCCAGGAAACGTGGCCGAGACTGTTATATTTCTGTGGCCATTTTTTCTCAAGCAAAGCTTCCGCTTTTCCATAGCCCTGTTGTTGTTTCCAATAACCGCGAACGGTATTTCTGCGGTGATGCCAGACGACCGCCGAGGGATGGAACCCGATGGTGTAGCCGGCGTCCTGAATTCTCCAGCACAGATCCACGTCGTCGCCGGCGCTTCGAAACTGCGGGTCGCAGCCCCCAACGTCAAGCAGAGCGCTACGGCGAAATGCCATGTTGCAGCCCGGTATGTGTTCAGCTATTTCGTCCGTGGCGAGTACGTGGAGGGGGCCGCCCGGCGCGTTTGCGACCGAGTCCGCTACCAATCCTTGTCCCGGCGGTGGAATATTCGGCCCGCCGATCCCGGCATGATCCGACGTTGAAAAAGCGTGTGCGACATACTGCAGCCAATATGGGTCCGGATACGCATCATCATCGATGTAGGCAACGATCTCGCCGTAGGCCATCGCCATACCCGTATTGCGCGCACTGCTCAAACCACGATTCGGCGTGCTAATGAGGCGTACCGGATACTCCGCCACTATATCTGCAAGTCCGTCGGTCGAGCCATCGTTCACCACTAGAACTTCAAAATTGTTGTATCTAGTGACGCTGAGCGCCTCGAGGCAGTCTCTGATAGTTTTCGAGCCGTTATAACTGCAAACAACGACGGAGATCATTGGGCCATCCGCAGATGGGAACGGTGAACCGTCAAAAGCCTTTGATACTGTGTACAGGGCTTCCTTGGGTTCACGGTCACGGCTCGTCAAGCCGAAATCCCAGTCTTCGATGTCTTGCCCGCTGCGCCACCATTCGTCTGTCCACGCGAAAACAAAGGCGCCAGCGCATCCGCTTGAAAATACCGAACTGATCTGCCAACCAAGCGCTTCTGCTTGTTTCCTTTTCCCATTTCGCTGGCTATCGAGACCGATCTCGGCCATTACGAGCGGACGGTCCCCGGAGATGTTATGGAGCCGGGTTAAATACTTTTCGAGATTTTCTTTTTCCTCGAGGTAGACATTGAAGCAGTCGAAATCAGTAAACGATGTATCAAGGTATTCAGTTGTCGGGAAATTCACATATGTAAAAAGGCCCGACGGATCTGCTTCCTTGCCAGCGCGGTATAGGCGCCGTAAAAAATTCTCTATCCGCTTATGGCCATACCACCGGACTACCGTGCCGGGTATTTCGTTGCCAAGGGTGTAAGCGAGAATGGCTGGATGGTTTGCAAATGACCGAACGGCCTCATAAACCTCGCGTTCGATGCGACGGATCCGGGCTTTGTCGTCGAGGAATGAAATGTGTTGTTCCCAAGGTATTCCGATCAGCACCCTTAAACCGTGATTTTTCGCGCAATCCAACAGCGAGATGGGCGGTACGGTATAGGTTCGAACGGCATTAATGCCAAATGACGACATCATTTCGAAATCACGTTCGACAATTTCGGCAGACGGAAAATTCTCGGCATCGTCGTTCGGCCTAAATGTCCCGTAGGTTACACCGCGAACAAAAAATGCAGAGTTGTCGACGATCAGGCTTTTTCCTTCGACCCGCGGCCGATTTGCAGCCTCGCAGTAATCGATATCAGTTCCGCCGCTTACAGATGACATATGATTTTATGGGGACGGACGCGTAGGGAATAACAGCTTAAGATCGTCCGAAGAGTTAATGTACAAGTTGAATGTTTAGCAAGTAACTTGTTGTATCTATTCTCACAAAGGCAGGCTAGAATAACATAAAACAAAATAAACGCAAGCTATTTTTTTGGAGGCTTAAGAATTTTGGAATGCTTTGGAACTCCATTTCGGCGGGTTAAAAGGTAGGATTGGCCCGGTTGACGATCGAAAACGTATGCCCCGATATCTCGGAATAGCGTTCGCAGAGTTTCGCCAAGGTCAAAGAACCATCAATCGATTGTAGATCTCAACCATAGCGAGTGTGTCGAGGTGGCAATACTCCCAAAGATCGTTGTACACGGTTTGAGACTCCTCGGCGTCTAAGCGCCCCGTCGCCATGTGGTACCAGCGTACCGGCGCGGACTTCCCATCGGCGATATTCATATCCTTGTACGACCGTTCAGGAACGAGGACCGGCAGGATCTTTTTTATAGAGGTTTTTCCCCGGAATTCGTGATGTACATACCATTGCTTCTCGAAGATGGTCGCAAGATCGAAAATGTGTTCATTCACTTCGTCATAGAAATCTGCAAATTCCGGAAACATTCGGCCCAAATCCCTATTACAGCTCTTTTCGAATTTCTGGTTCCAGACAATCACCGTCCCGATGCCTCCCTTCATTGCGTTGTGCAGGCGCCCGGCAACTTCGCCGGCCGGATGGCTTCCATCATTTTTCGCGATATGTCCAGAATGCCGCGGTTTTGCCCCTGGAACATCGATCGTGTGCAGCGAATACTGAAACACCATCTTTTGATAGGGCGCGACGTCCGCGAAAATCGGCAGGGCGTAAGAAAAAGTTTCATAATCGAGAAAATTTAGCGGATATTCCAGGCTGCTTAGCTCCGAAGCGATGAGATCTCTCTCGATGTACGGCACACCCGTACGCGCTGCATCGACTTGAATTCGCTGAATTTCGGAGAGCTTGAAATCATCGGGGATATGCCGGATATCGACTATGCCGTCACCGAGCAGAGCATTGAGCTTTTTATCGCCGAGACGGCTGACCTGGAAAACGTTGTAGGCGGGGATATCCGGAAAATGCTTTTGAATAAACGCACATTCCACTTTCGATTTGCAGAAATCGGTGAGGGCGGGGACAGGCACCGTCTCTAAAAACTCAAACGCCCGCGCGATGTTCTGAAGTGTGTCGGCGGAAAGCGCTGCGACCTCTTCGCTAACGTCTGTGACGTTAAACAGCATATCGGCGTCCAGATCTCGTCCATTAGGCAGATATCTATTGTTTACGGTGATGACGTACGTTTTTGAGACTGTAAGCCCCATTGCCTCGGCGACTGCCTTCTGAAAAGCAAGGTCGATGTAGTGGTCGTTTTTTACACTTGCCGCGGACTTGATCTCATATAAGGCGATGTCGCCCGTCTGCTGGTCGGTGACTGACACATCGGCCTCCGAAAGCATCCCAGCAGCTTCAAACCTTTGTTCGAACTCAACCGTGTAAAACGCCGGATCGAGTTGAAACACGCTCATTTTGCGCACTAGTTTCTGCACCTCATACCCCTGCTCGCGCAGATGCCGGTCGTGGACCGTTCTTTCTCGCTTAAAAAGCTCCGGTTCGGATTCCTTGAGCCAATATTCGTTGGGGCATCTAAGAAACTGCACGTATTTCGATTTTGTCAGCATAATCGTATATATGTTTTTTTTGCGGCGACAAGCCGCACATTTCTACTCTATCACTACAATTCTACAAACCGCCCAAGCCCGGATTCGCAGCCCACCTGACTACGAATACACATAGAAAAATCGTATCAAGTTTTTGCTCGAACTAGCCTTCCGAGTTATCCAGAAGTATCTTATTGAGGTCGTTTGGATCGAAGGAAACCGCCCGCCTCCATTTTCCGAACCCACCGTGTTGATTTACGGCCTTGCACCACCCGTCGAGGAATGAGCGTTTTGTTTTGTCTTTCTCTCGGTCAAAACCCTTTGTTTCGAGCACTAGATACTTACCGTTCTTAAAGCGAATGAGAAAGTCGGGAAAATATCGGTGAACAACCCCTTGATTGTTGTAGAAAAATGGTCATTCTTAACGAACGATTCAACTAACACTGAGTCGTTTATTGTTCGGGCTTCGAGGAATTCCATTCTGCTGTCAACGGTATCTATCACATCCGGCTTCGTCCAAAGAAAAAAGGATGCGAATCATTGATTCACATCCTTTTGCCTAATAGAGCGGATATATAGGTTACTGTCCGATCCCGGCTATGTAGGGCGCAATCACCAGAGAAACGATCGACATCAGCTTGATAAGGATATTCATTGAAGGGCCGGAGGTATCTTTGAACGGATCGCCCACTGTGTCACCGGTGACGGATGCTTTGTGCGGTTCGCTCTTTTTGTAGTGCATTTCGCCGTTGATCGATACTCCCTTCTCAAACGACTTCTTTGCATTGTCCCAAGCGCCGCCGGCGTTTGACTGAAAAATTCCCATGAGTACGCCGCATACGGTAACGCCTGCCAGCAGGCCTCCTAAAACTTCAGGGCCGAATGTAAACCCGACGATCACGGGAGTGATCAAAGCAATTGCGCCGGGCATCATCATTTCACGCAGCGATGCTTTGGTAGAGATGGCCACGCATTTTTCGTATTCAGGCTGCGCTTTGTACTCCATAATGCCCGGAATTTCGCGGAACTGGCGGCGGACTTCCTGAACCATATCCATCGCGGCGCGACCCACTGCCTGAATACATAAAGCTGAAAAGATAAACGGGATCATTCCGCCGACAAATAAACCGGCCAAAACATTAGCTTTGTAAATATCGATCTTGTCGATCCCTGCGATGCCGACGAAGGCCGCAAACAATGCCAGTGATGTAAGGGCAGCTGATGCGATAGCAAAGCCTTTACCTGTTGCCGCGGTGGTGTTGCCAACGGCGTCCAGATTGTCTGTACGTTCGCGCACTTCGGGGGGCAACTGGCTCATCTCAGCAATACCGCCGGCGTTATCCGCGATCGGCCCGAAGGCATCGATCGCCAGCTGCATCGCAGTTGTCGCCATCATTCCGGCGGCCGCGATCGCGACACCATACAATCCTGCAAAATAATAGGAAGCCATGATGCCGCCGGCCAATGTTAAAATTGGAATAACGGTCGATTTCATGCCCACGGCCAACCCGCCGATGATGTTGGTGGCGTGTCCGGTCGATGATTGCTGAACGATCGAGAGCACCGGCTTTTTCCCCATCGCCGTGTAGTATTCCGTAACGACACTCATGATCGCCCCTACGACGGTACCTACCACGATCGCCCAGAAAACGCCCATTTTATTGAAAGTAGCCGCACGCGATGTGATCGGGCCATCAGGGAGCATCCACATTACAACAAAGTAAGCAGCGGCCACTGTCAGTAACATTGAAGCCCAGTTTCCCAGGTTCAATGCATTTTGAACGCTTGATTTGTCATCCTTAATCCTAACGAACCAGGTTCCAACGATAGAGAAGACAATTCCCAAACCGCAGATCACCATCGGAAGAAGTATCGGCGACATACCGCCCAAAGCATCGTTCACCTTGATCTCCTGTCCTAGGACCATCGTTGCCAGAATAGTCGCAACGTATGAACCGAAAAGATCGGCTCCCATACCGGCCACGTCACCTACGTTGTCGCCTACGTTATCCGCAATGGTGGCCGGATTACGAACATCATCTTCTGGAATTCCTGCTTCTACTTTGCCAACGAGGTCAGCTCCAACATCAGCTGCTTTTGTATAGATACCGCCGCCGACACGTGAGAATAATGCGATCGATTCAGCTCCCAACGAAAAACCTGTCAACACCTCGATCGCCGTCCTTACCTGATTTTCGCCCAGTTCCGCAAATACGGAAAGGAATATAATGAACAAACCTCCCAAACCCAAAACCGCCAGACCCGCGACGCCAAGTCCCATTACGGTTCCGCCGGTGAAAGACACTTTCAGCGCTTGCTTTAGACTTGTTCGCGCTGCTTGGGTTGTGCGGACGTTTGCTTTGGTCGCGACCTTCATGCCAATAAAACCGGCTGTGGCAGAAAACACCGCGCCAACAATAAATGCAATAGAGATCACCCAGCTGGAGTGAATTTCTCGGCCGCCGATCTCATGGATCGTTCCGGAATAGGCCAATAATGCTGCGGTGAATAAAACAAATATGCTTAGTACCTTCCATTCTGCCTTCAAGAATGCCATTGCTCCGTCGGCTATGTGGCCTGCAAGTTCCTGCATTTTCGCGTCGCCGGCATCCTGCTTACTAACCCAAGCCGACTTAAATGCCATGACCAGCAATCCTAAAATCCCTAATACGGGCGCTAAGTAAATCACGTAGTTATTCATATTGTTTTATCTATAGTTCCGCCACACCTCATAATTTAATTGGGGCGCAAACTCATGTAAAATGCAGTAAATATTCAAAATTATTGATTATGGGATACTTGCGGCGATTTAACAAATATCGCGGGGCAGAATGTTGCTTTCGGGCTGTTCCGCTTGCGGAAATTATGGTGCTCTGATCCTTTCTCTGTGATAATACATTTGTATGGAAAAGATTCGTATTACCGCCGATCAGCGTGAGGAGATGATCGATATCACTCGCGGCGTCGAATCGATCGTGCAGACAAGTGAGAAAGAAGATGGAGTGGTTCTTGTTTACGTCCGACATACGACGTGCGGCCTCACGATCAACGAAAATGAGGACCCTGACGTTCAATTCGACATCCTTTCGTTTTTGAAAAAGCTCGTCCCGCAAACTGGTCAAAACTTTCGGCACTTTGAGCCGAATTCGGACGCTCACATCAAGTCACTATTTGTCGGATCGAGCGTAATGGTTCCATTCCAAGATCACGAGCTTCTGCTCGGGCGATGGCAGGCAATATATCTGTGCGAATTCGACGGACCCCGAGAACGCGAGATCGTGGTACAGAACTTATGACGGCAGGATACCCCTGGGGAACTCCTCAAATGCAGGCTATATACACGAGCGAAAATCGTATATAATAAGGAGCATAGCACCCGGACAAATCCGACTTTCGCTGTACCGGTCGGTAAAGCTTGCGGATAAAGCGTAACACTTGAAATACGACGTAAAATAAGTAAATAAAGGAGATCAGAAAATGTTAGGAGTAACGCCATATATTACATTTGAAGGAAATTGCGAAGACGCGATTAATTTCTATAAGGAGAATCTCAACGGAGAAGTGCTCTATATGGAGCGATACGAAGGCTCGCCGATGGCCAGTGAAGGCGCGGGCGATAAGATCCTGCATTGCACGCTGAAGATAGGAGATTCGCACGTTATGGCATGTGACAATATGCACGGAGGACAACCTGCCGCTACCGGAAGTAATATTTCTCTCGCAATTGGCGGCTCGGATGTCGCTGCCGCCGAGTCTATGTTCAACAAGATGGCTGATGGCGGCAGTGTTACAATGCCGATGCAGGAAACCTTTTGGGCCGAACGTTTTGGAATGCTGACCGATAAATTCGGAGTAAACTGGATGTTCAATTGCGACAAACCACGCGATGAATCGAAAGAGGCGAAAGCTTAAACGGTAGATACCAACGGAAAATCTTATGACTGAACCAATTCTCGTAGCTAAGAAAGATGCCGCTGAATTCAAGCTGCTAATGAACATGTCCAATCGTCACGGCGTGATAACGGGCGCGACCGGAACCGGAAAAACTGTGACTTTGCAGCGGATCGCCGAAGGTTTTAGTGAACGGGGAGTGCCGGTGTTTTTGGCCGACATTAAGGGCGACCTGACGGGGATAAGTCAGGCGGGCGGCAATCATCCGAAGATCCTCGAACGTCTGACGCAATTAGGATTCGAGAATGTCAATTTCGTTGGCAGCCCGGTCACGCTTTGGGACGTATTCGGAAAACAGGGACATCCACTTCGGGCTACGATATCCGAGATGGGCCCGCTGCTGCTGTCTCGGCTTTTGCAGCTTAACGATACGCAGGAAGGCGTGTTGACCGTCGCGTTCAAAGAGGCGGATGAAAGCGGCTTATTGTTACTTGATCTGAAGGATCTGCAGTCGCTGCTCCAGCATATTGGGGAAAATGCCAGCGAACTTACCCTAAAATACGGGAATGTTTCAAAAGCGACGGTTGGCGCCATACTTCGCGGCCTTTTGACGCTCGAACAACAGCAGGGCGAACAGTTTTTTGGCGAGCCGGCAGTAAAGCTTAATGATTTTATGCAGACGATTGACGGGAAGGGTGTGCTCAATCTTCTCGCGGCTGATGATCTGATCAATTCTCCGAAAGTTTACTCGACCTTTCTGCTGTGGATATTGTCGGAATTGTTCGAGAACCTGCCGGAAGCGGGCGATCTCGAAAAACCAAAACTCGTTTTCATTTTCGACGAGGCCCATTTGCTCTTTTCCGATGCTCCTGGCGCGCTTGTGGAAAAGATCGAACAGGTAGTCAGGCTGATCCGATCGAAGGGGGTCGGGGTTTATTTTGTAACTCAAAGCCCGGCGGATATCCCCGACAAGGTCCTCGCTCAGCTAGGAAATCGTGTACAGCACGCACTTCGCGCCTATACACCGAAGGAACAGGAAGCGGTCAAAGTTGCAGCTAAATCGTTCCGAGTGAACCCCGAGTTGGACGTTGTTCAGACGATCACTGAACTCGGCGTCGGTGAGGTTCTGATCTCGATGCTCGATGAAAAGGGCATACCTGCGGTCGTCAATCGAGCATTTGTCGTTCCGCCAGTCAGCCAAATTGGCCCGATAACGCCGGAACAGCGGGCCGGTTTATTGAGTTCGTCGATCGTGGCCGGACAGTATGAACAAGACGTCGATCGCGAATCAGCGTTTGAGATCTTGGCAAAGAAAACGGCCGAGCGTGTTGAACAAGTTGCTGAAACTGAGGCCGCCGAGGCGGCCGCCAACGAAGAAGCTAAAGCCGCCCGCGGCAGCGGCAGCCGAAGCGACAGTGTCGTTACATCGTTTATCAAGAGCGCAGCCCGCTCGACCGGCACATCGATAGCGCGTGAGATCACCCGCGGAATTCTCGGCGGTATCTTCGGCGGATCAACACGGAGTAGGAAAAGCAGCTGGTTTTAACGCTGAGATCTCGGGAGGGGTTTGAAATGCTTCTAAAAAGCGAAGTTCTGGAAAGGATAGTCGCCGGTGAAGTATCAATCATATTCCGGCGTTGGAAGCGCCCAAGCGTGAAGGCGGGCGGTACGCAGATGACGAAGAAAGGCGTACTCGCAATCGATTCGATCGAGACTGTTACGAAGGCGGAAATTACGGCGGATGACGCCGCACGAGCCGGATTTTTATCTCGGGACGAACTGCTTGGGGCGATATACGATGGCGAAGGCGAGATCTATCGGATAAAGGTGCAATACTCGGGCGAGGATCCGCGAATAGCCTTACGCGAGAATGCGAATCTGACTGGAGAAGAGCTCGGATCCGTACTTGCTGATCTGTCTAAGATGGATAGATCAAGCATTCGCGGGCCATGGACGCGACAATATCTCGAAATGATCCATGACGAGCCGAACACGCACGCCGTTATTCTGGCAAAGTCTGTCGGGCTCGAAAAACGCACATTTAAGCCGATGGTCCGTAAGCTGAAAGCGCTCGGGCTGACCGAGAGCCTGCGGCCGGGATATCGCTTGTCGGCGAGGGGGGAAAAGGTGCTCCAGGAATTGCGGAAACGATAGCCCGTCAATAAAGCATGAAGCCCTTTCTCGTTCGATCAAACTTAGTCAATTCCTCGATCCACGAATCCTCGATCTCGCTGAGCGTCAGACCGCTTTCGATTCCTTTGCGGATCTTGTCTGTCCCTGAAACCACATCAAAAGGGTTCTTATCGAAGACGTATTCGTAAGCCGTTTGTTTCCACTGGAAGTGTTCGGTGTACAGATCGTACGCTGTCTTGATCATAGCGATGCCGACGATGACGGGAGTGAAAACGCGGCGGTCAGTAACGTGGATCTGGACACCGCCGCAGGTTTTTTCCGCCCATTTTTGAAACGTCGGGCGGAAGAATGCTTGTCGAAAGGCGACGCCCGCGAAATTGTATTTTTCGAGTTCGGCAACCCACGCGTTCGGATCGATGAATGGGGCACCGTTTAGTTCGAAGGGCTTGGTCGTTCCTCGGCCTTCGGACAGTTCCGTGCCTTCGACGTGGACAGTCGCAGGGAAAACTACGCAAGTATCGACCGTCGGGATATTCGGTGACGGCAGCACCCACGGCAAGCGCGTATCCTCAAACCACATCTCCCGGCGCCAACCTTCCATTCGGACGACCTCGAGATCGCAGCCAATTCCGAAATGATCATTGAAAAGGCATGCAAGTTCGCCGCAGGTCATTCCGTGTCGTGTTGGAATTTCGAACTGGCCGACAAACGATGTAAATTCGGTTTCGGTAACGCTGCCTTCGACAGCAACGCCATTGATCGGATTCGGGCGGTCACAGACAATTACCTTTTTGCCGAACATTTTCGCAGCGCGCATGCAGTTTGCCATCGTGTAAACGAACGTGTAGATGCGGCAACCAACATCCTGCATGTCAAAAACGATCGCGTCCAGGTTGGCAAGCATTTCCTCGGTCGGCTCACGCGTTTCGCTGTAAAGCGAGTAAACAGGCAAGCCGGTTTTCTCATCGATCGAGTGAGCGGTTTCGATCATATTGTCCTGCACGTCGCCGCGAATGCCGTGTTGCGGGCCAAAAAGAGTTGTGAGCTTGAATTCCGTTCTGCCTCCGAACACATCGGCAACATGCGAAAAATCAGGGAGGATCGACGCTTGATTGCAGACAAGGCCAATGCGCTGGCCGCGCAGTTGACCGACGCGTTCGTTTAGTAGAACTTCGACTCCCAACCTTGTTCTTTGTTCATTCATATTTCCAAAATTAAAAAGCCCACGCCTGGGCTTGGGCTAAGCAAAGCTAAAGTTCGGGATAAACCGACTATGCGTCGACGGTTCGGGCTTTCGGCGCGTTGGTCTTGACCGATGCGATACCGTTTTCCATTGATGAAGTCGACTTATACATCTCGCTTTTGCCGATCGGTTCTCCGTTGGCGGCTTTTAGGGTAAAAAAAGGTGAACCGTCTTTCGCTTTCTTTCGCTCGAACCGTCCGTCGTTAGCGGAGTTTTTCTTAACTGATTCGATTCCGTTTTCCGCGGCCTTGCGTGTTTCATACCTCTCACTGGTGAGGATGACCTGCCCGTTGCCGGCTTTCAGATTAAAATGGAATTTGCCGGTCTTTCCGGTCTTCAACTCAAATTTTGCTGCCATAAAAAATTCTCCTTGCCGTCGTATTCTTTCTTGGATTGTAAGAGATTTTGTAGATCTTAGTACTAACTCGAAAATATAACACAAGCGGATTCAAAACCAAATGGAATGCACTTGCGCCAACAACGAATTCATTTGCGTGATGATGGTTCGCTATTCAAGGAAATCGTTGGCCATCGTTCGCGGGGCGAGGTTGTTCGCCGCGATAATGCGCGCACACTGATTCCAGCGCAGGACAGCATCATCATTTCCGGCGGGTCGTAAGGTCTCGGCCTTTTCGAACCAATCCATCGCCTGCCGGCAGAATTCGAACGCATTGAGACCGCCCTTATCGAGCACGGCCTTCGCCCGCCGCTCATAGGTGATGCCGGTGTAATACGCACGCTCATATTCACCTTCGATCTGCGAAACGTAGTGCTGGATGCGAGTGTCACCGATAACATAATCACGTGAGAAACGATCGCTCATCGCGAGTACGATCGCAACGAGGGCCTCCTGGTTATCGGGCTGGACGGCGAGCACGTCGAGACAGATACTCTCGGCCGCGCCGGGTTCGTTCAGCAGGCGATAATGTTTCGCCTTCTCGAGCGCCGCCGGAACCGCTTCGGGGGACAATGGTTTTAGTTCAAACATCGATTTAACCCTTTCGACTCCTAAATAATTTTAATAATTTCGCAATCGGGTCGTAGTGCTCATCAACGACGCGTTCCTTTAACGGAATGATGGCATTGTCAGTTATCGTAATATGCTCAGGGCACACATTTGTGCAACATTTTGTGATGTTGCAGTACCCGATGCCGTGAGCATCCTTTAGCTCTTGGGTGCGGTTTTCGGTATCAAGTGGATGCATCTCGAGCGCGGCGACGAATACGAGAAAACGTGGGCCGATGAATTCCTCGTGTTTTTCGTGGTCCCGCAACACGTGGCACACGTCCTGACAAAGAAAACATTCAATGCATTTTCTGAATTCCTGTACGCGGTCGATGTCTTCCTGCTGCATTCGCCACGTTCCGTCAGAGGCGTCGGGCGGACGCGGTTTGAATTTCTTGATCCGTTTTTTTACTTCGTAATTCCACGAAACGTCCGCGATCAGGTCTTTTACCGGCGGAAAGGCGCGCATCGGTTCGATCGTGACGGGCCGTGTAATATCGATCGTATCGAGCCGCGTCATGCACATAAGCTTCGGCATTCCGTTGATCTCGGCTGAACACGAGCCGCACTTACCGGCCTTGCAGTTCCATCGGCAGGCAAGATCGCCCGCCGACTCGGCCTGTATCTGATGCACTGCGTCGAGCACGACCATGCCTTCGGTCACCTCAGTTTGGTAATCGACCATCTCGCCGCCTGTCGGCCCGCCCCGTCTAATACTGAATATTGCTTTCATAGGGAACGCGGACGCCCTCGTCCGCAAACGCCGCGTGCGGCGTAAAATACCTTTCGTGCTTCGCACTCATTGCGGACGTGGGCGTCCGCGCTCCATTTAACCCATCTCCTCGATAATTTGTTTTAAATCATCCGGCATTTCTGGAATCGGGATTCTTGCGATCTCCATCCCACCATCACCTGTTTTCTTGAGCGAAAAATTGAACTTTGCAAATTCCGGATCCTTCGCCGGATAATCTTCTCGATACTGTCCGCCGCGGCTTTCTTTGCGTTCGATGGCGGCGCGAGCGATGGCCTCGGAGACGACAAGCAGGTTGTGCAGGTCGAGCGCCGTGTGCCAGCCGGGGTTGAAGTCGATGTTGCCGGGCACAAGCGTATTCGCGGCACGCTGCTTGAGTTTCCCGATGCCGTCGAGCGCCTGGACCATTTCATCTTCGGTGCGGACGATGCCGACGAGTTCCTGCATCATTTCCTGCAGATCGTGCTGGATGGTGTAGGGATTTTCGCCGCCTTCGCGTTCGAAGGGTTCGAGCGTTGCCTTCGTAAGCCGCTCGATCTCGGTAATATCGACGGTGCCCTGTCCGTTCTCCTGTGCAAATATGGCCGCATATTCTCCGGCACGCTTACCGAAAACGATCAGATCCGACAGCGAATTTCCGCCGAGGCGATTTGCACCATTGATACCAGCGGCGCATTCGCCGGCCGCAAAAAGTCCTGGCACGGTCGAGGCCTGTGTGTCGGCATCGACGCGGACTCCGCCCATGACGTAATGCGTCGTCGGGCCAACCTCCATCGCCTCGGTCGTGATGTCGAGGTTCGCAAGCTGTTTGAACTGGTGATACATCGACGGCAGTTTCTTCTTTATATGCTCAGGTGCGTTCGATATCTTTTCCTTGATCCAGGCAATGTCGAGAAAAACGCCGCCGTGCGGTGAGCCGCGTCCTGCTTTGACCTCGCGGACGATGCAGCGAGCGACGTGGTCGCGTGTCAAGAGTTCGGGCGGACGGCGGGCGTTCTTATCACCGGTTACGTAGCGCCAGCCTTCTTCTTCGGTGTCCGACGTTTGATCTTTGTAATTGTCGGGGATGTCGTCGAACATAAAGCGGCGGCCTTCGCTGTTGGTCAAAATTCCCCCCTCGCCGCGGACGCCTTCCGTAACAAGAATCCCACGAACGCTCGGCGGCCAAACCATTCCGGTCGGGTGGAACTGAATGAATTCCATGTCGATCAACTCGGCCCCTGCGTCATAAGCGAGCGCGTGGCCGTCGCCCGTCCCTTCCCAACTGTTGCTAGTGATCTTGTACGCCCGCCCGATGCCGCCCGTCGCGAGAATGACCGCCTTTGCCTTGAAGATGCGAAAACGGCCGTGCTCGCGTTCGTAGGCGAGACAACCAACAACGCGGTCGCCGTCTTTGAGAAGCGAAAC
>JBAUGL010000131.1:0-5045 GCA_049679665.1 Pyrinomonadaceae bacterium | reverse complement strand
GCGTAATATTCCGGGCGTTCCCAACCGGTATCGTCTGCGCTTGGAAAAAACGATAGCCGCGATAGCTCAGCGGTTTGTTCATACTGATATCGGCGACCATCTCCCCATACTCAGGGTCGCTGATCTTCATTTGAGTTCGCCAATCTAAAGTATTCGTAACGTCGATAGATCCATTCGGATCGATCAATTTCTGTTGAATATCAGTGCACTCCATCGAGAAAGGCAGTTGAACATTGAATTTTTCCTTCTTGTCCAGGTTAAATTGGATCAATTGGATCTGATCAGTCGCTTCTCCGGGTACCATGCGAACATCCGCGTCGAACCCAGTTTGCAGCGCTACAAAATGACCAAGAAACAAAGTGAGCAGGGCGACGTGGACGATATATGCGCCGAGGCGGTTCCACCGGCCGCTTTCGCCAAACACGTTCAGGTTCGATCGTGTGACTATTTCCGTGTAAATCTTATTACCAGCCTCGTCAAGGCCGTACGATTTTTTCGAGCTATCGGTGGTTCGTCCTATTAAACCATTGTCGGCAAAGACTCTCTTTATACGTTCTGCAGCGGCTTGTTCGCTTTCGGCGTTTATCTGTACCACCGCGCTCGGGCTTCTTCCCAGAAGCCATTGCCGAGTCGCCGTCAACTTCGGCTGTGAAATATAGCTCCATGCCGATGGAAATCGGTCGATCGATGCGAGAATAATATTGAGTGATAGCACCAGCAATAGGACGTTAAAATACCAGCTATGATAGACATCAAATAGACCGAGGCTACCAAAAACAAGTTTCTCTGCAGGAGTCAGAGAAGCGTAGTAGGCATCAAACCCTTGGACGTTCTGCTGGATTATTAGCATCCCGACCATTGAAAGCACTACCAGCACACACAAATGTACGACCCCAAGCCGGACGGAGCTCAAAAGATCCAAAAAGCGGTTGATGAGCGGGGCCGATCTTACTTTCGACGCGTCGTTTACGTTTATAGTTTCTTCAGCGGCAGACATGTGCAAAGGGAAATCATATCGCACGCATGGCGTCTTTGTCACCCTTCAGAAAATTAGTTTGCCTACACAGAAAAGAACATCGGCTTCGATCGCGTCGGTTTGAAACAACTGAACGGAAACGCTATTCTCTATGTGAATTGTTATCGATTTTATACCTGAATACCAAATGAATGCTGCTGCTGTAGAAATTGATGGTTCGAGGTCCGCCACTTCGCGTGAAAGGGCCCTCGCTTTCTTTGAGCTGACTAAACCTCGGATCGCCTTTATGTTGATCCTAACCGCGGCGGCCGGGTTCTATCTGGGTTCGACGGGTTTCGATGTGACCTTATTTCTGAATTCAATGGTCGGGATCGGACTATTGGCCTTTGGGGTTGCGACACTTAATCAATATCTCGAGCGGCACACCGATGTTCTAATGAAGCGAACGTCAACGCGTCCGCTTCCCACGGGCCGAATAACTCCGGCTGAGGCGCTGATATTCGGCATCGTCCAATGTGTTGCGGCCGAGGCGTATATCTTTTTCTTCGTCAATGCGTTAACCGCCATTCTCGGTGTTGTCGTGATCGTAGGTTACGTTCTTGTCTACACACCGCTGAAACGATATACATCGGCGTCGACAGCGATCGGGGCGATCCCGGGTGCCTTGCCTCCGCTTATGGGGTGGACGGCTGCTGCCAACGAAGTGACCATCGGGGCTTGGGCGGTGTTCGTTATCCAATTCTTGTGGCAGTTTCCGCATTTTTTATCGATCGCTTGGCTATATCGCGAGGAGTATGCCAAGGCAGGTATCAGAATGCTTCCGGTCGTTGAACCAGAGGGAAGATTGACTGCTCAACAGATAGTCTTGTTTACGGTCATGCTTGTTCCTGTAAGCCTTGCACCCTTCTTTTTTGGAATGGCCGGCCCATTATATCTAGTCGGGGCATCGATACTTGGTGTCTGGTTCTTGTGGGCGAGCATACGCACTGCTCGATCAAAATCGAATGAATCTGCAAGAAAATTGCTGATGGTTTCGGTAATTTACCTGCCGCTGCTCTTTGTTTTGCTGGTCATCAGCCATTGATCGATATGGAGATCGGAACCGTTGAAACACTTCCCGAACCTGAGAATAAGCGCAATGCGCTTTCCGGAGTAACGTCCGGAACTTCCCCGGGAAATGGCGGACGCTCATCGAACGGGGGCGATGGTGATAACGGCGGTGGCGGGCCCAAACCGCATATTGAAGAGGAATTGCACCGTCCTCCGGATAAAGCACGGATATTAACTTGGTTCGTTTTACTCGTGGTGCTAATGACGTTCGGCGGCCTGATCGCTGCCTACGTAGTTATTTCGACCAATGGGGCAGCCGAGTGGAAGCCGTTTGAGTTGCCGACGCCGATCTGGATAAGTACCGCGCTAATTATCGCGAGCAGTCTTGCATTTCATTTCGGTAAAACATCTCTGGATCGCTACGAGCAGCCGCCCGCGAAGAGATGGCTCACAGTGACGACGGTGCTTGGGGCTGCCTTTATTTCGTCACAAATGATCGCCTGGCTTGAACTCGTTCGACGCGGGCTTTACGTTCAAGGGAATCCGTATGTAGGGTTTTTCTATATATTCACCGCAGTGCACGCGGTTCATGTGGTTGGCGGGATGATCGGGCTAGGGGCGATAGTTTTAAGAATTTGGAAGCCAACCGAATCACGAAGTTTTCAGGAACGGACTAAGGTCCTTGGGCGAGCGGTCGGTTTCTATTGGCATTTTATGGGTATCCTGTGGTTGGTCTTGTTCGTGCTGCTTGGTTTCTGGAAGTAACGATGGATCCACTCAACATCTTCCCGCATGTTAATGCTGCGTTGAACGCTCTTAGCAGCGTTTTTTTGTTGTTGGGTTTCTACTATATCCGTTCTCGGCAAATCGCGCGTCACAGGGCTTGTATGCTTGCTGCGTGCACACTCTCGGCAATATTTCTGATCTCTTATCTATCTCATCACGCATTGCGCACGTACTATTTTGGATTGGGGCCGACAAAGTTTACGGGAGAGGGGCTTATTAGACCCGTTTATTTCACGATCCTTACGTCACATACCATTCTGGCGGCAATTATTGGACCTTTTGTCGTACTCACGCTGCGACGCGCTCTGAAAGGGACTTACGATCTTCACAAGCAATTGGCGCGTTTGGTCTTTCCCATTTGGCTATATGTTGGATTGACCGGAGTTATTGTCTACGTGATCCTTTACCATCTATATCCGGCCCGGTAAGAGTTTTTTAATTTTCTTCTTGAAAACAGGGACGTAGATGTGATAAGTTAACTCTTGTTGAAAAGTTGATCACCGAAGCCGTTCTCAATTGGGGACGACGCGGGGGAACCAAGGTTTTACGAGATCTCGTGAAACAGGGGCGAAGCGTTCTGAACGCGGGGATAATCTTTCGTTCCTAGCCCGTCAGCTAACCTCGTAGGTGTGGCAAAGAAGTTACTGCAAGAGTTTTGACGTATAAGTCGCGATTTTGTGTGTGCTTCGCGCTCTGCTTTTTAACGATCAAGCAGACATCCAGTCTTCTCAAAGAGAAAAAGTTCCGCGGAGTGCAACGCGGAACTTTTTTTTGACTGTAGAAACCCGGAGAAGGAAAAATCTGCACCCGACGAGAATCAGGGTTTAAGATATCTATCAAACCACCCCAACACGTTGCTATACCAGAGCTCCGAATTCTGTGGTTTAAGTATCCAGTGTCCCTCATCCGGAAAAACGATCAATTTGGATTCCACATTCTTAAGTTGAAGGGCGGTGAATAGCTGTAAGCTTTGATCGACCGGAACACGGTAGTCCAGTTCACCCGCAGTCACCAGTGTTGGTGTACTAAAATTCCTTACAAATTTGTGCGGCGACCATTTATTGTAGTTTACAGGGTTCTCCCATGGCATCCCCTTAAATTCCCAGTTCACGAACCATATCTCTTCGGTCGCGGTCGCCATACTTTCAAGATTGTAAACGCCGGCGTGAGATACCAAAGCTTTGAACTTGAATCGAGGGTCATTGTTGTGGCCGAGTATCCAATCAACCATATATCCGCCATAGCTGGCACCTGCCGCGCCAATTCTGGATTTGTCGATGTACGGCCGCCTTATAACTTCCGCGACACCATTTTTAAGGTCGACGAAGACTTTTCCTCCCCAATCGCCCGAAATATCGTTTATGAACTTTTGCCCGTATGTTGTCGACCCTCGAGGATTTGGCAAAAACACGACATAACCCGCATTCGCGTATATTTGCGGATTCCAGCGATATCCCCAATTGTCGCTCCACGCACCCTGCGGCCCACCGTGAATCAGGACGATCAGCGGATACCTCTTGCGAGCATCGAAGTTCGCGGGTTTTACGACAAATCCGTGAATATTTTGGTTAAGCGCACCTTTCCATTTCAATTCTTCAGCTGCATCAAGTCCGAGCGAGGCGTTTGACCGACTCAGCGGTGTTACCCTTCCACTTTCGAAGCCGCCAACAAAGATCTCGTTCGGAGTACTCATCGAACTTGACGCGAAGATCATCGACCTGCCGTCAGGCGTAAGATCAATATCAGAAAAATAGGGAACTTCTGAAAATTCCTCAAGCAAGGAGACATGATTAGCCTTTCTGAGTCTAAAATCAGGTTCGACCGGTACTTTGAAAACTCGCGACCGTCCGCTTTTACCCGCCGTGAAATAGATCGTCGAACCGTCCGGTGAAACAACGATGTCGTCGGCCTGTAGGTCAAACCCTCCGGTCAATTCAAATGTTGCGCCCGTTTGGCGGTTGTAGCGCATGATACGCCAGCGATCTGCCTCAAACGTAGCAGTCGCCTGAGATCGGAAAAGAATGTATTTTCCATTCGAGGTGTAAACCGGCCCGACGTCGTAACCCTTGTTACTTCGCGAGATATTCTTTGGTTCGTTTCCGTTTAATGGAACCACGTATATGTCGCTGTTCGTTGATGTCGCCTCGACCTTGTCCGGATTTCGCAGAAATGCAATTTCCGCCGAGTCGGGGGAAAACGCATAGTCGATACCGGTTGAAGCGCCATACGGAGG
>JBAUGL010000130.1:0-8589 GCA_049679665.1 Pyrinomonadaceae bacterium | reverse complement strand
CTATAAGAATGGTGTGCCAGGCCAGGTCAGCGATGCCGGCGGGACGGGTTTTGACGTGATCTTGCCGCCGATGAATGCTGGCGAGACGGTCAAATATCCCCGCAGAGCAAAGCCAAAAACCAAGTTTGCCTATCAAATTAACGGCGAGGCGCGAATCGTAGAAGCTGACGAATCGGGTAACGCTGCGCTCGAGTTCAAAATACCCCCGGCGGATACCCTCGGAATTCTCGCCTTACAGGCGCCCGACGGTTCTACCGCTTTCGAGCGGGCAACACTCCGAATCAAACCGTATATGCAGGATTTTTCGCGCGAGTTGGTCGAACAGGTCAAAGCGACAAAAACGGGTCCCGTCATCGACGATGGAAAGGTTATATTCCTTTATCGTGGATCCGCACGTCAGATCAGTGTGGCGGGCGATATGACCAATTGGGATTCCGGCCGTATCTTAATGCAGAAGATTTCGGACGACCTGTACGCCGTCCAAATAAACGTTGCTCCGATGTCCCGCTTTGAATATAAGCTGGTCGTCGACGGCGACTGGATCGTCGATCCGCTTAACCCACACAAGATCGATAACGGAGTCGGCGGTGAAAATTCCGTTTTTGCAATGCCGGGTTACATTCCGACGGAATGGGACAAAGAGGTAAAGGGTTTTGAGCCATTGCTGGAAACGATCGAAATACAGTCAAAAGTGTTCGGTGAGAAACGTAAAGTCAGTGTTTTCGCGGTTACTTTCGCGTCAACCGAGCCAAACTACCAACGGGTATTGTACATTCATGACGGCGTCGACTATATAAATCGTGCGAGGGCCTTGAACGTCTGGCAGAACCTGGTTTTTTTGGGGCGGGTCAAGCCGTTTATCATGGTTTTCCTCGACCCAAAAGATCGAATGAAGGAATATTGGGCGAGCGACCATTGGGCCGATTTCGTTGCTAACGAGGTCGTGCCGGTGATCGACAAGCGTTACCAAACGATCGCCGATCGCGACGGTCGCGCGGTAATCGGCGCTAGCCTTGGTGGTATCACGAGCCTTCACATCGGCCTTCGTCATCCCGACAAATTCTCGCGCCTTGGTGGACAGAGTTCGTCATTCTGGATCGATAACGGCCGCGTTGTTAAAGAGCTTGAAAGTCTCGACGCAGAGAAAACCAAATTCCGCTTCTATCTTGATGACGGCGCTCTTAAAGGACCCGAGGACACACGCCGCGTCAACGTTATGCTCCGAGGTAAGGGTTACACCGTGACGTACATCGAAGGTGAGACTGGTCACAATTGGACCGCCTGGCGCGACCGCCTTGCCGATGCCTTCATCGCCATTTGGAATTAGTTTTTGCACCTTGCCTCCGGTTCAAGAAATCAAGATCGACATCGTTAAGATTCAACTAACCGCGTCACAACTTTTTGACTCTGTTTCATACATGAGATATAATTGCATCTACAATCGACATAATGAGGCACTTGAGTCTTGTAAAAAGTTTATCCCATCTTCAGGAAGAACAAAGGTTTTCCGAAGAGATTTTGCTCGAATCGGTCGGTATATCACTGACGCGCGGGACGCTAGCCGAGATCGTGGGCGGAGCTAGCTCCGGCAGAACGAGTTTTGTGCTGAATCTGCTTTCAAAATTGACGCGCGACGGGGAAGTTTGCGGGGTTGTCGATTCTTCGAACAGCTTCGATCCGCGTTCGGCCGCTCTGGCCGGCGTGACACTCGAAAATCTTCTTTGGGTCAAATGCGGCGGCGAGATCGAAAAGGCCTTTATGGCGGCCGATTATCTGGTACAGGCAAAAGGCTTCGGGGCGGTATGGCTGAACCTGGGAGGATTACCGCTGCGGAAATTACGGATGGTACCGCGAACTTACTGGTACCGCTACCGCACCAGAATTAAGGAAACCCCGACGCTGTTTATCGTAACGGCCGCCGACCCGATCGCGGGTTCGGCCTCGCACCAATCGTTCATTTTATCCCGAAAAGATACCCTCTGGTCGGGTCTTGGGCGTTACAAACTACTGAGGGAATTTCACTTGGAACTGCAGGCCAGAAAGCAGTTTTACGGCCAGACTATGGCTGCAAAGATCGAGTTTGATTACAGCGATGTCTAGATTGTACGCATGCATGATCTCAAATGAGGGCTCCGATATTCTATCGTCGATAGCATACGGCTTCGCCTATCGCGTAGAACTGCTCGAAGACGGGGTCTTGTTTGACGTAAGCGGGTTGGAAAGGCTCGTCGGCGATGAGAGCAAGATCGCGCAGAAAATATTAAAAGAGCTTGAAAATAATAACGTTTCGGGCAATGTTGCCGTTGCAGATACGATAGATACTGCTATTTTGCTCGCTCGCCAAAATAAAGGGCTGAACCACACCGCGGTTTTAGCGAATAGATTCCGGCAGCTTCCCTTACGGAATCTCGAGATCGACCGCGACACGATCGGCATCTTCGAAGCTCTCGGCATTGACCGGATCGATGACCTGCAGCAAATTCCCGAAAATGAATTAATTGCCCGCTACGGACTGGGTTTTCGCGACGTGATCGATGTCATAACCCAATCGGGAAAGCGGACGCTTACACCGAATATAAAAGAGAAGAACGTCAGTTGGGTATACGAACTGGATTTTCCGGTCGATGATTTCGGACAGCTTATATTTATCGCGAACCGGGCAATAGACGAATTAATGGCTCAGGTTTCTCATTATGGGCACAGCACCGAACAACTCGATATTTTATTCAAGCTCGATAAAAAAGACGAAAAGGCGTACGAGATAAAAACCTCGTTTCCGACACTGGATAAAGCCTTCTGGCTAAAGCTGATCAATTTGCGTATCTCGGCCAACCCGCCCGAAGCTGGGATAGTTTCGATACGGATCGTGGCACATTTTACACGCCCGCGGCCGGCACAGAGCGGTCTTTACGCCGTTTCCCGCCCGCAGCCGGAGAGTTTGCTGCTGACGGCCGGAAAGATCAAAAAACTTGTGGGAGAAGAGAATGTCGGTGTACCGGTAATACTTCAAAAAAGGGTGGAACATGCGTTTGCGCTCGATGCCGACAAACTGCCTTCGGGAATAGAGCAGCCGGCCGCACAGATAGCTGCTCCGGTCATCGCATTTAATTATTTCGATCCGCCTATCCCCGCCGAGGCGCTTGTGCGGAACCGGCAGCTCGTCTATCTGCGCACACAATATTTCCGCGGGCGCGTCGTGGCGTGCAGCGGTGTATGGCGTCTCAGTTCCAAATGGTGGGACAAGGCCTGGGACACGCAGGAATGGCATGTCGAAATAGAAAACGGCGGCATTTACCGTTTGCAAAAAACGGGCGAGGATTGGTCGGTGGTCGGCGAATTTGATTGATCAAAAACCCGGGTTATATGTTCTACGAACTTCACACACGCTCGGCGTTCAGCTTCTTGTCTTCCGGATCGTTGCCGGAGGATTTTGCTTCTCGGGCGGCCGAACTCGGCATCGCAGGCATCGGGATGCTCGATCGTGACACGCTTTCGGGCGCGGTCCGGTTTCATTTAGAGGCAAAACAACAGGGCATCAAAGCAATCGTCGGATCCGAGATCACGATGGACGACGGCAGCCTTTTACCGCTGATACCATTGAACTTAAAGGGCTATCAGAATCTCTGCCGGCTGATCACGACCGTGAAGCTTCGTGCGAAAAAGGGTGAGCATTTTGCCACAAAAAAAGATATCGAAGAACATTCGTCGGATCTTCTATGCATCACCGGCGGAGCCGACGGATTTATTCATAAGCGCATAAACGAGCGAAAAGGTCAGGAAGCTCTCGCCTGGCTTAATTATGTCTTCGAAAAGCGCCTGTATATTGAGCTCCATCGGCATCATCTGCCGCACGAGGAGGACATTAATCAATCACTTCTGGGCCTCGCGTATAAGTTTCGTATGCCCTATTTTGCAAGCAACGGCGCCTATTATGCACGACAGCGGGACCGCGAGCTTTTCGATGTTTTCACCTGCATAAAAAATCATTGCCCGATCGAGGATGCCGGGCGTCTCCTCTCGGAAAACAGTGAGCGTTATCTCAAATCGAAAGCTCAGATGCTTTTCCAGTTTGACGATTATCCGCACGCGGTCGAGCGAACGAGCGAGATCTCCGACCGCATAGATTTTTCGATGGACGAGCTCGGCTACACATTTCCGGATTACCCCGTGCCGTCGGGCGAAACGATGGATACTCTGCTCAGAAAGCTTACCGAAAAAGGTGCGATATGGCGGTACGGCGCGCTAACGCCAAAGGTTTGCGCCAAGCTCGACCGCGAACTGAACCTCATCGCCAAATTGAGGCTTGCCGGATATTTCCTCGTCGTTTGGGACATATCGGAATTTTGTCGAGCGCAGAAGATACTGTCGCAAGGGCGCGGCTCGGCGGCGAATTCCGTTGTCTGCTACGCGCTCGGCATAACGGCCGTCGACCCGATCGAGGCCGATCTGCTATTCGAGAGGTTCCTATCTGAGGAGCGGACCGAGTATCCGGACATTGACATCGATCTGCCGTCGGGCGACGACCGCGAGAAGGTCATCCAACACGTCTATCAGAAATACGGTGAGCGGGGAGCGGGAATGACGGCCAACGTGATCACATATCGCGGACGCAGCGCGGCACGCGAGGTCGGAAAGGTTTTCGGATTTAATGAGGAGGAAGTTGGCCGACTTGCAAAACTGATGCCGCATTACGGCACGCATACAGAAAAGGAACTGATCGGGCAATTTAAGGAAGCGGGCTTTGATCCGCACAATAATTTCCGCTTCGCGAAATATATGGAGATGTACGCTCGGGCGCTCGATTTTCCCAGGCATCTTGGGCAGCATTCGGGCGGAATGGTCATCTCCTTGGGACGCCTTGACGGCGTGGTTCCGCTCGAGCCCGCATCGATGGACAGCCGCAATATAATCCAGTGGGACAAGGACGATTGCGAACAGCTCGGGATCGTCAAGGTCGATCTGCTCGGCCTTGGAATGATGGCCGTCATCCGCGATACGCTCACGCTGATCAGCGAGACGCGCGGTAAAAAAGTCGATCTGGCGCAGATACCTAAGGACGACAAACTTGTCTACGAAACTCTGCAAAATGCCGACACGATCGGTATGTTTCAGGTAGAGAGTCGCGCACAGATAAATTTTCTGCCGCGTTCGAGGCCCGAGAATTTCTACGATCTTGTCGTGCAAGTCGCCATCATACGGCCCGGCCCGATAGTCGGCAAAATGCTGAGCGGCTACATCGCCCGACGGCAGGGAAAAGAGCCTGTCGATTACATGCACCCGTCGTTCGAGCCGATATTGAAACGCACGCTTGGCGTGCCCTTGTTTCAGGAGCAGCTATTGAGAATGGCGATGGTAATTGCCGGATTTACCGGTGGCGAAGCGGAAGAGCTTCGCCGTGCATTGGGTTTCAAACGCGCCGATAAACGGCTTGCCAAAATCGAAGAACGCCTGCGTACAGGAATGTCCGAGCAAAATATCGAGCCAAAAACGCAGGAACGCGTGGTCGCCAGTATTCTGGCATTTGCCAACTATGGCTTCCCCGAATCCCATGCGGCAAGCTTTGCTTTACTCACATACGCTTCAGCATATATGAAGGTCCACTATCTGGCGGAATTCACGACCGCGATGCTGAACAATTATCCTTTAGGTTTTTACGCCCCTGCGACATTGATAAAAGACGCACAGCGGCACGGCCTGCATTTTGATGCAATTGACATCAATCGCTCTCAGTACCTTTTCACGATCGAAGACGGCCGCGTGCGCATCGGGCTCAAATACGTAAAAGGCCTCCGCAAAGATGTTGCCGAGACGATCGTTCTTTGCAGGGGCCCGCAAATTAGTAAGGGCGAATTGCTTCACGCTTACACAAGCGTCGACGATCTCGTGGCCCGTGTCCCGCTAATTAGCAAAAAAGCGATACGTGCGCTCAGTCTTGCCGGTGCGCTCAATTTTGATAATACCGTCCACCGCCGGCAGGCACTATGGGAATCGGAATTGGCGATACGGCCCAAAGGCGAATTGTTCTCGGTAGCGGATCGCGAGTCCGTACCACCTGCGGTTGCGGATATCCGAAAGTTTATAAAACCAATGACCGAATGGCAGCGGATGGAAACCGATCTCATCACGACTGGCGTCACTATTGGCAAACATCCAATGGCTTTCCTTCGCGAAGATCTCAGATTGGCAGGAATTCTCTCGGCCCGCGAAACGCTTGATCTAAAGAGAAGGGACATCGTGGCCGTCGCCGGCTCGGTCATCGTGCGTCAGCGCCCGAGCACGGCAAAAGACGTCGTTTTTATTACGATGGAAGACGAGACGGGCTTTTCGAATTTCCTCGTGATGCCGGATGTTTTCGCCAAATTCCGTTCGGTGATCGTTGGCAGCAATTTCCTGATCATTCGCGGGCAGGCCGAAAGCGATACAATGATAAAGGCCTTGTATTTCGAGCCTATAAATGATTTCATAGCGAAAATTGGGTCACATGATTTTCAATAACTTCCCAAATAAATAAACGAATGTGCGGACGAGCATCACAGCGAGGAAAGCGCGAGAATTTTCGCGAGTATGTTTATAAATTCGAACCTCAGGGCGACCTCTTTACCGGAAATATCCGGCCGACGGACTACGTGCCGATCGTTATAAATGACCGCGACGATGTCCGCAATGTCGAGGCGCGCTGGTGGTGTCAATCCGACGGCTCTCGCGAGTGGAGCACGAAATACACGACGTTCAATGCCAACATCGAGAAACTCGAGAAAAGTCCGCTTTGGCGGAATCTATTGACACGCAAACGCTGCGTAATGCCTGTTTCCAGTTTTTACGAATGGCCGGAGAAAGGCAAACCGCCGCTCGAGGTCTTCGCAAACAACAAACATCCCTTCGGGCTCGCAGGGCTCTGGAGCAGCTGGCACGACGGCAGCCAGTGGCGGGAGTCGTTCGCCGTAATAACGACCGATGCCAATGAATTTATGCAGCAGTATCATCGCGCAATGCCGGTCGTTCTGGAGCACGTCGACCTGCAAAAAGCATGGCTTTTTGAGGGCGGCATGGGCATACTACGGAATTTCGAATGTGATCTCATCGGCGAGCGGTTGCCCGACAAGCTTGAGAAACTGTACCCTGATTGATCGAAAACACCTGCATTTCTCGGCACTTCTTGACTTGTAAACCGGATTGACGTAAAACTTTAGCAGCTTTCAATTGACGAAATTTCAATCGAAAATAGGATTCAACTTGCTCCTTTGCGGCTCTAAGTTCAACTTTTTCTAGATGGCTTCGAACCTAGTACATATCACCCGGCAAAATGCCGGCGAAACGATGCGACGGGACCTGTGGTGGGTACAGCCGCTTGTTACATTTCTTGGTTTTTTCGCATTTATCGTCTATTCGACATGGGCCGCATTCCAGGGCGAACACTACACGTTCGGTCCGTACCTGTCGCCGTTCTATTCTCCCGAAATATTCGGGGATTCACCGCACTCTCTATTCGGACCGATGCCGAACTGGCTGCCTTCATGGCTACCGATCACACCTGCGTTTCTGATCCTTTGGGCCCCGGGCGGGTTTCGCTTCACGTGTTACTACTATCGCGGTGCCTACTACAAAGCGTTTTGGGCTGACCCCCCGGCATGCGCAGTCGGAGAACCGCGAAAAGGCTATCGCGGTGAGAATTGGTTTCCGCTCATCCTGCAAAACGTTCATAGATATTTTCTTTACATAGCGCTGATTTTCATTTTGATCCTCGGGTATGACGCATGGAGTGCGATGTGGTTTTATGACGAAGGCGGCCCGGCGAATTTCGGAATTGGGGCTGGCACTCTCGTGCTGACTGTCAACGTTTTCCTGCTCGGCGGCTACACACTCGGCTGCCACAGCCTTCGACATCTGGTCGGCGGCGCGTGGGACGTGCTCTCTAACCGGCCGACTCGAATGAAAGCCTATAACTGCGTCAGCGCATTGAATAAACGACATATGCTATTCGCTTGGCTGAGCCTTTTCTGGGTCGGTTTTTCAGATTTTTACGTTCGGATGTGCTCGATGGGTATCTGGACTGATATTAGAATACTGTAAGTTGCCCACCAGCCTTAGCTAGAGGTCAGATTGGGAAAAACCTTGCTTTAATGACTGATTTTCCAACATTCGAACACGACGTTCTCGTCATCGGTGCCGGTGGTGCCGGACTTCGAGCGGCGATCGAGGCGTCGGCTGCCGGCGTTTCGGTTGGGCTTGTCTGCAAGTCCCTTCTCGGAAAAGCGCACACGGTGATGGCCGAGGGAGGAATGGCCGCGGCGATGGCGAATGTCGATGACCGTGACAATTGGAAGGTGCATTTTTCCGATACGATGCGCGGCGGTCAATATGTGAATAATTGGCGCATGGCTGAGCTTCACGCCAGAGAAGCTCCGGATCGCGTAAGAGAATTGGAAGCGTGGGGAGCCGTTTTCGACCGGACGAAAGACGGCAAGATCCTGCAACGAAACTTTGGCGGCCACCGATATCCGAGATTGGCGCATGTTGGCGACCGCACCGGACTTGAATTGATCAGAACGCTTCAGGATCACGGTGTTCATCAGGGTATCGAGGTATACA
>JBAUGL010000129.1:0-6310 GCA_049679665.1 Pyrinomonadaceae bacterium | reverse complement strand
CCATTCGGGTTTCGAGGCCTATTTTGCTCCCGTTGTTTTCTAGCTTGACCTTTTTGATGTTTGGGTAAGTTCTTTTTCTTTGAACCAGTCGACTGTTTCTTAGGACCGTGTTCGGCCATCGTAAGAGTAGTCTCCGAAGTAGCACCGGTATTCGTACTTGTCGAGGACGTCGATGTGGAGGATGCTGTCGGCGGGCATGGCGTGTTTGATGCCCCTACAACCGTTCCAATTGATGCACCAATCGCGCGTCAACGCCGCTGTACCTGCGCATTCTTTTAACGGAATTAGCTATATCAAAGTCATTTATCCGTACGGTTATTTAGTGCAGAGAATAACGAAGCGATACCTGCAACGTGGATGTCTCCTTCATGGTCAATAAAAATGGCCCATTCAAAATTCTTACTTACTATTGCATTTTCGCTTCGGCTCAGACCTAATAGGGCTTCCGTTGTCAATTCATCAATTGTTATTTCAAAATCTGTATTCTCATCGCCCGTAGTCTCAGTTAAAAAATAATAAACTGAATCCTCACCGCGATTGGTCAACCATTCCCGAAGCCGCTCAAAGAACCATTCATCAGGAACATAAGCTGATACGTAATTCAGTTTTCCGCAGTATGCTAAATTTGCTGGAAGAACTAAATAATAGAGATCTCGAGTCTTCGCAATTAAAGATCTATATTCTTCCCATACTTTGATTGGCAGCGTCTTAATCATAATGATTGGTCACGGTCTGATGTGGATATTAAGTTGGATATTATTTCTAATTACTTCGACGTTCGAGGTTACACCATTTTTCCCAAGTTTTGGCCGATAAAAGACATCTTTTCCTACCGTTCGAACACCTTTTATACGTCCTGTATTTCTGTCTCGCATTACTCTAAGTGGTTGGTCACCAGCTTCCGAACGAAACAAAAACTGGCCGTATTTCTTAGTTCCCCTAACCGATTCGTCGATCTTAACCAGCGCTTTAGCTTTACCCGGCCTTGGCGGCCTACGCCGAGGATCAAACCCACATTGATTTAAGATCGTAGTCAACTAGAAAAACTGCTCGAACGTTCTGAAGAGGTGCCGGTTGCCAGCCACATGAATATTTCCTTCGTCATCAATAAATATTGCCCATGAAAAATCAACTCCGACAAATAAGTTGCAATAACCTGGATTTATCGTCGTAAGTGTTGTTCGATCCAAGTCTTCGATGCCCAATTCAAATGATGTGTTCTCACCCTTCACTGCTTCAGTTAAGAAATACAACAATCGTTCCTCGTGTCGATCCAATAACCACGCACGGAGGGATTCGAAGAATTCGTCAGATGGGACATAATCTACGTGAGCCTTTATATGCCCGATATAATCTAAATTATCGGCAAAAGGCGGATCGTAAATGTCAATCTTTCTCACGATTCCTGAAACATATTTCTCCCATAAGTGATCTGCTTTTTTTAACATAAAAAATCCTAGGGTCGAACATGAATGTTCACACGAATACCATTAGCATTAATTACTTCGACATTTGCAGTAACGCCATTACGTCCACCCTTTGGCCTGTAGAAAACTGAGGCGTCACCCGTTCGAACCCCTTTGATTCGACCTGTTCGTACGTCTCTCATAACTTTCAATGGTCGGTCACCAGCCTGAATCCGAAATAAGTCTTTGGCGAATCGCTTCGTACCTCTTACAGTTTCATCTATCCGGGCGATTGCCTTGACTTTTCCCGGCCCGGGCAGCGCCACTCCCAAAATCGTGGCAACATTGTCGCCGCCTCGGCCCGCAGACGAGTTCTTCAATCTTGCGACTTCGGCGTCATCCATACCGTGGAAATTTCGGTCGACATATTCGACTAAGCCATTCGTTAAATTATTCCCCGCATTCCACGACCAGTCGCCGATATCACCCACGATCCCCTTTTGATGCCAAGCCAGAGGTGCCGGAGTTTTGACCCCTATGGAAAAATTCGTCCAAAGGCTTCCGTCATCGAAGAGGAGATAGAAGATATCAAACATTAGGGCGGCCGCTTGCGTCTCCGCTTCCGAGTTTGTGATGAAACCCTTCCCCGCCTGTGAGTTGCTGATTCGTTCCAAATGCAGACTGACAAAGGCTTGAGTCCGCGGATCGGAAGTCCCCAAAGATTGCTTGTCATATGCTACGTGATCGCCGAATTCGCCGCCCCAAAAGCCCTCATCGCCTCCGCAATCCGAATAGCTGTATTCGGCCGAGCACATCGCCATACCGCTCGGGTCGATCGCGTTCAGGGGGTCGTTCGCGACGTACGCGTAACGGTTCAAAGTCTGGGGATTAGCGAGGTTTCCGCTCTCATTCAACGGATCGACCGACTGAAATCTTCCATGGACCGTGCTAAGGTTCCTTGCCTGTGCAAACTGTAAACCGCTCTCGTCATCCTTCTCGTAACCTGTAAAATCCAATCGAACATTCGGCGGGTTGTATCCGTTGCCGCTCGTCCCGGCAACACGGTGTGGCGAAATTACCTCATCGCCATACGGTGTGTAGTCCCTTCTGCTGATAACCGCGCCGTTCTGGTCTGTAATAATTCGAGGGCTTCCGAGATGGTCACCCGTCATGTATGCCACCTTTGCCTGCTCAACCGGAACGACCGTTGTAGAATATTCGGCTATAAGTTTTGCACCGGCGTTATACACGAAAACGGTCACATCTCCGTTTGCACTTTGCTTCCTGACTCTGCGGCCATCTCCGTCATAATGATATGTCCAATCGGGCGTGCTACCGCTGTTGTTCGCGGAGAAGAACGCTTTTTGATGATTCTCCGCATCATACCGAAACCGCTGATTAGTGGCGTCCTGCGTGATGTTGCCATTCTGATCGTATAGAAATCCTTGCCCGGTGGCGAACCTGTTATTAGCCGTGCTTATCGTTGGATTGCAGATTGACTGGCTGCAGCTCCCAAGCGTAGACGTATTTGCCGGGTCATATCGACGATTTCCATATCTGTCAATTGTAAAAGTCTGATTCCAGATTGTTACGCCCGAGACTTTTTCTTCCGTCGATTGGATTCGGTTCAAATTGTCATATTCATAGGCTTGAACTGCCGTAAACGCCGGATTAGACCCGGCCGCAGGAACTGTGATCTTCTGCTCGCGCAACAACCCGCTATTGTTAGTTTGTCCGGATGAATTGTATTCGAATTCAAGTTTTAACAAATCTTGTGCGCTACTTGTCATTCCCAATCCGATTTGCGTCTCTTGGAGTCGGTCGTTGTACGATGCCGTTTCCCAGCGTCCGTTTCCGAGATGCATTTTTGTCAGGGCACCCGTTTCGTTGTAACGGAATGCCCCGGCGTATGTCCAGAAACCAAAGGTTGAGTTTTTCCTGCTTTGAACCCGACTCAGCTCGCCATCGGAATTCAACGTGTTTTTAACGACTCGCCCGCTCGGGTAGGTCTCCCTGATCAGATCACCATTCAAATTGTAGCTTTAACCGGTGCCAAAAGTCTGCCCGGCAGTGATCTGCTGATGGGCAAGCAGACGGCCCATGTTGTCAAACTCGGTGTAGTTCGTCTTCGATTCGGACGACGCGATCCCTGTAGTCTTACCCTTCACCGCGCCGGCTGCAGTTTGCGATGAACCGCTTGCATCCAGATATTTGCCATCGTAGTAGAAACTTACGTCCGGCATCGCAACGTCGGAATAATCCCTCAATATTATCCGGTCGAGGGCATCATAACTTGCCGAGATCGTGTGGTTTCGGGCGTCGGTTGTGGCAGTGATATTTGAACTTGCATCATAGACGTACTTCGCCGTCCAAGCGGTGTTGCCGGTGACAGGATCAGCCGCGATAAGAGCACTATTTGTTTCCTGTTCCGATTGATTTTCGAAAATCAACCTGCCTAACGAGTCGTGCATGAAATATCGACTCTGCTCGCCCTGCGTAGTTTTTCTAAGGTTGCCGAGCGTATCAAAAAGATAGTCGGTCGCTAGTGCCGATCCGTCAGGGTCTTCAATAACGCGAACTATTCGGCCACGAGCATCTATGATCACCTTTCGCTTATTGCCAGCCTGATCTAAACCGGTATTAGTTGTCCCAATATGACCGCCGCTCGTCGAAAGGCCGTAAATCGTCTCGGAGACCGCTCCGTCCGGTGTGGTGATCTTCCATGGTCGGCCGGCGGTGTCGAAGGTGTGCGTCGTCCATTCGAGGACAGTTGTCGTCGAGCAGGTCTGGCCTGAGTATCCACGGAATGGATTCGTCGCCTTTGAAACACGGCCCATGTTGTCGTAACAGGTGAGGGCAAACACATCTCCGTCGTCATCCGCGACTTGCGTCCTCACCATCCGACCCAGCCCGTCATACCATGTGAGCGATTCCGTCCAGCTGCCTGCATCGATCTGTGACCGCATCTTTACCCAACGCGTCGACTCGCTCGTCCCCGATCCGTATTCGGTGATCGTCTGATGCCCGTTTGGTGCAGTCACCTTCGTCGGCCGCAGAAGCGGATCGTTGCACTCACTTATAATCGCCATAACTACAGGTATCAATACGGGAAGATTCCATATGAACAACAATCTTCCTTTTTTTCATTTTATTCTTATTTTTGACAATTTTTATCGGGATGTTAGCTGTGCAAAATGGCTTATATTTTGCTATCAATCTGTATTTACCTGCTGGCACCATACTGAAACCAAATTTTCCGCCCTCGTCACTTCTTGTTTGAGCGATTATTTTCTTACTAACTTCGGTAAAAACACCTAGGCGAACATCTGGTATATTGACGCCTTGCGCGTCTTCAACTACACCTGAAACAGAAGACAGAACCAATAATTCGGGTTCTATCTGATTATTGTTTTCATAGCTCAACACATTCGAGCAATCCCTATTTTGTGCAAGATTAATTTGACCAATAAAAAGCTGTGCGAATAAAACCAAAATTAAATTTTTGAGCATATTTCAGTTCCTTCTCCTTAGGGATTTTTGTGAAGCGCGCAATTCGCCGTTGATAATCTGTTCTTTTTGTTGTGCGTAACGCTCAGTTGGAATCAAAGCCGTATCAACGGCCTCCATTTTTTGAGCCAAATCAGGTGGGAGGGGATAACGGTTTTTCTTCGGCAAGGCTTCCAAAGTCGCATCTCTTTCGTTCATCCCCTTTTGCAGATTCACCATGTCTGTGGTGTTATCAAGTGCATAAACGGCGTGAGCTGCCTCGTGTCCGAAAAGTTCCGTAAATCTGAGCATTTTTCCATTCTTACCAAAAAGCCCTTCAAATTTATTGAAACCCTCTACTAAGTTTGCGGCCGTCGGTTTTTGTATATCTGCTATCTTCTTAAAATCCAACTGAATTTTGGCTTCGCTGAAATCGTTTTCGCCATTGAATTTAGTTATTGTGAATCTGCCCGCAGTTCCTGATTTATCTCCAAAGGCAAAATTTTCAATGAAAAACGTGCGCTTGTCATCTTGAAGTCTTGCATATTCTTTCTGTAACTCTGAATTTAAATAATTTCCTTTGTCGTCCTTCGCGATTGCTAGTTCAATCGTCCTATTCCACGTCTTTAATTGCTTCTTAGTCAATCTGGTCGTGTCAATTATCATCCCCGTCGGATCAATAAATTCAAGCGGATTATTTCTTACATATGCATATAGATTAATCTGTTGTGGATCAACAACTCTCGCAGGAGTTACTGTTATGGGGTCAACTGACGTGAATCTTCCTAACCTTTGCGTATAGTACCTAGCCTGTGCGAAGTCCAACTCTGACTCAATATCACGTTCATAGCCGGTGAATTTTTGGCGAACGGAATCGCTGCCGTAATTCGTTCGTATGATCTCCTCCCCAAATGGCATGAAGTCGCGGCGCGAGATTGTTTGGCCGAACTGATCGGTTGTTATTCGGGGGCTGCCGAGGTGGTCGTTGGTTAGATAGGCGATCTTGGCCTCGTTGGTTGGGGCGACGATGGTTGAGTATTCGGCGACGAGTTTTCCGGTGGCGTCGTGGACGAAGATCGTTGTTTCACCCGTTAATGGAACGATCTTTTTGACCCGCTTGCCGTCGCCGTCGTAAAAGTATTGTCCGATGGTTCCAGCCGAGTCATTTACCTGAACCTGTTTGTTTTCCGAATCATATACAAACGTCTGGCCGTTGGCATCAACCTTTGTATTTCCGGCATTGTCGAATTGGTATCCTATGAGCTTGTTGGTTGCGGGATCTATCTGCGGGTTGCAGATGGCTTCAGCACAGCCCGGAGCAAGCGTCGTCGTGTTTGCGGTGTCAAACCTCCGATTGCCATAGCGGTCGAAGGTGAAAGTCTGCTTCCAACTCTGAGTGCCGCCAATGGTTTCCGTCG
>JBAUGL010000128.1:0-3772 GCA_049679665.1 Pyrinomonadaceae bacterium | reverse complement strand
GCCTTGGGATGATAACCACATCGCCGAATACTTAGGTTTGACAAGGCAGCAGGTAATAAATTTGCGCAGCTCCGCTCGAAGTCGGCTCTCGCGGAGGCAATAGATAGCAATTCAACGGATTAATATTGGACGTTTTTCATCATCTTAAGAACACAGGGCGGTCAAAGTTTTGCACATTTCAAACGACAACATTCAAGGATTTCAGAACGGCACACTACCGTCTGACGAACTTTTGTATATTGATCAGCACTTAGCGGATTGCGGCGATTGTTCAGAACGGGTCCGCCTTGACGCTCGATTTCAGGGGTCTGCTCTTGAATTACGGAATGCCCTTTTGGGTGAGTATGATCATTTGAATTATCGAGAGATAGAAGCGTATGTCGATACGGCCTTGTCTCGAGAAGATATCTTGCGCGTTCAGGGTCATTTAGACACGTGTGAAAGATGCCTTGCCGATGTTTACGATCTGCGTTCAGTTGCGGCGGAGCCCGAAGAATCAACGAAAGCGGGGACTGGTTCGCATTTTTTCGATCGCCTGCGCGGTTTGTTCGCATCATTCCCGCTTCGTTATGCTTCCGCCGGCGTTGGACTAGTCGCTGCTATTTCGCTTGGCTATCTTTTCTGGAGCAGTAATTCGGCAAAACCCGAAGTGGATGTGGCGGCCATTACTAACCCTTCGGTTACGGAATCGAAGCCACTGGAGAATCTTGGGGGTACTAAAGAAGAGCCGCTTTCTGAGATTCCTGTCTCGCCTCCTGTCCGTGATGCCGGGGAGCCGCATGACGAGCTGCCGCAGAAACAGCCGTTGGTTGCGTCATTAACCGACGGCGGTCGTCAGATCGGCTTATCAAACATGGGCGAGTTTGCGGGATACGAGACGGTTCCCTCGAAATATCGCAAGCTTGCCGAGAATTCGCTGCGAACGGGCAAATTATTGGTCGCCGATCTGAGCGATTTGAACCCGCCCAGCGGGACAACAATGGGCCCGGACGACGTGATGACGCAGTTTAATTTAAGCGGGCCTATCGGAAAGGTGGTTGATACTACGCAGCCGACCTTGTCATGGGAGCCGATCGCGGGCGATGTTCGTTATCGGGTTGAAGTGTTCGACCCAGCATTTAATAAGGTTGCCGAGAGCCCCGAGTTAGGTGTGACCTCCTGGCAGCCGAAACTGCAGCGGGGTAGGGTGTATTCCTGGCAGGTTGTTGCGACGACGAGCGATGGAGAGATTACTGCACCGCATCGTCCGCAACCCGAGGCGCGATTCAAAGTTCTGGACAATGCGAACTCCTCGTCAATCGCTGCGCTGAAGCAGTCGCATCCGAATGCGCACTTACTTTTGGCTGCAGCATACGCCGACGCAGGTCTCGTAAATGAGGCTAAGCTGGAATTAAAAAAGCTTGCGGCTAAGAATCCCCGATCGAAGATTCCTAAAAGTCTTACCAATAATCTAAACCGTTAACCGGTGTTTTACTCGTGGGGAGGACCCGGCAGTTCCTTGGGCCGTTGATTCGTATCCGGATTCTGCCGTTCCGGTACAAGTCTCAGAATCCGGTCATCATCTTTTGCCGGCGAACCCCTGCCATCTCGATTCGATGTCGAAAAGTAGATATACCCATCCGGTCCTTCGGCCATCTCACGGATACGGCCATAATCGCCGCTTAAAAGATCTTCCTGGCTAACCACTTTGCGGCCGTCGAGGACGACCCTGATGATCCGTTGACCCCTAAGGCAGCCAAAAAAGAAATTACCCTTGAATGCCGGGAACTCGGCGCCGTTATAAAACATTGCGCTCGCCGGAGCACATGCCGGCGAATATTCCAGCAGCGGTGGTTCGAGGCCGGCTTGACTCTGACGATGATGGATCGTCGGCCAGCCATAGTTCTTGCCTTTCTCAACGATGTTAACCTCGTCACCCCCGCCGGGGCCGTCGAATCCGCTGGGGCCGTGTTCGGTTTGAAACATAATCCCTGAACCGGGCTGCCAGGCGAGGCCCTGTGCGTTTCGGTGACCAACAGACCATATCTCCGGCCGAGCGACCTTTTGGTTCACGAATGGGTTGTCCGGCGGGATGCCGCCATCATCATTAATCCTAAGCGTCTTACCGCCGAGGCTGCCCATTTGCTGCGCGATCGCGCGATCCGTTGAATCGCCGGCCGTGATATACAATTTCCCATCAGGGCCAAATCTTGCGCGCATTCCGGCGTGATTTGGTGCCGATGGAATATCCTCGATAATTACTTTTGGCTCGATCAACTTCCCGACGGCAAATTTGTAACGAACGACCTTGTCCCGTTTGCCGTCTTTGTTGTACGCATACGCAAGATAAACAAAGCTGTTCTCGGCAAACTTCGGGTGAAGCGAGATGTCCATCAGGCCGCTCTCGCTCGACGGTTCGACGTCCGGGACGACGAACACAGGTTCGGCTCGAAGCCGGCCGCCGGCGACTATCCTCACACGCCCGGGCCTTTCAGTGAAAAGTAGATCCCTATTTGGAAGGAACGCAAATCCCCAAGGCACCTCGAGCCCCACGGCTACGGTTTCAACTCGAAATTTCTCCGCGTTTGTTGAGCCTGCGTCCTGAGCCGTTGCTACCACTTCGTTTTCAGTGAGTCCCGTTGGCGCCGCCGCGCATCCGGCGGACGTAAATACAGCAATCGCAATAATTAACTCGGGTACAATTTTCATGTTCGTCTATTTTATCATCACCGTTTTCGCGATTACGACAGGTTCGCCCATCGGCAAATCGGCCTTGTGCTTGCGTGCCCAAATACGGACGACAGCCTCGCCGGGTTGCGGGAATTTTATCGTTGCGGTGTGGTCAAACGTCTTATGGATCATCGTGCACATGATTCCGGGTCGGTTCGCTGATGTGCTGTCATAAATAAAAACGTCTGCCGTCTTTTCCCCCAATACAACGCTGGTATTGCCCTTATTAGCGCACCCGTTGCCGGAGGTTATAACTGATACTTGAAACTCCTTGTCCACCTGAGCGGTTTGCGGAACGGTAACCGCCGAGGCATCTTCCGTGTCCAGCGCCCCCGGAACAATAGTACCGGAATCCGATGCGGGAGTTGCCGCCGGAATGGTTGGTTTGTTCGGAGTGTTGCCGGCGCGTTGTGCCGCGACACAAGAAACGACAAATATCACCAGCGAAATTGCGACAAGCCTGATTTTCATAACTTCTTCTCCCCAATTTGATCTTGATACGAATTATAACAATTCGGGTCCACAAGTAATGCACGCAATTAGGGTGCCTAAGCCAATTTTAAAAACAAACACGATGTATACTAAAATGATCGACAAGCGAAAAGTTTTCGGAGGAGCTCGAACGATTGCGAGCTGAGAGGTGCCGCGGGAAGGCACGACTCCTGGAACCTGATGCGGATAATACCGACGAAGGGAGAAAAACAATGAATGACGACCCTGAAAAGACCAGCGATGAAGTTCGGCTGCCGAGTTCACGAAAGATATATGTCGAGTCTAACGGCAGCTCGGGCGAGCAGCATCAACACAATTTAAGAGTTCCGTTTCGCGAGATCGCCCTGAGCCCCTCAAAGGATTTCAGCGGCAAGCTCGAAGAAAATGAGCCTGTACGGGTTTATGACACGAGCGGGCCCTGGACAGACCCGGCCGCGAATTGTGACATTCGCGAAGGGCTTCTCGGCCTGCGTCGCGAGTGGATCGTGGGACGAGGTGACGTTGAGGAATACATCGGCCGCGCGATAGTGCCGCTGGATAACGGCTACCTTACAAAAGGGGCCGAAAATAT
>JBAUGL010000127.1:0-57963 GCA_049679665.1 Pyrinomonadaceae bacterium | reverse complement strand
TACCAAAACATCGATCCGCTTAAAATGGTCCATACACGCTGAAACCGCATCCGGGACAGCCATTTCAGCCGTAAGATCAGCTTCGTGCGTCAGAAGACTGCCTGGTAAAGACTCGGATTCCTTTTTTAGCGAGTCCAATGCGTTCCGATCGCGTCCGACCGCGAACACACTCGTTCCATCGCGCAGGAACTTGAGCCCTGTCGCCCGCCCAATCCCACTCGTTGCACCGGTCACAACGGCGATTCTATCCTTCATATTTGTGAACATCCATCTAAGATTTGTTCGTTAGAATAGCAATAAACCGAAAAGGGTTACAATCCGTTCAAAGCCGAAAAAAAAGACGCCCGGTCTCCCGTTCGTCTTCCTTATTTATTTAAGTATTATTTCGGAACTTATGATTCGTTCGGCGTCGGCATCGTCAAGAATTTGTCGATGGCCAATTTCGTGTCGTCACGTTTTCGCTGCTGGAAGTCCGAGACCCAGTTGGTCACGGTTGACACCATTTCCCGAGCGGCAATCTTTTTCGATTTACTTCCCGAAACTGGTCGTTCCGTCTGAACTCCAACATTTTCCTTCTTAATTACTTTCACTTTCAACTTATTCATGATTGCTTCCTCCTTGATCGATATGAATACACTAAATGTCACCAGAGAGGCGGTTTATGGCCTTAGTCGTAATCAATGCAATTCGAGTGCCATAGGTAGAACGTAAGCAGGTAACTTGTTTGCGCTAAAACATGAAAGTTTTTCGTTTCGTTCTTGGACTCGAAAGGACTTCTTCCAACTCTTTAAACGACGACAACCGTTTAAATGTTCCGCGCTTTTAAGAGTTTAGGTCATACCCGCTTATGAATTAGATGCTCAATCGAGTGGTTTGGACGAAACTCTTCACCTCACGGATCCAATTTCGATTCAACCGTCGACATCGGTTTTAGATTATGTGTCTGAAATACGGCGCGAATCTAGACAATTAAGACGCAACTGATTGCGATCTCCTCCACATCTCAGTAAATGAACCGAAGTAGACTTTTCGAAGCGAAAAGTCGGCAAATTGGCTGATTCCTTTCCGTCACCTTACTGAGGAGAAATAATGGAGATCCCTGCCGCACGCACGACCACAAATCGGGGAAAGGCTATCCATGCCGCAGAGCCTGATAACCATGATATCGAAGTTCGCCTAAATATTTTGATTCGAACAAATATCGAGATGGCCAAAGAAAAGGCCGCATTCGTCGAAAGTCTGGAAGCCGATGTAATGGCAAATCCGCTTTCTGCAGAGCGCGCTTTTTCGTATTTCGGCCTGCTGCTGGGATCGTTTCCTCCTTTCACGCTTCTCATTAGGTTCGGAACAGAAACGGACATCCTCCGATCGGGAGACGTATCGATCGCTGCTCTCTTGCTCATCGCCAATATCGTTTGCGGTTGGACTGGATACCATGTTGGCAAACTCGTTGGACGGTCAATTAAGGAACTGGAAGCCCTGCCATGGGAACCGATGTTGCTTACACTTCCCTTTATTGGGTTGGTCTGGGGACTGTTGACCGGCGGCGCCGGAGGATTTTTCCTTCTAATTTTAGGGACATTCTTTGGTGCAGCGATCGGCGGATTTATTGGGCTTATCACGTTCCCAATATTTGTGATCGTTCATCGGCTTATGAAGCGCGGCGAATCAATTGAAATGAAACACTTCCTACCCCTGGCGTTCGGAATTACTTTCTCAGTCTGCGGAGCAATACTCGGTATCTAGCGACTGGGGCGTTTTAATCAACGAGTGTAATAGCGACGTTGTCATTCCTAGCTTTGATCTTCACTGGCGTTCATCGCCTATATCGTGCACTTATTCTTGACACTTAGACCGTTTCGTTGCACCGTAGCAATGAGCCAATTCGGTCAACACAAAGGAACATACCAATGCAAAAGTTATTCTCCGTCATATTCTTAGTATGCTTACTCGCCTGTACGGTATTCGGACAGGATCGCCCTACCGCACTAGTCAATGCGAAGATCATTCCAATTTCGGGATCGCCGATCGAACAAGGAATCCTATTGATTCGAAATGGTAAAATCACCGCGGTCGGCGACGCCAGGACTGTTCGGCTTTCGTCTGATGTAGTTACCATAGATATGTCGGGAAAGGTGATCATGCCCGGACTTATCGATTCGCACAGCCACGTTGGGAGCGGATCCGGGGCCGACGGTTCAGGGCCCATCCAGCCGGATGTTCGACTGCTTGATGGAATAAATGCTCGCGCAGCCAGCCTGCAGCGTGCACAAGCGGGCGGCATCACGACAGTGAACGTGATGCCAGGATCCGGCCATCTCGACAGCGGCCAGACCCTTTACCTTAAACTGCGGGACGATGCGGGGAAGATCGACGATCTCCTGATCCTGGATAAGGCCGGGAATTATGCCGGCGGGATCAAGTTTGCAAATGGTACAAATTCGATACGGTCAGGAGGCGGGAGTTTTCCAGGCACGAGAGCAAAGTCCGCGGCGTTAGTGCGCGAACAGTTCATCAAGGCGCAAGAGTATCGCGACAAAATAAAGAAAGCGGGCTCAGACGCGAGTAAATTGCCGGCCCGCGATCTTGGATTGGAAACGCTGGTAGACGTCCTGGAAAAGAAACGCGTTGTTCATTTCCATACGCATCGGCATGACGACATTTTAACTGCGTTGCGGCTTCAGAAGGAATTCGGCTTCCGAATCGTGCTCCAACACGTATCCGAAGCTTGGAAGGTTGCCGACGAGATCGCAAAGGCCAAGGCACCGGCATCAATTATCATTATCGACTCGCCCGGGGGAAAACTGGAAACAACGGACATCAAGTTTGAGAACGGAGCAGCATTAGAGAAGGCCGGCGTACTGACCGGGTTCCACACAGACGATCTGATCACCGATTCCCGGTGGTTTCTTCGTTCCGCGGGGCTTGCCGTACGTGCCGGGATGTCGCGTGAAAAGGCTTTGTATGGATTGACGATGGCAAACGCGATTATCCTGGATCTGCAGGATAGAGTAGGGACACTCGAAGCCGGTAAGGACGCCGATTTTATCGTACTTACTGGCGATCCTTTGAGCGTCTACACGCATGTCCTGCAAACTTGGGTGGAAGGGAAAAAGGTTTTTGATCGATCAGATCCTAAGGATCGTCTCATCGCGGTCGGTGGTTTTGGGGCCGGAGACGACGGATCCGCTCATCTCGACTGCTTTGCGGGCGATCTGGGAGGTGGCAACTAATGAAAGCACTTAACATGGCAACGAAAATGGTCAATATCTTATATTCCAGCATGGTCGTATTATTTGCCGCACACTTATTTCTCATTTCAGCCAGCGCCCAGATAGCGATCAAGGGCGAAACAATTTGGACGATGGCCGGGGATCCGATCACGAACGGAGTCGTACTCATCTCCGGCGGAAAGATCGAGGCAGTCGGGAGCGCATCTCAGGTGTTGATCCCGTCGGGGTATCGTGTAATAAACGCTAAAGTAGTCACTCCGGGCTTGATCGACGCCCATACGGTCATAGGGCTTAACGGTTACCTAAACCAACCTCACGATCAGATGGCGCTCGATGGCAGCGCTACGATCCAACCGGAACTTCGGGCGACCGACGCGTATAACGCCGAAGAAGAACTAATAAAATGGGTGCGGAGTTTTGGCGTTACAACGATTCATACTGGACATCAACCGTCAGCGCTTGTTTCGGGCCAAACGATGGTCGCAAAAACAGCGGGAAAGAATGTCGACACTGCAACCGTGACACCAACTGCGATGGTTGCTGTAACTCTGGGAAGTGGTGCGCTCGCCGGCCAGGGCAAGTCTCCGGGTACAAGGGCGAAACAGGCCGCAATGATTCGAGCCGAATTGATCAAAGCACTCGAAAACTCCAAGAAATCGGAACCGTCCAAGGATCCGAAATCTGAAATCATGCTCAGGGTCATTAAACGAGAGATCCCCTTGCTCGTTACGGCCCACATGGCCCAGGACTTAATGACCGCACTGCGGCTTGCAAAGGAGTTCAATATCCGGATCGTCCTTGACGGCGCTTCGGAGGCGCAACTCGTGCTCGAGGATATTAAAGCCTCGGGATTTCCGGTGATCATCCATCCCACAATGGCGCGCCCCGGCGGTGATACCGAAAGCCTCTCGATGGAGACCGCGTCGAAGCTAAAGGCGGCAGGAATTTCTGTCGCGCTGCAAAGCGGATATGAAGGATATGTGCCGAAAACACGCGTTGTGCTCTTCGAAGCAGCACTTGCCGCCGCCAACGGACTTTCGAAGCGCGATGCACTGTCATTGATCACGATCGACGCCGCAAAGATCCTTGGACTCGACCAGCGAATTGGATCGATCGAAAAGGGCAAGGATGGTGACATCGCGATGTACGACGGCGATCCGTTTGAATATACGACCCACTGCACGGGAACGATCGTTAACGGCGTCGTCGCAAGCGAAATTGTACGTTAGAACCGTATTGGAGTTTTTGATCAGAAGAATGCGTCGGCGGGTTTTCTCGAATCTACACGTAGAACCGAATCCTGCTGGAACTGCTTGGCGTAAGCCCTTCTGATCTCGTCGATCTTAACGATCGAAGCTTTTCGGTCCCTGCTTCGATAAAGCACGATCATGACCTTCGTTGGCTCTTTCAACGTTTTTCCATTCTTGTCCCGAAACTGGCCGACGGCATCAAATACAGTAAAACCATCGGGAAATCGCGGCGATATCTCAGATTCAACAAACTGCTCCCAATTCGCTTCGGTAACAGTTCGCCCGTCGCTAATCGATCGGCCAAAGTAGAGCTCAGTCCGATAATACCTTTCGGCCGCCACCAGCGACCCGTTGACGGGATACCGAAAAAGGAGCGGCTTCGAATTCACCAGTCCAACACAGACGAAGGTCGATATCATTGCCAAAGCGACTTGAAGTTTTCTCATTATCCGTGCTTTCCGCCTCCTTCAATGAGGTCAACCGCGTGTTGAAGAATAGGTTTGATCACATCAAAACATTCCTTGACGGCCTTTGGTGAACCCGGTAGATTGATGATCAAAGTTTTTCCTCTAATTCCCGAGATGCCCCTCGATAAGACTGCCATGGGCGTAAACTGAGAAGTCTCCCGTCGTATAGCTTCTGCAATACCGGGTGCCTCGCGATCGATCACCGCCCGCGTTGCTTCCGGAGTATTGTCACGTGATGAGAATCCCGTTCCGCCTGTTGTCACGATCAAATTAACGTCGGAACGCTCGCTAAGTACATAGAGCGTGTTGCGAAGATGTTCTAGGTCCTCGGTCACGATGACACGCTCCAAAACCTCAGCGCCCATTTCGAGAAGCAAACCGACCAATGTTGTCCCAGAAAGGTCATCGTCCGCTTTGCGACTGTCGCTGGCAGTAAGAACGATTGCTTTGATCGCTGTCGGCGCCATTAGTAGATTAAGAGTAACTGTTTCCAGCTGCCCAGGCAATGACTTTTACCTCACGCCTGTGACACTTCCAAATCCCCGCGGTGAAAATTCCGTTTACTGTAAACGATGCTTAATACGACGCCAGCGATCACCAGAATCATTCCGGCACCAGACGCGAGCTTCTGAGTTTCACCAAAGACGATCCATCCAATAAGGATCGCGTAAACCAGTCCGGAGTAATTAACGATCGAAACGTTTGCTGCACGTTCCTTCTGAAGAGCATTTGTAAGAAATATTTGACCGAGCTGAGAACATAACCCGATCAGGAGGAGAAAGAACCAGTCCCAGCCGATCGGCGTTGTCCAATTAAACAACGTGAAAACCAGTCCCGCCGCCATTCCGATCAGCTGAAAATGAAAAACCACTGTTAACGGATGCTCTCGCCCGCGAAGGCTGCGAACAAGATTATAAGCAACCCCAGAACAGAATGCCGCAGCGACCCCCATCACAAGATACAAAAGAGACACGCGATGATCGAATTGGTGAATTAAGACCACTCCAAGAAACGCAATGGCGTAGAACGTCCACTGTATTGGCCTAACGCCTTCACGAAGGACGAATATTGCGATAATGCTGGTGAAGATCGGAGACAGGTACTGGATCGTCATTGCTGACGCAAGTGGAATATTTTGAAGAGTAATGAAGAATAGATAGAGAGCCGTGGTGCCGAAGAGGCCCCGTAATACAAGCGCTTTGCGATTTGAACCGATCGGATCAGCGCGTGCCGACTTCAATCCTATGTAACAAAATATCCCGCCGACAAGGCACCTAAAGAAAACGATCTCCATTGCCGGAATGTGCGCCACTTGCTTGACGAACACATTGGCAAGCGAAAAGGCGAGCGTCGAGAAAAGCATCGCACGTACGCCTTCGGTCAAAAATGCTGGGCGGCTGTTCAATGACGCTTCAGGCGCCCCAAGGCCCCATCGGAATTGCAGCCGCAGTCCTGTTCGCACGCCGCAGAACGTGAAAAGGATCGACCTCGCTTCAACGCGCCGCGCGCCGCTGCGATCACCACAGCAGCCAAAATCAACCCGACAATAACTATCTGGATCATCTCCATCTTAGTACCCTAACTAATACCCAAAAGCCTTCCGGCCTGATATGTTACGAACGACGCTGTATAGGCAAGAACCGTCATATATCCGACCATGAACAATGTCCAACGCCATGTGTTCGTTTCACGCCGCACCACCGCTACAGTGGACATACACTGCATTGCGAGAACAAAAAACACCATTAGCGTGACCGCAGTCAGCGGCGTCCAAACCTTGCTCCCGTCATCACGCTGCGCATCTCGTATCGCCGAAACAAGAGATGTGTATTCCGCCGACTCGTCCTTACCTGTATTATAGATAATGCTTAGCGTCGAAACCAAAACCTCGCGCGCTGCAAAGCTCGCAATCAATGCAACGCCGATCTTCCAATCGAATCCAAGCGGTGCAATGATAGGCTCGATCATGTGCCCCAATTGGCCGGCAAAACTGTTTCTAAGCTGCTCGCCTTCAGGTACGGCTCCCGATTGATCGCCAATCGACTCAGATGATGACGCGGCAGTAGGGTCGGACTGTATTACGGCAGTCTTGGGCGCTCTCGGGAAATACATCAGCGCCCACAGAATAATCGATATAACAAGGATAACTGTGCCCGCGCGCTTAACGAACTGACCCGCACGCGTCATCATATTCTGGAAAACGGTCCGTAAATTCGGCATCCTATACGGCGGCATCTCCATCACAAACGGCGGCGGCGGACCCTTCAGAAGGGTTCGCTTAAGGACAAATGCCACAACGATCGCGGCAATAATGCCAAGCGAATACATTGCGAGCATCAAAAGTGCACCGACCGACACGAATCCAAGTACGGTTTGTCCGGTAAAGAATGCCGCGATCATTAACGCGTATACCGGCAGCCTTGCCGAGCAGCTCATCAGCGGGGCGATCATGATCGTCGCAAACCTGTCCCTACGATTCACAATCGTTCGCGTTGCCATAATTCCCGGTATAGCGCATGCAAAGCTGCTCATAAGCGGAAAAAATGCCTTACCATGTAAACCAACTCGGTTCATCATCCGGTCAAGAAGGAACGCCGCCCGTGCCATATAGCCCGTATCTTCGAGAATAGAGATAAATAGAAATAGCAATAGTATCTGCGGGAGAAAGACCAGCACGCCACCGACACCTGCGATGACGCCGTCCACGACAAGGTCCGCCAAGATCCCATCCGGCAACAGCTGTCTAACCCCGTCGCCGAGGGCACCAAATCCGTGGTCCATCAAATCCATAGGGACTGTCGCCCATGAGAAGATCGCCTGGAAAATAAACAGGAGTATGAGAATAAGAATCGGCAAACCAAATATCTTGTGGGTTAGAACACGATCGATCTTTTCCGAAACGCGGTGTTTGTGCAAATCGTTATGAACAACCGATCCCTGCACAGCTTTGGAAATAAAGCTATAACGAGCGAATATCCGACCGTTTTCGCCTTTCACGTCGTGACCATTCATTTCTGCTGAGACCTTAGGCGTAATATTGACCGTCGCGGCAACCACCTCCGCCAGCTCGTCAAGCCCGCGGCCGCCTTTCGCGGTCACAGCAACTACCGGTATGTTTAAAAGTCGAGAAAGTCTCGGTATATCGATTCGGTGTTCCCGTTTTTCGAAGACATCGATCATCGTAAGGGCGATCACGACCGGGACGTTATACTCAATCAGCTGCGTAACAAGGTAAAGATTTCGCTCAAGATTCGTAGCGTCAACAACGGCAACAATTACGTCCGGGCGCGGCAACCCGTTCACATTTCCCTGCAATACATCGCGAGCTATGCGCTCGTCCATCGAACTCGCGTTAAGACTGTACAGTCCCGGTAGATCGATCACCCGTGCCGGTATACCGCCAAGCGGCCACGCCCCTTCTTTTCGTTCAACCGTGACGCCGGGATAGTTCGCGATCTTTTGTTTAAGGCCGGTCAAGGAATTGAACAGCGTCGTCTTTCCCGCGTTGGGGTTTCCGGCGAGGGCGATCACCATCGGCGACTTCGCATCCTTTGTTTTTTCGCTGTTATTCATTGTTGACCAATTCTAATCTACTACTACTTCAACCGCTTCGGCCTCATTCCTTCGCAGGGCAAGATGATATCCCCGAACGCGTACCTCGATTGGCCCACCGAAAGGCGCACCCTTGATCACTTCAACTTCTGATCCCACGATCAAACCCATTTCCATCAATCGCTGCGCGAAGAGATTATCACTCGAAACGGCCGAAACTCGCGCCGGGAGGCCGGGGCGTAAGAGATGAAGTGATGTTATATTGTCAGTTATTCGTGACATATCGCATTGAGGCCTCGGGCAAAGATTGTATCACTATTGAAAACCGCTTTCAATTTCAACTAAGCGTTATTGGAGGTTGATCTTGTGACGAAACCTAGCGTGAATTCTCTGGTGTGATGAGTTCGGCCTGGTATGCGCCCGCCGTGATCTTGAGTGGGACGCGGGATCGATCGGTGCTGAGCCATAGCTTGATACTGAGTTGATCTAGCTGCGGATTCTGCCCGCCGGTACTAACGGACACCATTTGTGCCGAAACCTTTTTTCCCTCGTGGTCGATCAAGGCAGGTGTTGACGGTCGCAATATAAAAACTTCCGGCTTTGAGTCCCACAACACCGCCACGCGAGTATCGTTGACCGGATCGGTAAGTTCTTTTCCGGGTTTCAAATCAAACGATCGCGCGGCGTAGAGCAGAGATATTATGCTGTGGGTCCCGACAGGTGAATCGACTCTCTTAACGCCCCCAATGCTGATAAAGCCTTCATCCTGATCGAAGTCCGCGATTTGGTTAAATGTATTCAGAGAACCCGCGAATTTTATTTCGAGATGTTTCGGGGCGAGCGATTCGGGGTTGACCTGCGCATCGACAAGATCGCCAATAAAAAAGACGCCATTTCCCGGTTCAACACTTGTTATTCGGGCGGCGAGCAAGAGGCTGTCTGTTTTGGCAAACATCTTGCGTTCTTTCGCGGATACAGTCATTACAGCTGCGGAACGGCCGCCGATCGAGATCCTGTAATCAAGCTTTTCACCAAGCAGAAATGGTAGATCCGCCGGAAGAGGTTGATCGTCAAAATATGGAGTCTCTTTCGGCTCCGGTTTAGGGGTTGGAGCAAGCGTGGGAACCGGCACAAGGCTCGGAACGACAGACGGTGTGGGCTGAGGTTCCGGGTTGGGGCCAATGATCTGCATACCAGCAAGTGTTACGATAAACTTACCCTTCGCAGTTTTGAATCGAACCATTGCCGGGATCCGCACGTCGTCGTTTGTAATATTTATTTTGAGGTCTGACACGCCTCGCTCGGTCAGGTAATCACTCTGCAAAATAATCGCACTTGTTTCGAAATCACCGGAATCTGTCCGAACTTTTTCCATCGTGCCGGACTGAACTGTGACGGTATAGACTTTTTCATCTTCTCGGAGTGTGAACACATTCGCATTCGAATTTCTCAGCGAATACATTAAGGTAAGCAGGTCCAGGCTCGATGCGGGAGCAGTAGCGTAATTGCTCACGATCTGTTTCGGGACCACGGCATCGTTCAGCGTTCGAGTTAGATAGATCGGAAGGCCGGTATTAGCCGCCGCAAAAACCGTCCGGGTTTCATCAACAAGATAGTAAGTCGCACTCAAAAGGTCGGCAGTTTTCGCACGCGAGCGCAGTTCGAATACATCCTGATCGCCGATCTTTCCGCGTGAGATGACGTATGTTTCGAAGAAGCCGGCGTTCTTTAAGTTTTCGAAAGAGACGTTGTAGGTTAACCGTTCGCCGATCCTGAACGGTGCTTCGTCCGGCTGCTTCCCTTCCGATTGCGCTTTCGCAGACGCCACGGCGAAAAGGGCTGTTAATAATACAAACACAAATGGAGCCGCCGAACGCCAAACAAACGCCAGACGATTCAAATGGAGCATACTTAAACTCTTTCTTTTCGCCATTTAGGTTGATTCGATCTCTTCGAGTATCTTCGCAAGTGCAGCCGCTCCGTCATCCGCTTGTATTATGGGACGCCCAATCACAAGATAATCCGAACCCGCCGCCAAAGCGGCCGTTGGAGTCATTACACGCTTCTGGTCATCGTTCGTTGCAAATCCTGGACGAATGCCAGGCGTAACGATCAGTAACTCCTTATCCTCGATCGAATTTCGTATCGCGGAAATTTCATGCGGCGACGCGACGACGCCATCCAATCCGCTCTTTGCTGCAAGGCGCGCGAGCATTACAGCTGCGGACTCCGGTTCGCCCTGAATTCCGACCTCCCAAAGCGCACTCTGGTCTGCACTTGTCAGAACGGTCACCGCTATTATCTTCGGCGGAGGCAAGTGCTCCTTTTCGCAAACATTTGCAACTTCACCGATCGTCCTCTTCATCATCTCGGAACCGCCGAGCGCATGGACGTTCAACATCCAAACACCCAACCTCGCGGCTTCAATGGCAGCCTTTGCGACGGTATTTGGGATATCATGGAATTTCAGGTCGAGAAACACCTTTTCACCTGTTTCTACGACCTCCCGAACGAACGAGGGCCCCGCGGCGATAAACAATTGGAGACCGATCTTGAAAGCGCCAACATTACCCGACAGGTCGGCTACTACACCGCGAGCTTTGGCCGCCGAATCAACGTCGAGCGCGACGATCAGTCGGTCATTTGCTTTTAGATTGGCGTCGGAGGCGATGGCGGGATATGTCATTATTAACCCAGGTCGAGTGGATTCTTGAACGGTTCGTCCGAATCGGTAACGGCACGTTTTAGAGCCTCCTTGAATTTCTCCTCAAGAATTCGTTCACGATCCTTCATAGACGACATTTCCTGCGCGAACATCTGATCTCGAAGCTCCTTTTTCTTGCTCAATTCTCCCGCGAGGTCCTCAAAAGAACCGTGTACTCTTTTCTTTTCTTCATGCGAGAGAATTGCTCCAGTCTGAGCATCTATCGTCAGCGCAGCCTCGCAGCAGGGACAAATTAAAGAGAACTTCTCCATCACATCAAATTATACTATAAAAATTGCCGTTCCCCATTGGACGATTCGTTCTACCGTGTTCAATACCATTATCGAATACTGTCGATTAAATTTTGTTTAACGTCAGGCCACTCGCCTTCGGTAATACTGAAATAGACAGTGTCCCTGATACGGCCACTGTCGCAGATCGTATGATTCCTCAAAGTTCCTTCTTCCTTAGCTCCAATACGCGCAATCGCGTTTCGCGATCTTTGGTTGAGTACGTCGGTCTTTAATTCGACGCGTATGCATTTCCATACTTCGAAGGCATGCGTCAGCATCAGGAGTTTTGCCTCGGTATTGATCGCGGTTCGCTGCCACCGTGAATTGATCCACGTATAACCTATCTCGACCTTGCGGTTTTGTGAATCGATGCTGCCAAAACGGGTCGAACCAATAACTGTGCGGTTTTCCTTTTCGATGGTTACAAACGGAAGCGAGATCCCGCGGTCCCGGTCAGCGATCGCGGTCGAGACGTATCGTTCCATGTCGGCTGCCGTGGAACAATGGTTCGACGTCCATTTCCACAAAGAATCGTCGAGCCCGACTTCACACAACGCCTCCAAATGGGTTATCGAAAGCGGCTCGAGACGTACGAAAATTCCCTCAAGGGTCACATTTTCAAGAATCATGCTCAAAATAGAAAAAGCGAGTTTAACCCGCCTCTTCGTCAACCTCTAAATTCAGCAACGATAGCTTTTAGACATCGTAATACATGGAAAACTCAAGCGGATGTGGCCGCAATCGCAGCGGAGTTATCTCCTTCTCGCGCTTATATTTGATCCAGCGGTCGATCATCCTGATCGTAAACACATCACCTTTCAGCAAAAAGTCATGATCTTTCTCGAGCGCCGCCAATGCTTCATCTAGTGAACCCGGAAGTGAAGGAACATTTGCGAGTTCTTCGGGCGGAAGATCATAGATGTCCTTGTCAAGCGGCTCGCCGGGATCGATCCTATTCTCGATTCCGTCTAGACCCGCCATAAGTAATGCAGCGAATGTGATGTATGGATTGCAGCTTGGATCAGGAGGGCGAAACTCAAGCCGTTTAGCTTTCGGAGAGGCCGAGAACATCGGTATCCGCACGGCGGCTGACCGGTTCCGGGCCGAATACGCGAGATTAACCGGAGCTTCAAATCCCGGTACGAGCCGTTTGTAGCTGTTGGTCGTCGGTGCGGCGAATGCAACAAGTGCAGGCGCATGCTTCAGCAACCCGCCGATGTAGAATTTCGCCATTTCCGAAAGCCCTGCGTACTGATCTCCAGCAAATAGCGGCTCGCCATTCTTCCACAGCGATTGGTGGACGTGCATACCGGAACCGTTGTCTCCGTATAGCGGTTTTGGCATAAAAGTCGCACTTTTACCGTGGGCAACGGCGGTGTTCTTGACGACATATTTGAAAAGCATCAAATTGTCGGCAGTATGAAGCAAGTTTGAAAATCGGAAGTCGATCTCGCACTGGCCCGCTGTTGCAACCTCGTGATGATGACATTCAACATCGATCCCAAGGTCACCCAACACATTTGAAATCACGTTTCGGAGCTCTATCAGCGTATCGACGGGGGCGACCGGGACATATCCCTCTTTCGGCCTAACGTGAAAGCCGAGATTTGGCGTGGTTTCTGTACCCGTCCGGCTAGAGTTCCAATGTCCCTCTTCAGAATGTACCGAAAAGCCCGCCGATTGCTGGTTGTTGTGATAAGTCACTTCGTCAAAAACAAAAAACTCGGCTTCCGGACCGACGAATACCGTGTCCGCTATTCCGGTGAACTTCAGATAATTTTCGGCACGCACCGCAACAGACCGCGGATCGAGACCATAGCCTTCTTTCGTCAATGGTTCGACCACGTTTGCGATCAGGCACAACGTATTCTCTTCGGTAAACGGATCTATCCAGAAACGCGATGGGTCAGGTACCAACAGCATATCCGATTCATTTATCGCGGCCCATCCGCGAAGGCTTGACGCGTCAAATCCGAAACCCTCCTCAAAACTGTCCTCGGTTAACTGACTGATCGGGAACGTTAAATGGTGCCAGCTCCCCGGCAAATCCGTAAAACGCACGGAGACAAATCTCGCCTCCTGATCGGCGGCGTATGTCAATACAGTTTTTGCGTTCATTAATACTCCTATAAATGGCTTGAAATAACGATAGCTTGATTGAAGCTTTGGCAATTTTCTCGATAGCAATTTTCAAAAAAGAGATTTTACAATAGGGACCGACAAGCGCAAAACGGCGAGACGAGAAAGTTTAACATGTACGGCCGAAATGTCTCCGCGAGCTTGAAATGGCCCCTGAGTACGCTCGTAAACGTCCGTATTTTGGCGCTTTTTGTTTTTTTCTATATTTCTAGTAAACTATTTGTTTTTGTCATTTAGTCATCGGTTCCGATTTCACTTTTTTGGGGTAAACGAACATTGAGCACAATCATTGAGAAGTCCATCGAGACCTATGGCATCGAAAATTGGGGCGCGGACTATTTCGGCGTCAATCGTAAAGGTAACCTGATCGTAAAAGCTCCTGAGAACGAGAATCTTACAGCGGATGTAAAAGAGATAATTGATGATCTAAGAAAACGCGGCGTCAATACTCCAGTATTGCTGCGGTTTCCTCAGCTTTTGTTTGGTCAAATTCGTAAGCTCCAAACGTCATTCAGAAAATCGATCAAAGAATTCGAATACCAAGGATCACACCTCTGCGTCTACCCAATGAAGGTCAACCAGAACCGTGCGGTCATTGAGGAATACCTTAAGGAAGGGTCGCGCTACAACTTCGGTCTCGAGGCGGGGTCAAAAGCCGAGCTATATGCAGCGCTCGCGCTCGAACAATCCAAGGACAGTCTGCTCGTCTTGAACGGCTTCAAAGACAAGGATTTTGTGCGCCTGGCCTTCGCCGGTGCGGCGGCTGGAAAGAATGTCGTCATCGTCATCGAGAAAATGAGCGAGCTCGACCACACGCTGAGCATTGCCGATGAAGTATTGGCCGAGGACCCAGAATCGAATATCCCTATGATCGGCGTCCGCGTAAAGCTGTATTCTAAAGGCTCAGGGAAATGGGAAAAATCAGGCGGGGAGGCAGCGAAATTTGGACTGACGACCACCGAAATTCTAGAAGTGATCCGCAGGTTGACTGAAGCCGGTCGGATCGACATGCTTAAACTTCTTCATTTCCACATCGGTTCGCAGCTAACCGACATTAAGCGCATTAAGAACGCGATGAAGGAAGCGGCCCGCACGTATTCAAAGATTCGCCAGATGGGTGTTCCGATCGAATTTCTTGACGTTGGCGGCGGTATGGCAGTAGATTATGACGGCTCGAGGACATCTTTCGAATCTTCAGCAAATTACAATGCGCGCGAGTTCGCCAATGACGTAATTTACGTTATAAAGACCGTCTGCGATGACGAGAACGTTCCACACCCGACGATCATCCAGGAATCCGGCCGCTATCTTTCCGCCTATCACGCAATTCTTGTAACAAATGTTCAAGATGAGATCGAAACGGTCGTCGAAGACCTGACACCGATGGAGCTAAAAGATGATGATCCTCAAGTAGTGAAGGAACTGTATGACCTTCGCGAGACGTTGAATGCGAAAAATCATCGTGAGTATTATCACGACGCTCTCGAACATCGAGATGAGCTATTCACCATGTTCAATCTCGGGCTAATATCGCTCGAAGACAAGGGCAAGGGCGAAGTGCTTTTCTGGGACGTATGCGAAAAGGCCGACCACTTTGCACAGCTCAGAAAGTACGTTTCGGAAGAATTTGATGATCTGCGGCGCCTGATGTGCGTGAAATATCTAACGAATTTCTCGGTGTTTCGATCAATGCCGGATAACTGGGCGCTGGAACAGTTATTCCCGATCGTCCCGATTCATAAACACAACAAAACGCCGACGGAGTATGCTACGCTATGTGATATAACGTGCGATTCCGATGGTATTGTCGATAAATTTGTCGATCTGCACGACGTTAAGCCTGTCCTTGAGCTTCATAAACTCGAGGAAAATCAGCCTTACTACCTGGCAATGATGCTCGTAGGCGCATATCAGGAAGTTATGGGAAACAACCATAACCTGTTTGGCGTTCCACACGAGGCACACATCTTTATAGGTGAGGATGGTCACATTATCAAAAAGGTGATTTATGGCGCTACGCTGGCCGATGCCTTGTTGACAGTACGGTACGATGCCGACCAGCTTCACGATAATTTCCGAAAGGCCGTCATGGCCCGGATCAAAAACGGGAAGTTATCGACGCCGGCAGGAAATCAGTGGATTGAATTCTACGAGAATCAAGCCGATGCCTACACCTATTTGTCGCCGAACGGAAGTGAATAGGCCGGACTGGGTAACAGACAGATGCAGTTGTCGAAGTATTTTAGATTTAATATTTTTCATAATTGATTTGGAGAAACTATGGTAGCTCAAAAGAAAACGAAGGCCTCGAAATTCTTGACCGTCCCGACCCGTCCGGTCCCGATCGATCGTGACCGCTCGGTCGCTGGCCTTCTTGAGAAGATGGAAGGTGCCGGATTCGGTGCGAGACAGCTTGCTGAGGCACATCGCATCTGGTTGGATATGCTCGACGACAATTCCACTATTTATTTGTGTGGCTCCGGCAATTTAATTCCCGCAGGAATGCGTCGTTTGCTAGCCTATGTGATCAAAAATCGGTTCGTCGACGTTATAGTTATGTCGGGAACCGTCCTATTTCACGACATTCACGAGACGCTTGGACGCACTCACTACCAGGCACACCCGAGTATGAGCGACGAGGATCTCGACGCCTCGGAAGTACTTCGGATCGGCGACATGCTCGCCAATCGCGAGGAATACCAGGAAGCTGACGAATGGGTCGGCAGCGTAATCAACCAGCTGGAGCTGAGCCGCGCCTATTCCATGCGGGAGTTTCTTCACCTTATGGGACGCGAACTCGCCGAGATCGCCCACGAAGACGGCATACTAACAGCCGCGTTCAAATCCCGGATCCCCGTGTTTTGCCCCGACCTGCTCAATTCGGAATTGTCCGTCGGCATTGCCCGTGCAAGATTTGACAAGAAGCTGCAGCTTTCTTTCGATCTTGCACAGGATACAATGGAGATAATGCAGATCGCCCAAAAGACCCGAAACTCAGGCGTGATCTCGTTGGGCAGTACAAACAGCCAGAACGCGCTCAATATGGCCGAGCTTTCGTCCTATATTACGCGGACAAACCACCGCGGACATAAGTATGCGATCTCGATCGCAACGGACTCGGTACCGCTGGAAATTCGGACGCCGTCTTTCGGCGGCAACCACACACAAATCTTCGGAAAACTTCTTCGCGGCGCAACCACTGCCTACGTGCCGTCCGACCCTTCGATAGCGCTGCCGATGATTATCACGGCACTTTCACAGACTGCTGCGAAATTTATGAAGGGACGAAAGAGGCCAACCTTTAGTTTCGCCGGTAAAGACCTCGGGATCGACGTCCCCTAGGCCGATCGCTTAAACGGCTCTTGAGATCATGTCTGAATCCGCACAACTTCCGATGAATTTCGGCGGCATTGACGAAGGACAGTTTTCCGCACGCGAGACCTCACGCGTCTGCATATTACCCGTATCCTATGAAGGAACAGTGTCTTACGGGACTGGGACCGGCGACGGTGCAATGGCCATTGTGGAAGCTTCACGCAATATGGAGCTTTACGAAGAGGAGACCGATGCAGAGGTTTATAAGATCGGCATTCACACCCTCGAAGAATTTAAGCCGCGTGAAACTCCCGCGGAAATGATGTCGGATCTTTATGATTATACCAAAAGGCTACTAAACGATGACAAGTTTGTCTGTATGCTCGGCGGCGAGCATTCAGTATCAGCCCCGATCATAAAGGCCCACGCCGAGAAATACCATAACCTTAGCGTGCTTCAGATCGACGCTCACGCAGACCTTCGCGATACCTACGACGGTACGCCCCATTCACACGCTTCTATCATGGCCAGGGTCGTTAAGGACCTGCGGATCCCTTCGGTGCAGATTGGCATCCGATCCATCTCTGCCGACGAGGCAAGGTTGATCGAAACCGGCCTTCCGACGAAGATATTCTGGGCGAAAGACATTGCCGGTCGAACCGATTGGATCGATTCTGCAATTGATTCGCTTACTGAGAACGTGTATTTGACGATCGATATTGACGGCCTGGACCCCAGCATTGTCCCGACGACGGGAACCCCTGAACCCGGTGGCCTCGGGTGGTACGAAACCCTCGCACTGATCAGAAAACTGGCGGAAAAACGACGCGTCGTCGGTATGGACCTTGTTGAATACTCTTATGTCGAGAATTACGATTCTCCTGCATTTCTATGTGCAAAACTTGTTTATAAGTCGCTGGCATATATCTTCCGAAATGACACTCCGAAAGTAATTGGAAGGAGCTAGTTTCCGTTCAATCGATTTTTCGATGAACCTGCATGCCGCGGAATTCGTATACATTCCTTCAATATTTGATACTTTATTTGCATCCGTTAGCATCAATGAAGGAAATAAATTGGAGACCTATTATGTTGAAATTTAAGCTGTTTGTCATAATTTCTATTCTCGCTGCCGCGGCAAGCTCGGCCTGCAGAACAAACTTACTTGGTGGCGAAGAATTACCAGGCGTACCTGCTGCGCAGCCGGTGCCGCAGGCCGCTCCAGTTGCGTCAGACGGATACCGTACGTCGTACGCAGATGTAGTCGAAAAATCGTCGGCCGCTGTGATCAGGATCGAAGTGGAGCACAAGAACCAACCGAAACAACAGCCCGGACAGCAAAGCCCCTTGGATGATTTTTTTCGCCAGTTTCCCGTTCCGCAACAGGAGCAAGGACCACGTATAGAGCGCGGAGTTGGTTCAGGTGTAATTGTCAATAGCGACGGTACGATCCTGACAAATGCTCATGTGATCGATGGAGCGGAGCGTATAAAGGTGCTTTTGAACGATAACAAGACATTTGAGGCGAAATTGGTTGGCACGGATAAGCCTAGTGATTTGGCCGTCCTTAAGATCGAGTCACAAGATCTTCCGTTTCTAACACTCGGCAATTCCGATAACGTTCGTGTTGGCGATATAGTCTTGGCGATCGGAAACCCGCTCGGGATAGGCCAATCTGTAACCGCGGGGATCATATCGGCTAAAGGCCGTCGTACCGGCCTAAGCTATGGCAATAGCAACGATTCATACGAAGATTTTCTACAGACCGATGCACCGATAAACCGCGGCAATTCGGGCGGTGCCTTGGTTAATTTGAATAGCGAGCTGATCGGCATCAATTCGCAGATCCTTTCGTCGCCCGGTAGCGCTGGAGGAAACATTGGGATCGGTTTCTCTATTCCGTCCAATATGGCCAAATCCGTAATGGAGCAATTGATTCGAGACGGAAGAGTCCGGCGCGGAATGCTTGGCATTAATATTCAAAATCTGACAGAAGATACCGCGAAGGCGCTGGAACTGGCCGATGCTTCCGGTATTATCATTAGCAATGTTCGACCCGGCAGCTCCGCCGATAAAGCCGGCCTGAAACGCGGAGACATTGTGACCGCTATAAACGGCGAAAAGATCGAGGACACAAATGTGCTTCGAAATAAGGTTGCGGGTACGCTTCCCGGGACGGAAATCCGCTTGACAATTTTACGTGATGGTAATCCGCAAGAACTTACCGCAACCCTGGACGAATACAATTCTGAAGGCGAACCGAAGGAGGGCCGTTCGGACAAACCAGAAACTGCGCCAAACACTCAGAAAGAAGAAGGTGACGGGAAACTTGGGCTTAGTCTGCAGCCAGTGTCGCCCGAGATCGCAGGGCAGCTAGACCTCCCGCCAGATTCAGGCGGGTTGATCGTAACGAACGTCGATCAAAACGGACCGGCAGCGGCCGAAGGGATAGCTCGCGGCGACGTTGTGCTCGAGGTTAATCGTCAACCGGTCAAAACCATTGAAGAAGTACGTTCGGCATTAGAAAAATCGGGAGATCGGCCGATCCTTCTTTTGGTCAACCGTCGCGGTCAAACGATCTACTTAACTGTCCGTCCCGATTAGTAACTGAGTAGCAGTTCGAGAAGGTTGACGAGGCATGTTCCTCGCCAACCTTTTGACTTAAACGTCGCACGAGGTGATACTTCTGGATATGTGGAATAGGATATTTGCCGCTGCAATACTAATCGTTCTCGCCCCGATGGCGTTTCTCACTTACTACGCGAATAGTTGGCTGAACAGCATTGGCTCGCCTCAAGCCGCACTGACGGGATTCACTACTTATGCCGGTTTTGCGTGGGCATTTTTATGGGTATCTTCGATCCTGCTCCTGGTTCTCGGTAATGTCGTACTCTGGAAGACCCGGAAGGCCTGGGCCATGTGGACGACCCTGTTGTATTTCTCGATCTTCGTCGGTATTATGTATTTCGTTCTCGGGCCAGCCTACTCGTCGTTTCGTGAAGTAAACGGAGTGTCCAACGGTGGTTTTTCTGCCGGCCCATTTCTGGCGGTATTGTTGATCGGCATTTCTGCTGCGATAGTTTTCTTCGATCAGTTCTTGGTGCTCCGACTGTGCGAAAAAGTACACCCGACCGAAATCGCGGTGTCAACCCAAGTCGAAAGCTGAGGACGGCTTCCAATTCAAAAACCTGAGTCTATTTCGTCGGAATCAAGGAATTGAGGTGCGTGCTCCCTGCCATCCTCCCCGGGTATAGTCCGGAAACTTGATTGGGGCCGACCCTTTCGCGGCTGAAATTTCGCTAAGCGGGCCGGGCGCGCTCCATGCAGCGGCGTCGTAAACGTCCATGTCCGGTACCAATCCCTCGCGCATGCATTGGATTAGCCGATAACACATGATGTAATCCATACCGCCGTGGCCGCCGAGTTTGCGAGCCGTATCGCCCATTTCTTTCCATAGGGAATGCTCGTATTTGGCTTTATATTGGTTTACATCCTTCCATTGGTGGTCGGCTTTATCGGTTTCGACATATACGCGCGCCGGATAGTCACGATAGATGCCTTTTGTGCCCTGGATCAGATTGATGCGATCGTACGGACGTGGGCTCGTGACATTATGCTGAACCATGATCGAGCGGCCTTTATTCGTTTTGATTAGGTTGGTATTGTAGTCGCCGCAGACGTAAGTTTCCTTCGTTCGCGGGTCGTCTTTGGCGACGTGCTGGTCGCGGTATTCATACAATCCCGGGCCCGTCGAACTCATTGCCACCATATAGTCGAATTTATCGCCGCGATTGATATCCATATAATTCGCGACCGGCCCTAAACCGTGGGTCGGATACAGGTTGCTATCGCGCAAGGTGTGATGTTTGCGGCGCCACAATCCCTCGTCTTTGGTTTCAAACAATATATAACGCAGATCGTGATTGTACGCCCCTTCGCCGTGGACGATCGTTCCGAGAACTCCCGCCCGGACGAGATTCAAGGCAAAAAGCTCGCCCCAGCCGTAACAGCAGTTTTCCATCATCATAAGGTGCTTGCGGGTCGCCTCGGATGCATCGACTAGCTGCCAAAGTTCCTTTAGCGTATATGCCGCGGGAACTTCAGTTGCGACGTGTTTGCCGGCTTTGACCGCCGCCAGTGATTGCGGAACGTGCCACTCCCACGGAGTCGCGATATAGACCAGATCGATGTCATCGCGTTTTAGCAGTTCGAGATAGCCGTGATCGCCATTGACATAAACCGCCGGAGCCGGCTGTCCGGCTTTTTCGACGATCGCTTTCGCTTTTTCGGCTTTCTCCTGCACGACGTCGCAAACAGCCGTAACTTTCACCCCAGGCACATTTACAAACTCGCCCAAAACGCTGCGCCCACGCAAGCCAGTACCTATGAGCGCCAGACGGACCGTCTGATGTTTTTCAAAAGGCACGCCGATCATTGATTTACCTTTCGCGGGGATTCCTGCAACCAAACTTGCCAGCAATTCTTCGCTCTTTTCAGCGCCGATCGCACTCGTACCGAAGATCCCAAGCCCGATGCTTCCCAAAGCCGCATTTCGCAGCATTTCTCGTCGTGATATTCTTTCTTCGCTCATATTGTTGCCCTCTACGATCTTATTCACCGACTCGCTTTAGCTTTCGCGTCAATTTCTTTCAAGTTAAAACGGACACTAACGATAAACGGCGGTTCGTGATCGATCCAATGTCCATAGGTTGTTGTGACAAAAGTTCCGTCCGGCAACACTTCCACGCCGGGATACGATGAATCCCAATCACCGCCGTTTACACGGTTGTGATTGTCCATCAGACGCAGGCGATATTGGCCTTCTCGACCCTTTACGATGTCGTCGTAGCGTCCGACCCATCCGACCCAATCACCTCTGGTTTCTGTTTCCAGGGCCATATCGCGGAACGAGATAAAGAGTCGTCCGTCGGGTGCGTATTTGCCGGTGTGCCTGTCGCCTGTCAAAGCGCCGGGCAGCTCTTTCGGCTGTGTCCAAGTCTTGCCTTCGTCGTTGGAAAAGATGACGTGCGAATTCCTCACCCGCTTGTTTTCGCGCAGTAAAACTGCGATTTGTTTGCCGTTCGGCGATCGAATCGCGCCCGGCTCACAAAGATGAATCTCGCTCGATTTGAAAACTTCCGTCGGAGTAGACCAAGTTAATCCGCCGTCTGTCGAGATTATTTGATAAAGCGTAAACACTTTCGACACTTTGCCGTCTTTGGTAAAAAATCGACCGTCGTCGTGGAACATCGCCAGGTAATGTCCCTTGCCCGTCCGCAGTTTTTCGACAAACCCCATCGCAACGATGCCGCCGTAATCGCCGATTGGCTTTAGTTCGCTCCAGATCTTGCCGTCGTCTTCGCTAATTGAAGAGCGAATCGGGTAAAGTCCCGAAAAAATAACGAGCCGCTTCTTGCCTTTGCGGTCAACGACACGGTGGATGGTCGGCGTTTCAAGTGAGGTTTCCCAGCTTTTTGGCGTCGGCAATCTGTCGGACCAGGTCCGGCCGCCGTCGGTCGAACGTTTCATCAGTATCGCGCCTCTGCCGTGTCCTTTCGGATAAACGGTAATGATCGTTTGTTTGTCTTCGAGCAGAACAGTCGTCGGATGGCCGAGATATTGCCCCGTTTCTTTATCAACTATCGTCTGTCGCTGTGTCTCGTCTGCCAGATCGATCTGCCGAATGTTAAATCCCTTCGACTGACCGAAAGCGGAACTTGTGCAGAAACACATTAACAAGGCAATCAACGGCCATTTTTCTTTATTCATTTCCATCTCCACCCCTTTAAATCAAAACGAGCCGTAATCCGTGCTCTCTGATCTCTACCTCATATTCGGATGGTAAATTGTTATCACATATTACGCCGTCCATTTCCCACAGCGAAACGATACGCGATAAGCTATTGATCCCGAATTTGCTCGAATCCGCCGCTAGGTATTTTTCGCGTGCGATTCTCACCATCGCCTGATTTACTTGCGACTCTTGAAACTTTGGCGTGCTGAGACCGAACTCAAGGGTGCAGCCGTCGGCTGCCAGGAAAAGTTTATCTGCCGTAAGCTGGGATAACATCTCCTCGGCAAAATGACCAACTACGGAACGCGAACGGTGCCGCATAACGCCACCCAAAAGAATGATCTGGATTCCACGAAAACCGGCAAGCTCAGCGGCGATGTTAATGCCGTTGGTGATAACAGTAAGGTTCTTTCGGTCTTTTATCCGTTTTGCGATCTCGTGCGTTGTCGATCCCGAGTCAAGAATGATGGTCTCGCCGTCCTTGACGAGTTCTGCGGCGGCAGCGCCGATCTTCGCCTTCTCAGCCGTGTGCTCGACGGATTTTTCAAAAAGCGTCGGCTCACCGTTTGCGACATTCGGCAATATCGCTCCGCCGTGTGATTTGAAAAGCAAACCGCGGTTATGAAGTTCTTTGAGATCGGTACGGATAGTGACTTCCGAGGTTTCGAACCGTTTGCTAAGCTCTTTGACACGAACTTTTCCATTTTCGTGAAGCAGGCTGACGATCGCACCGCGTCTTTCTTCAGTTAACATAATCTAACTTTCAGCAATATCTTTTCACTGATTGCTCACCGGCCAATTCTGAACCAGAAACGATTTGATGCGTTCAGCGTTCGATTGAAATTCGTTCAACCGCGACTAACGGCAGCAATCTCTCTACTTCATCGTCGGTGATCTGGCCCGGTAACCTTGCCGTGCAGTTCGCCGCTCCACAGGCAGCGGCCAAACGAATTCTCTCTTCTTGGTCCAAATTTCGTCGTGCGCCCACGACAAAACCCGCAACGGTAGCGTCGCCGCAGCCGACGGTTGAAATTACTTCGACCTTCGGAGGCTTGGCGACTAACGCCGTCTCGCCGTTCGACCAAACGATCCCCTCGGCGCCGAGAGAAATGGCAACTTCGCGTGCCCCGAGAAGCCGCATTTCGGCCGCGGCCGAAATTGCCGCCGCATCATCCCTGATCTGGAATCCCACGGCCTTTTCCGCCTCTTCGCGATTTGGCTTGATCAGTTCAGGGCAACTCCGAAGGGATATCATCAACGCCTCGCCACTTGTATCAAGAATCACATTGCCGCCGACTTTCTGCGTCATCAGAACGATCTCCGAGTAAAACTCTTTCGGCATTCCAGTCGGCAAACTGCCCGAAAGCACGACCTGACAGCCGCCTGAAGTTTCGGACAGCTGCATTCGAATGGCAGCATTCAATTGCCTGACCTCATCACTCGTAACAGGCCCGCCCGGTTCGAGAATTTCAGTAACCCTTCCGTCTTCATCAATTATCTCGTCGTTTGTCCTGGTCGAGGCCTTGGTCCTAACCGATACAACATGAATATTCAGTTCCCTAAGCTGCTTCTCAAGCTGGTCACCAGCGGCACCGCCGACAAATCCAAGCCATACGACTTCCTCGCCAAGAGCGCTCACCGCCATCGCCACATGAGCGGCCTTTCCGCCGGCAAACGTTTCGGCCGAAACTGCTCGAATGACCTCGCCACGAACAAGTTTCTTAACACGAACTCGCCGATCAATCGCCGGATTTGCACTGATGCAAATGATCATCCATTTCACCGAAATAGAAGCCTAGTTCCGCGGCGAAGAGTTTCTTCGCCGCCAAGCAAAAACTCCTAGCCCTTCATCTGAAACTGCGGGCGGAACCTTGGGCCGATTGAATTCCCGCGGCGGAATAAATTGGCATCAGCATCAAGATGGCTGCCAGTAATATGAATTTTAGGTTCTTCTCGGTCATTGCTTTTAATTCCGATCGCTAAAGAGTTTACCGATCGCCTTTCCGGCGTTCGGGTTTTGTTCGCTGTAATCTAAACCGAGAAACCGGCACAGCGTAGCCGCTATCTGGTTCTGGTAAATTGTCGGTGCATCGTTCCATTCACCGCGGAGGCCGCTGTCCGGGCCAAAAGTTGCCAGCCATATGTACTGTGCTCCCTCGACGTCATCGCCATGGTCAAACCAATCGGCGGGTTTCAATCCACGTCCGTGATCTGTTGTTATGATGATAGTTGTTTTGTCTTTGTACTGCTTATCGTTCTGGACAAACTCCCAAAGCTCCCGGAGATACTCGTCCGTCCGTGTCAGAGTTTGGAGAACACGGTCATATCGATTATCGTGGGCCCAGTCGTCGGTTTCGCCCAACGCGAGATAAAGTACACGGGGCCGATGTGTCTTTAAGTGAGACATTGCGAAGCGGAAGGTATAAAAATCATTTCTCACGCTGTCCCACGGCGTAACTGTCTCAAACTGGTTGCGGCTTAAATCTTTGATCGCCGAATCAGTCGTTACGTAGGATTCGTATCCGGCATTGGATGTGATCGTTCCGGGTTTGCTTTCGACGATCCAATCGAAAACATCCCACGAAGCAAAAGAAGCGACCTGATCGGTTTTAAGCCGCAGTTTCCGTTTAAGAAACTCAAGGACCGTCGGGTTAGGATTGCGTATTTTATTGTTGCTTTTAACTACGTCGTCGTGTGCTTGTCCCGTAAGGATCTCGGAATATCCCGGATACGAGAACCGGTGCGAATTGGTAATCTGAATCGTGCTGCCCAGGCTTCGATTGCCGGCGATCGAGCCGTTTTGTTTCATCAAATCGCCCCAGAAAAACGGCATCACTTTATAGCGACGCTGCTCCGCTGTCGCCGCCCAGTATTTTTTGTAAAGCGGCGTTTCTTCGACCGCTCCCTTCTTTGTTGCGGCCTTCAAAATATCCAGATCGAGGCCGGCGAAGATCTCCTGCGTTCGAACTCCGTCAAGAGTGATCAAAATGGCGTTTTTGGTTTTATTCTGCCCGTTCGCGGAGGCCGCGATCAATAGCAGCAAAATAGCGATCAATTTGTACCGGCCGTACGAAAATCCCATATTTTTCATTCCTGGTTGTGTTCAGCGGCCCCGTGTCCATTTATGACACTGCGCGTCAGGCCTGCGATCCGCTCCGCGTCGGTAACGGAACGCAAATATTCCGGAGGTCGGAGAGTGCCGCCCATGAAAACGCGTTCGTTGCGATACCGCATATCGCTTTCTCTAGGAACAAAACCGGTTACGTGAAGTTCACGGACACCACAACTGGCAATAATGCGGTTGATATTTCGAACATTTACGCCGCCACAGGCCATGATCACGATACGGTCGCACGAACGCTTTACGAGTTCACCGACCAGTTCCAACCCTTCGATAGCAGATGATTCCTGCCCCGACGTAAGGATCCGATCGATACCAAGCTCGATCAACGCCTCCATCGCCTGAGCCGCGTCACGCGTCATGTCGAAAGCCCGGTGAAAAGTAACTGACATCGGTCGGGCAAGATCGATCAATTCGCGCGTCCTCGCCGCATCGACATCGCCGTCAGTGAGCAATATACCGATCACCACACCGTCAACTCCAAGTTGTTTCGCGAATTCGACGTCGCGTTTCATCACTTCGAACTCGACATCGGAGTAACAAAAATCCCCGCCTCGCGGACGAATAATTACATGCAGCTTGATGCCAAGTCTTTGCCGTGCCGCGGCCATCGCACCGGCGCTCGGCGTCGTGCCGCCTTCCATTAAATTATCGCAAAGCTCGACGCGGTCGGCACCGCCCACTTCGGCAGCAACGGCCGATTCGACCGAATCCACACACACCTCGATCAGTGGGCGTCGGGCTGCAAGATTTTCTTTCTCAGTCATCACTGATTTCCCTTTCCGACCATCCGGGCTATCCCGTAAGTAAACGCAGAGCGTTCTCTCGATATACTTTCCTCAAAACATCATCCGGCAGATCAATCCCGTAAATTTGCCAGCGACCTTGCCGTGACGCGTGCGACGGGTAATCGAAATACTCATCGCGAGTTTCCAAAAATCGAAAATGCAGACGATACATTTCTTCGTCGGGAACTAAGTCTGTGCCGAACAGAATGCGGTCGGCGTGTTTCAGGAAAAACTCACGGGCCGTAAACGGTTGTCGACCGAGCTCCGCGGTTCGCGCTCCGATGTCTACAAAAAGATTCGGATTTTCATCGAGCAAGCAGCCCACGTAGGCCAGGTTTTCAGATTTTTCCGCCAGATGAGCGCAGACAAATGTTGTATTAGGATGCCGCCGGAAAATCGTATCACGCTGCGCTAAAAGCTCGTCCTTTGAAAAATGCGACGGGTAAAACCCCCAATCGGGGTGTGCCGCCAGCTCTTCGTAACGCTCGTTAAAACGGTCGATCGGAAGAAAAAATGCGTCCGGATCGGCGATGTGAAACATTACCGGAAAATTCAGTTCGCCTGCCTTCTCAAAAACCGGAATCAGCCGCTCATCGTTCACTTTTAGGGGTTCGCCGTCGTTATCGTTTAGCGTCAAACCCAGATCTTTCCAGATCTTTATGCCGACAAAACCAGCCTCGACAAATTTCTCAACGCGCTCAACGCACCTTTCCCAAAATCTGTCCTCGTGCAGATCCGTCCAATCAAACCAGGCGTAAGTGTCAAATCTGTCCCGTGCGAAATCCTTAAACTTACGATGCATCTCAAACGCTTCAACGCCGACGCTCATTGTGATATTAACGCATTTCTCGACGCCGCATTCGTCCATCACGCGCAAAACGTCCCCCACATCTTGCGCGTCTAGATGGTTGTGATAATCGATCGCCGGAAACTTCGATCTTTTAATCTCATGCATCGGCACGGCGAGCGTCGTACGTGGCGCAAACTGCGAGATCGGCAAATCAACCTCAGCCTTCGCCGTAACCATCGCGATGAATTTGTCTTGCTCTGTTTCCATTCTTTTTAGTCAGAACCATCTGCGGTAGCGAATGGTTGAAGATTGTCAACTAAGACGTTCATCTTGAACAATCGAGTTTGCAACGTTTAACCGACCGCTACCGCAGGCGGTTCTGACTTAGTCTGAACAATTTTGTTTCGTGGCTTTCGACCTCGCCGCTCCAGCGCCCGCCGCGCCCGATCGTTTTGTGCTGCCAAAGGTCTCTGATTTTAAAATTGCCATACAATCCAAGGTCGGAAAACTTTATGCTGAAATTTTGTCGAACATCACCGCGGTTCAGAATTGCGACGGCCGTATCACCGTTTGCCAAAGGTTTTACAAATACGTTCCAAACGTCGTTCCTGATCTTTCTCACGCCTTGCTTGCCCAATGGGTCCTGATCGATCGCGATTACTTCTTCATTCAGCAAGATACGTCTGGTCGCGTCATTCATATTTCGCAAATCATTGGTGGCAATCAGCGGCGCAGCCATAATGCTCCACAGGCTCATATTGCTTTGATATTCGGTGTCGCTGCATCCTGTTCCGCCGAGATCGCCTGACGGTCCCTTTTTGCCATACAGCCCGACGATCAACATGTCCGGATCATTCCACCGGCCCGGGCCTGCATGTTCGTAAAGATCGGCGTTTACATCCATTATCTCCATCAGGCCTTCGCCGCTAGTCTCACCCGGTTTTCTCTGCCATTTATCCCGCACGTCGAAGGTCGTCCGCCAAAGCTGACCTCCGATTGACGCGGCCCAGTCCCATGGTTTTCGCGGGCCCCATTCACAAACTCCGAACACTAGATCGCGCCCGCTTTTTCGAAGTGCGTCCGCCATCTTTTTGTATCGTGCTTCGGCGGTAGCCGCGTCTTTCGGAGCTCCGCAGTAGTCGTATTTCAAATAATCGACGCCCCACGAGGCAAACGTTTTTGCGTCCTGTTCTTCGAAATGCAGACTAGCCGTATAGCCCGCGCAGGTAAGCGGTGCGGCGTTGGAATATATGCCAAGTTTTATTCCCCTCGCATGAACATAATCGGCAAGAGCCTTGGTCCCGGACGGAAACTTTTTAGGATCGGGAATAATATTATTCTTATTATCCCGACCGCCTTGCCAGCCGTCGTCAATCATCAGATATTTGTATCCTGCCATGACCATACCGGACGAAACAAGAGCGTCGGCCATTTCTTTCAGTATCTGTTCGTTTATATCCTCGCCGAAATAATTCCAAGTCATCCATCCCATCGGCGGCGTCGGTGAAAGCAGTTCGCCTCCGCTTCCTTTCACCTGAAACCCGAACGAGGTCTGTACGCAAAGAAGTAATAGAATAAGGCTGTACCTTTTCATATCTTAAGCGACGGGCAGTTCGTCAGTTGGCGCATCGCCCGAATTGTTCCATAAGCGGTTAACGACCCACAGAAGCACCAAACCGCTCATAATAAACACGCCAAGCAGGGCTAGCGCGTAACTGGTCCGACCATAAAGGAAGTTGCCGACAACAAAGAGAGACGACCAAATAACCGTGCAGCCCGCGACCCAGCCCACCATCGAAAGCGGAAGGCTGTCGCCATGGTGCCTGGCCGTCTCTTTTGAAACTCCGGCCTCGACACGGATCTTTTCCCAACCCGGCCCGGCCGGGTGCACTTTTTTGTAGAAATCGATCAACGTTTTCCGATCGGTCTGCGGCGCCAGAAATGCCGCAAGCAGCCAGCAGATCGTCGTTGCAATGATCGTAATGATCAACTTAGGCGCCGATTCCAGAGTCAAAATGCCCTGTTTCTGCAGCACGATAAAACCGACTGAAACGACGAACGAGCTGATCATCGCCGCGACCTCGCACCATGCATTGATCCGCCACCAGAACCATCGGAGTAGATAGAGCAAACCGGTCCCCGCGCCGACCTGGAGAATGATGTCGAACGCGTCCTTTGCCGAATCAAGCACAAAAACCATGGCAGATGAGACAAAGAAAAGAAGAACAGTTGCGGCCCGGCCCATCATTACATAGTGCTTTTCCGATCCGTCTTTCTTTATAAACCGGCGGTAAAAATCGTGCACCAAATATGACGCGCCCCAATTCAAATGCGTCAGTATCGTCGAAGAATTCGCAGCAACCAGCCCGCCAACCATTAGTCCGACAAAACCAACGGGAAGGAATTTGAGCATTGCCGGATAGGCTATATCATGACCGATAAGGCTGGAATCGAGATGCGGGAACGCCGCCTGGATATCGGAAAGCTGCGGATAAATGATAATCGAACAAAGGGCGACAAGTATCCATGGCCATGGCCTCAGCACATAATGCGCAATGTTGAAAAACAGGACGGCCCCGAGGGCATCCTTCTCCGATTTCGAAGCCAGCATTCGCTGGGCGATATAGCTGCCGCCACCGGGTTCGGCCCCCGGATACCAGACTGCCCACCATTGAACCGCGATCGGCATTATGAAAACCGCAACTGCAATTTCCCAGTGATTCGTGAAATCGGGCAGAACACTCAGATAATTGATGCCGCCGGGACCGGGCGTATTTGAAAGCTTTTCGACCATGCCGCTCAAGCCGCCAACCTGCGGCAGCGTTACTGCGAAATAAGCCGCCGCGATCACCGCTGTCATCTTGATGAAGAACTGGATCATGTCGATAACCAGCACGCCCCAAAGACCCGAATGCGCTGCGAATGCTACATTTAACAACCCAACGAAGGCGAGCGTCTGCCATCTGTCCATTCCGAACAGAACTCCCGCGATCTTGCATGCCGCGAGGTTGACGGTCGCCATGATGAGACAGTTGAACAGGAATCCGAGATAAATCGCACGAAACCCGCGAACCGCTCCCGCTGCTTTGCCCGAATAACGAATCTCGTAAAATTCCAGATCGGTCAGCACGCCTGACCTTCGCCAGAGCTTTGCGTAAAAGAAAACGGTCGCGACACCCGTAAGTACAAACGCCCACCAAACCCAGTTTCCCGCGACGCCATTGCGGCGAACAATGTCCGTTACCAGATTCGGCGTATCGCTGCTAAATGTCGTCGCGACCATCGAAAGGCCCGCTAGCCACCATGGCACGGAGCGTCCGGAAGCAAAGAACTCCGAGGTGTTCTTTGACGATCTCTTTGCAAAAAAGAGCGCCGGTATAAAACAGATCGCGACAGCTCCTATAGCAATAACCCAATCTATGGCACTTAGCTGCATTTAGCTTTCTCCGTTTCCTGAATTTAGACCAATTGACATACGCGAATCTTGGACGCGGACACGTTCTGCACTGCGGCAATTGCCGGCGCGAAGGTTTTTCGCAAATCGATCTCGTCCGATTCAGACAGCGATTTTTTTACAGCCAGCGTGAATGCATTCTTCAATTCCGTGCCAAAATTTATCTTGGCGATACCGTTCCGGATCGCTTCCTTCATCAGTTCGTCCGGTACTCCGGATCCTCCGTGCAGCACAAGTGCGGTATCGCCGACCGCGTCGCGGATCTCGCGGAGCCTTTCGAAATCAAGCCTGACTTCACCCTTGTAGAATCCGTGAGCGGTTCCGACAGCAACGGCCAAAGCATCTACCCCAGTCTCGGCGACAAATTTCGCAGCATCATCAGAGCGTGTAAAAAAATCGGAAATGTTTGCATTGTCGGCGTTTTGAGTGACGTGCCCCAGTTCGCCTTCGACCGAGACGTCCGCCGCGTGCGCAATTTCGACAACACGACGTGTCAACTCGACATTTTCGTCAAACGGCAATTTCGAGCCGTCGATCATCACGGATGAATAACCAACTCCGATGCAGCGTTCCGCTAACTCCAAGCTTGCCCCGTGATCGAGATGCAAGGCAACAGGTTTAATCATTTCTCGTGCCGCCGATCGCGCCATCGAAACTGCCATGTCGATGCCAAGATAATTAATTGTCGATTCCGTCGTTTGCAATATCAGCGAAGCGTTGGATTCATTGGCCGCGTTTATATGCGCCCGAAGCGTTTCGGCGTTATAAAAATTAAGCGCAGCGACCGCCCTGCCTTCTTTTCGAGCGGTGAGCAAAAGTTCGCGGCTTGGAACAAGTTTTAGCGATATTACTGATTCTGCAATCATAAATTTCTCCGGAAGTTCTCTTTAGTTTCAGGCAGACGTCGCCGACTTACCAACAAAATCCGACAGTTCCGCCAAACTGGGCTGGCCGCCCGTACCGCCGGGTTTCGTGGCCGACAATGCACCGCATGCATTCCCGATCATCAGACATTCCTTAAGTTCTCGGTTATCGAGAAAAGCGTGGACAAAACCGGCCGCGAAAGAATCACCGGCGCCGGTCGTGTCAACTGCATCGACCCTAAATCCATTAGCCGTTACAAACTCGCGGTTTCGATAAGCGATCGCCCCGTGGCCTCCGAGCTTTACGACGACCAGAGGACAAAATCGGCCCAACCGCTCGCATGCTGATCTAACATCGTTTTGCATTGTCAACAGTTTGGCCTCCGGTTCATTAAGAAACAAAATATCGGTATGTTTGATCACTTCAAATATCTTCTCGTTTCGTGCCTGATCGGGGTCTGAATTAGGATCAAAAGACGCTGTCAAGCCCTTTTGTTTTGCCTCGGCCATCAACCGGCCGAAATCGGGTTGTAACGCAGTTTGAAGATAGTAGGACGACATGTGCAGATGACGATGCCCATCCAAAACATCGACCGGAATATCAGCGAACTCCAACTCGGCGATCGCTCCCAGGTATGTGACCAACGCCCGGTCGTTCGGCGTACTCATCACCACCGTAACACCCGTCCTCGATTCGCCGCGCACCAAAATTCTCTCGGTGGACACCCCTTTTCTCGATAGCGCGGCGACGCAAAACTCCCCAAATTCATCAGAGCCAATACGACTGACGAATGTAACCCCTCGTCCGAGCCTGGCTATACCGCAAGAAAAAATAGCTGACGCGCTTCCGAGCGTCATATTAAAATTGTCAGCCACGATCTCATGTCCAAGTATGGGCTCGGATTTGAGACCGCTTGCCACAAGATCGACGTTAAGCTCCCCAATCACGACGACCTCGTTGAATTTGCCCCTAGACGACATAAAACTTTCGTTTACTTTCTTTTAGTTTCCTTTTGAAGAAGAATTACAATATAATTCAGTTTTAGGGAAAGCACAAATAGAATATAGACTGTTTTGAGAAATCGGCTATTTTGTTGTTTGTAAAATCGAATCAAACTGAGGAACCGTTGGACAAAATAATTAATAAAAAAGGGACGCTATCATTCGATGAGATTTTGAATCTTTCACGCGTTGAAAAGGCGAGCCGCGGTTTGACCTATACGCCGACAGAGATCAATCAGCAACCGTCAAGCTGGCTTGAAACATTTCGCATATTGGAAGAGATCCAAGCCGATATTCAAATATTCCTCAAGAAATCGGGCTGGGGCGAGTCAAACGATGGCACATTGACCGTTTCGCTGATCGGTGCGGGTACCTCTGATTATATCGGCCGCGCACTTGCCGGTTTGTTACGAAGGGAATGGAGATGTCATGTCCAAACGATTCCAAGTACGGACCTTTTGACAGAGATGCACGAGGTGATGGCGTCCGCCCCGGTTAAAACTCGCCATTTGTGGATATCATTTTCACGATCCGGAGATAGCTTCGAGGGCGTGCATGTAATCCAAACTGCTCTTGAAAAATACCCGCAGATCAATCACCTGATCGTCACTTGTAACAAAGACGGTAAGATGGCGAACGACTTGTCCCATGGCAGGTCCAACGTCTTTTGCATCACGTTGGACGATAAGGTAAACGACCGCGGCCTGGCGATGACCAGTTCCTTTACAAACATGGTGATCGTCGGCCAATGTCTTGCGCATATCCTAAACCTTGATCTTTATAAGCCTATATTGGGTACACTCGTCGCGGCGGCCAATGGCGCATTGCACGATATCGCCGCTCTTGCCAATAGAATGGCGGATAGGGACCACGCCCGAATCTGTTTTCTCGGTAGTGGGCCGCTGAAGGCTGTCGGAGATGAGAGCTCGTTAAAGGTCATGGAGCTGACGGCGGGATATTACTGCGTAATGTCGGAGTCGTTTCTCGGTCTCCGCCACGGCCCGTTATCATGGTTGAATGAGGATTCTATGGTTGTTGGATTTTTGTCGAATGATCCTGAAAAAATAACGACTGAGTTGGGATTACTTGACGAGCTAAAAAGCAAAAATATCGTAAAGGACATCATCGTGATCGCTCCGCAAACCATCGATCCACAACCGTCCGCAGATCACTGGCTCACCCTCGATATTCCCGAGACAATGGCGGACCACTACCGTCCGCCCCTCGATGTGATATTTGCGCAATGTCTCGGACTTTTTTCATCACTCCGCCGCAACCTGAAGCCGGATACTCCGAGCGTCGACGGAAAGATCCAAAGGGTGGTCTCGCAAATAAAGATCAAGGAACTTCACAATTCCAACTGATTTAGTTATTTCTGACGAACACTACGCGCGGCGTAAAATGAAACCGGACGAAAGTTTTCATCGATGGACCTATCCACCAATCCCCATCGTCGATACAACGCCGTAATGGGTGAAAAACGACTTTCTTATCGACGCGTCTTTTTAACTAGGAGTTGCGTGTGGCGGCAGTGTTTTAAGGACACTCAATAACACCCGGCGTGATCTTCCAATCCTACGCACTTTTTCCGAAAATGAACGTCGAGAAGAATATCGGCTACGGTATGCGCCTGCGCCGCCGTCCGAAAAATGAAATCAAGAAAAAGGTCGGCGAATTGATTGAATTGGTTCATCTCGAGGAACACAAAGAAAAGCATCCGTCGCAACTCTCCGGCGGGCAGCAGCAGCGTGTCGCCATCGCCCGCGCTCTTGCCCATAACCCGGAAGTTTTGCTGTTTGACGAGCCTTTCGGCGCTTTAGACGCGCAGATTCGCATGACGCTTCGGAGGGAGATCCGCTCTCTTTTGAAGGAGATCAAAGTTCCTTCGGTATTCATCACCCACGACCAAGAAGAAGGCCTCGAGCTGGGCGACCGCATAGGCGTGCTCAACAAAGGACGGCTCGAACAGATTGACGCGCCGTTTAATGTTTATAACAAACCGGAAACCGAATTTGTAGCGACATTTTTGGGCGCGGCGAATCTTTTAATCGGCGTGGCGTATGAAGGCAAGATCGCCGTCGAAAACGTATTTATTCAGGCTCAAGACGAAACCCGCGAATTTCGAAACGGGCAATCGGTCAAACTAGTGTTTCGTCCCGAAGACGTTTTTCTGCGAAAGCCCGACAACCTAACGCAAAATTATCAGGAGCTGGCAACAGGAACAGTCGAAGAGGTAAATTTTGTCGGGGCTTTTGAACGGGTAATAGTCAGAATGGATTTTGCAACTAAACCGCCGATTATCATTAAGCGTCCGAAAACCGAAACTGTCGCATTTCCGCTCGTTGTCGGACAAAAAGTAACCGCTGGTCTTGTCCGCTTTCGCGTCTTGCCAAACTTTACGTTGGCTTCAGAACGAGCCGGCAAGGTAATTTAGATTAATTCGGAGCGGTGCTTTCTTCTCGCGGTCAGTTTGTTGGGAACTTGTGGAAGTGGAAACTTGATAGTATGGAAGCAAGAGAGTCAAACGTGTCAGCGGAAAGCGTAGATTCGGACGAAAGTGAAACTCAATCTGCAAAGCGCGATGTTTCTTTTGCCGAAGCCTTTAGCTTTTGGGTCAAGTTGGGCTTCATCTCCTTCGGTGGCCCCGCCGGACAAATCGCCATTATGCACCGCGAACTTGTGGAGCGGCGGCGGTGGTTGTCGGAAGAAAGATTTTTACACGCTCTCAATTATTGTATGCTGCTGCCTGGACCTGAGGCTCAGCAGCTTGCGATTTATATCGGCTGGCTGATGCACCGCGCTTGGGGCGGCATTGTCGCCGGAGCGCTTTTTGTAATTCCTTCTATCTTCGTCCTGCTCGCGCTTTCCTACATTTACGCGGCTTACGGTAATGTGCCGATTGTATTGGGCGTACTTTCCGGTTTTAAGCCCGTCGTGGTTGCCATCGTTGTCGAAGCCGTTTTGAAGATCGGCAGTAAGGCTTTGAAACGACGGACGCATTTTCTTATCGCCGCCGCCTCGTTTGTCGCCATTTATTTTCTACAAGTTCCTTTCCCGCTTATCGTTTTGGCGGCAGGGTTGATCGGTTTGTTGGGAGCGCGTTATGCGCCGAATTTCATTGATTCTGCGCCGCCCGTAGTTGGGCATGCAAACGCTGAAACGCAATCCGGAAAGCAACCCGCCGCCGGGTTGCCGCTTGTCATTGACGATCACGCGCCGCCGCCCGAACACACTTTGCCAAATCGCTCCAGAACTTTGAAGACATTAGCGGTTGGCTTGACGCTTTGGACTTTGCCGCTTTTGCTGCTCGTTGCGTGGCGCGGCTGGGGCAGTCTCCACGCGCAGGAATATCGCTTTTTTACGCAAACCGCGCTCGTTACTTTCGGTGGCGCATACGCCGTTTTAGCTTACGTTACCCAAGCCGCCACAGGAACGTTCGGCTGGATTACACCTACGCAGGCGGTTGACGGACTGGCACTGGCAGAAACAACGCCGGGACCTTTGATTATGGTTCTGCAGTTCGTCGGCTTTATGGCGGGCTGGAACAATCCGCAGGATATGAGTCAAACAGCAAGCGCAATTACGGGCGCGCTTCTAACGACTTATGTTACGTTTCTTCCGTGTTTCATCTTTATCTTTCTCGGCGCACCGTATATCGAAATATTGCGCGGCAACAACAATCTGACGGGCGCGTTATCCGGCGTCACGGCGGCAGTCGTTGGCGTCGTTCTAAATCTCGCCCTAGTTTTCGGCGCGGCCGTTGTCTTCCCTCAAGATTCGATTGCGGGCGTTGATTGGTTCGCCGCCATTATGAGCGTCGCGGCTTTCGTCGCACTCTATCGCTTTAAGGCGGATGTTTTGTTGGTTGTTTTAGCTGGCGGTTTGATCGGCTTACTGCGAATGACCTTATTCGGATAAAATCGCCTTTGAATCAACCTGTCCCTGTCAGCGCGCGGCCGTTGTCAGTTTTCCGTGAAGCGCATGTTTGACCTGAAAGCTCGGCGAAGTGCCGGGGAACATCCACGATGGCGTCAGTTCCGATGATGGAAACACGTTGGGATAACGCGGATCGCGCGTGGACGGTCCGGCGATTGTCAGTTCCTGCACCATCGAGATGTATTGATCCACTGAATCCTCGAGCGTGTTGCCATTGATGATGACTTCCGTTCCGATTGTGTTCGCATACTTTGCCACGCCCCAGATGGTAGAGAGCTTCGGCGCATAGGCGTCAACGCTGACGCCGTTTTCGCTCGTCACCCACAACCCCTCGTCGGTGTGAACGACGATGGAATGATTGCCCTCGGTGTGTCCGGGCGTATGCACTAGCGCAACGCCGCCGCCGAGCATCACGCTGTCGTCGAACTGAACGATCTTGTTTTCGGGAAGGCCGGCGATTCCGTCCGGACAGTACCAGTCGCGCTGATAGGGACTCAGGTCGAGCACGGATTCCCATTCGCGAAAATGCACCAACAACTTGGCGTTGGGCAACAACGGCGGCTCTTCGCTTGTGCCCAGCCAGCGGCGCAAGTCCTGCGTGTGCAGATGGTCGTAAGTGATGTAATCGACGTCCTCCGGTTTCAGTCCGATACGTGCAAGCACCTCAGTCACGGTGTCGTATCGTGTGACGATGCGATCCATAATGAATTTCGGCGTCGCGTCCTGCAATCGCCGGAAGTATGGCGTCTCGTCGCCGCGTTCGTGATCAGACGGCGAAACCAGCAGAGTCTTCAATCCCCCCGGCGTGTCGTATTGCACGACATACACCCGGTTGATGATATGCAGGAACGCGTTCAGCCGTTCGGCAGAGTAGGCATTGCGCAGACCGTAACGGCAAGGGTAGACCAGTTTGATGAGGTCAAAAGACTCGAAATAACGAGCCTTCGGCCCGGCGAGCATTTCCCTGCGAAAATCCTTTGCCGCTGCCCGCGTATCCTCGACGCGCGCCCTCTGACCTGGCGCCTTTCGCGAACCGTCGAAGGTTTTCATCTGCGTATAGTGCGTCATGGGTTTCGGAGTTTTATTTGAATTTTGAGTCAGAAAATTGCCGTTTGCCGCGCTCACGCGCCTTGTTCACCTGACTCAGGAAAAAGCGTGGGAAGACGTTGCTGATCTTGCCGATAATCCCTTCGGTGAACGGCAGGTAAAACTCCACCGGACGTTTCTTCAACACCGGACCAAGAATCGCCGCCGCCACTTCATCGACCGTCAACGCTCGACGGCCGGAAAAAGTCAGCGCCGCGTCAACATCGCCGCGCTGCTGTTCGAGCATGGCGGTTTTGACCGGGCCGGGACCAACCAACGTAACCGCGACGCCAAATGGCTTCAGGTCGCCTGCCGCTGCGATGCTAAAGCCACGCACCGCGAACTTGCTGGCTGCATACAGCGTCATCCCCGGCGTTGCGTAAAGCGAGGCGATCGAGCCGACATTGATGATGTGTCCGCACCGCCGCGCCCGCATGCTGGCGGCGACCGCGTTCGCGCCAAAGATCACGCCCTTCACATTCACATCAAACATCAGGTCCACGTCGCTCGGCTTTAACTTACCGGTCTGACCGCTTCGCAGCACACCGGCAACGTTAATCAACACGTCGAGGTCGATGCCGTCCTGCTCGAGCTTTCTTACGAGTGCGTCCCAAGTGTCGGCTCGCGTCACGTCAAGCGTCTCGCAGCGAACGTTAGGCTTGTCGCTCCAGCAAGCGGCGAGTGCCTCGGCGTCGACATCGGCTGCGATCACATGATGACCCCGATTGGCCGCCAGTGCGGCGACCGCAGCGCCGATTCCGTTGGCAGCTCCGGTGATTAGCATGTGCTGCATCTGCATAATAACATCGTTGTTTCCGTCATCCGTAGTGCGCGCCGCAACGCCCAGCCCGAATGAACACACAGCAACCGACGCCCGTTCGGAGCGTTATTCAAGACGAAATCGCCGACCACGCGCGCCACTCCAAAACGATACTCGGTAACCGCCATATCGTCATTTACTCGAAAGGTGAAGCTGTAGCCATCCTGCAACCAACAAAGAAAGAAACGAGACTTCCGAAAATCGTCGAAAGTCCCATTTTTATTGGTCGGGACGACAAGATTTGAACTTGCGACCTCTCGCACCCCAAGCGAACCATGGGGCTTTTCATACTTTGTCAAAATAGGTCAAAGTGCCTTAATATCAACACTTTACATCAATCGGCAGACCCCCAAAGATTCGTCTTGATTTGGGAAACTGCCACCATCTTGCCACCATCTTTCTGTCTGTGAACAGCGACTCAACTTGTCAGATTTGGCAAGTTCAATACCCTATCATCTTATCATTTCGTCTGACTGTCGACCACCTATTTTTTAGATCCAAATTCGAATTGTGTCCCGGCCCAAAACTGTTTCTATTTTTAACCGGTGGTTAGTTTTCGCTCCACTTTAGACGATTAAAGGTGAGCACGTGCGGACACAACTTAGGTCCGAAAAGGAGACTAACCTTCCCGTTTTCTATTTCTCGATTCAATTGGTCTTCGCCTTATCGAGTATCCGTTGCAGGTCTTCGGCAATCGGCATCGGTTTGAAAAACCAGACATCTGAACCGCCTGTATTTCCCGTTGGATAAATACCAAATGGCGTTTTGGTAGAAGCCCCGACAATGCGAAGTAACTGCCCAAATATCTCGCGTACGTCTTTCTTCTTCCAGCCAAGTTTCAACATCCGCCAATGAATACGGGTGTGCTCATAGGTGATGGCCTGTCCCAAAACGTGCGCTCGTTCGAGATGTTCGAATGCGGCAGATAAATCGCCATTCTCAAGCGATTTGTCCGCAGAGGCTAATTCCGAATCGATGTGATCGCGAAGGCTGTCCATGCGTAGTCAGTGTATAAGCAGTGAGTGTTATTTGTATATCTAACGGCTATCGATCTTCGTGTTTCATGCTTCTACCTTTTTACAACAGTATTGATTGGCAGAGCTCACGACCAGTTCTCTTTACCCTTAATCCTCGAACCCTATGGTTTATGTAATGGAAGCAGCTTTCAGCTGCGACGCAGAGACGCTTCCACCGCAACGGTTTAGTTCAACCGGAGCTCTTGTAAATACTTATATGGCATCGAGCTTTCCGTGACACCTCGCTTGCAGCATAAAAAAACAGATTCTCTGATTTGAGCACAAGCCAGACATCGTGACCGCCGTCCGCTATTACATTGCTTGGTCGACGTGCTGACGATAAACCCATTAAGTCGTAGTGTGTCTAAACAGCGTATCAAGCAATAAGGCTTTGTCACGCTCAGTGCCCGTATTGAAGTACAAGACTTCGTCGGGCATGGCAATTCTATTACGGTCATTGAATATCGAACTAGTGCCTTTGATGCCTTCTACTATTGTGAGGGGTCCGCATAGTTCATCGATATTTTCCGCCAGCTTTTTTGTTCTATAATCACGCATCGCGGCCCGCAAATAGACCTCGTGATCGGTGCCGTCGAGAAGGCGGAAAGAATAAAGAGCGTACTCATAGATCGACCCAGGAAACTCGCGGGCGAGATTGATTATCGCGGTCTGATATTCTTCAGCAGAATCGTAGCCAAGCGGATCGGGAATGGCGTTTGCGGGTTCGATGTAAGTTATGTGATCCGGATCGGGATGCTTTAGCGGAGTCGAGACAAAACGGCTGATCTCAGAATAGATGTTCGAGACGCGATGGTGTGGTATTTCGGACGTACGTGATGTGCAGTGACACATTCCAAGGCTCGGATTATAAAAGAAGGTCGTCTCGGTGTTCGACGCAACGAGTCGCGCATATTCAGAAAGATCAGACTGATTATTGATGCGCGTTTCGCTGAACCATTTAGTATTGTTGAGCAGATGGCCGGTCTCTTCGTCAAGATACACGAACATATGGGCGCGGTTGCCAGTGATGACTATACGGTCGAGCGGAAATCTTCCCCAGACGACGAGCGCGGCCGCCCAAAGCATTCCAAGTCCGATACATTTTCCAGAACGCTTGCCTTCCTGGTTAACCGAAGCGAACGCGTTCATCACTTCGAGTGTTTCGTTCTTTAGACGCGGGAAGAAACCGTCCTTGTAATACTGCTCGTTTATGATCTGCCCGAACTGGGATTCAGGGTTTTCGGAGAGGAGCTTTCGGAATGTTGTGTCGTATTCGTCGCGGATGTTTTGAATGAACTCCCGGCCAAAGCGTTTTTCCTGTTCATCGAAATTAAGAAGCCCCCAAGGATCGCCTGCAGGTTCGCCGGGAATGTTTGTAAAAGTATAGCGATGAAAGAATCTTTGAATTTGGTTGAGTCGATTTCGAGGGCTGTACAAAACGCCGTCCTCACCAGCCGCCTTCTTTTCGTCGCGCCACGCCCATAAAGCGGGAGACATCAGATTTGCCAACAGAAACGCGGGAATAAGTTTCTGAGGCAAAAAGTCGATCTCGAGAACCGTAAGGCTCACCGCGGTCGAGAGGCTGTCTAGCTTGGCATCGTCCATTTGTCACTGGATAATAATCAAAAGAACATTCGATACTTCAAAGTCCTATGCGGGAACGTAAACAACTAATTCCTTAATGCTTGGCGCCATCGTGTATGCGAAATGCACGGATTGTCGTGATCGCGAAAAGTAACGCACCGATAAAGACCTGCGGCTCTCGCATCATGTAGGATGTCAGGGCGAAGCCGATCAGGAAGAACAGGTTCGTAACGAGCGCCGTTGTCCAGATGACGGTGTCGCGGCCTCCGTCGCGAAGCATCGCGATATTGACAAAACCCGCTAGCACAATTGCGACGCCTGTTCCGAAAAACCAGATGGCTTCGTATGAGAGGCCGTGATAGTTAAAGAACGTAAAGCCGATATGCACACAGCCGAGCAAGACGATCAGGATGCTGGCGATAGTGTGTGCGGTTTTCATTACAAATTCGGCTGATTAGCGAGCAGCTTTTCGATCTCAGCAGCGAGCTTTGGGCCGTCGAGCTTTGTTTCGTTCGAGATGCCAAGCTGTTCCTGCCAATAGATTGGCTTTGGCGGCGTGTCCTTCCACTCAGCGTCCTTGTCATAAAGCAGATAGACGTCCCATGTGTCTTGCTCGATACCCAATACAGGCGAGAACGTAGTGGCAAAAATATTCTCGGCGTCCCAATAATGTATTACGCGTCCGTCTGCAAGGCTCTTAGTTGCACGCCCGACTGTAATCCTCGCATCCGAGGGGAGAATCGGCTGCCAAACCGAGTAGACCGCTATGTCCTTTCCCTTGAAATCATTGTCCAACAACTGCTGGACCACGGATGCTCCGCGAAGGCAATGACCTCAGGTAGGCGAAAGTAAAACGAGGAGGCGTACCTTGCCTTTGTCGCGATTGAACTGCGTCTTAACCTGAGCGATGTCTGACGAATATTCGCCGCCGCCGCTGAATTGATAACCGATGATCCACGCAACTCCCAACAGCGCAACGGTCACGACGATCCATTTGATTTTTCTTCGTGTCATCAGATTGCCTCTGCAACCGCATTTCGACTTATTACTCCTGCCGTCAAAAGCTTGTTTATCTCGGCAGTAAGTTTCTCGGCATCCAATCGCGTCTCATCGGAAATACCCAATTGTTCCTGCCAAAAATCCGGTTTTGGTGGTGAATCCGTCCACTCTGCATCTCGGCCGTAGCACATGTAGACGTCCCAGGCGGGACGATTGCCCAGTCCTAAAACAGGTACGAAGTTCGTGACAAGCTCTGCGTCACGGTCCCAATAATGCGTCGTACGCGAAGCTGAAAGGGTTTTAGCGGCTCGCTCGACGGTCGTTTGTGCGTCGGACGCAAGTATCGGAACCCAAGTTGCATAAACCTTAACTTCCATCGATAAGTCGTTTAGGACTTTCTGGATTACGGAAGCCCCGTGAAGACATAGGTCACATGTCGGTGAAAGAAGAACAATGAGACGAACCTTTCCTTTATCGGAGTTGAATTGAGCCTTGAGAGCACTAACGTCAGCGGTGTATGCTTGGCCCGGGGCGGTGATCCTTTGAACGATATTCGTTGTGCGGCAGCAATCGGGATCGGCAGACATTGGCGGACATGTGAATGTCCCGTACGAACAGAACACGCAGCAGTCACCGGGCAGGGGTTTGAAGAGTGCCTTGCAATTCGGACATTCCCAATAGAATATACACCTATCAGATGGCATTTCCTCCGTTGTCTGGAAACCGCATTTCGGACACTCAATCGTAGATTCGTTCGTTTCAGTCATTTACTTTGCATGCGTCGGCACATCGTTTTGCTTCGATTGAGTTCCAAACGGCTACGACGATCAATCCGACTAGCCCACTGTAAAGGATCGCGACGTTCATGTTGGTATTCAACGAATAAAGCACGGCTCCCGTTGAAACGATGCCAAGAAGAAGCGGTAAAATCTTTCGTTGGCCGCGATAGGCGATAACGCTTCCCACCAGCGCGAGACCTACGAGAACCTGCATTGCATACATCACGTACGTTTCGTACGGGGCAAGAAAGCTGAGGCCCAGTATCGAACCGATCAAGCTGAGAAAAGGAAAACAGCACGGAACCGCCGCACCCGCAAGTACAGCGCCGATAGAACCAACTTTATCAAGGACGTTTGTTGCCATAGTTAACTTCGCTCTGCGTGTGCGATCTCAACGACCACCGGACACTCCGCCGTCTTCCCGTGCCTTCTCAGTTCATCCTCGCATTCGGCCAGGTAGTGAGAAAGCTTTCCGCGAAAATCGCGCATGGACCTGAGCCTGGCATCCAGTTCGGCGAGTTTCACCTTAAGCAGATCGTGAACGCGCTGGCAATCGTTTATTCCTTCGTTTGTAAGAAGCGTTCCGATTTCGTCTAGCGAGAAACCCAACTCCTGGGCTTGTTTGACGAAAAGGACTCGCTCGATCGCTTCGGCAGTAAAGACTCTATAACCGGCTGGCGTTCGAGGCGCAACGGGCAGAAGCCGCCGACGTTCGTAATAACGCACCGTGTCGATACTGACACCTGCACTAGTCGCTACCTCCCCTATTCTCAATCCATCGTTCATCAATAAACAATTCTACACCCTTGACCCGACACCAGAGTCAAGCGGGAAGATTTACATTGAATTTTCTTAATTGATAAAGATTAGCAAGATACCGCACGGATCCCAGACGTGCATTATTTGAGTGTCACCGACCATTTCTGGCTCGGCAATTCTTGCGTGGCCGTAAGTATTCGACTCGATTACGGCTTTTGCATGTTCGTACCACTTTGGAACGTCATCAACGTCGAACTTCATCATGAAGTTCTCGGCCCAATCTTTGTTGTAATAATTCTGCAGCCGAAACTTTGCGCCGCCGAGTTCGCAATCCATCGTACCGCCCCAGCCTTCGGTAAGGGTAAATCCCAGAGCGGTATAGAAGGCTTTTGAGACTTCGAAATCATCAGCGGGAGCGTAAACGACGAGTTCTTTGATAGTAGGGTTCATATCGAGATGGGATTTTATGCAGTTATAATCGAGGCCAGTACATCATAATGAAAACTCCGACAAGGGCGACAGTTCCGCCAATTAGATCGAAGCGGTCAGGAGGGATTTTGTCGATACCCCAACCCCAAAGCAACGAAAGGACGATAAATACACCGCCGTACGCAGCATAAACACGCCCAAAATTTGCAGGCTGAAGCGTCGGTACAATTCCATATAGCACAAGCAAAACGGCACCTAGAGCGGCGTACCAAATGCTGCGGCCTTCCCGAATCCAAAGCCAGACAAGATAACCGCCTGCGATTTCACATAGCCCGGCTGTAATGAAGAACAAAATAGATTTAGCGAGTTCCATCTAACTTCAGGGTCTAAAGTTTGCGGCTATGAATTCTTTTGCTCCGTCTGGTCCGGAAAGTTCGAGGAAAAGACCGCCTTCCCCGCGAGGAACAGTCATCTTGAAATCGAGAAACGGACAGCAACGGCGTTCAAGAACGATGAACTCATTCAGCGCCGCAAACGTAGCATCGTCAAAGGAAAAGCTAAAGATGTATCCGTTGGCCGTTTCTTCGGCAGTCAAGACAGACGCCTTGATGGCGGCCAGAACGTCTCGTTCACGTCTGCGGAACTCATCGTCGTTGAGGGTGCAAATGATCGGGATATTTTCCATCTACATTTTGCGGCAATAACAATAGACAAATTCCTGCGTCGTTTCGAAGGGCGTCCTGTGAGTTTCGCCGACGCTTTCGACTAGTTTGAATGTCGAGCCGAATTCGTCGTGCATTTTTTCGGGGCTGTAGCGGACGACATCTAGTCCACTGCATCTCTGAGGGCCTTCGAGACCGAATGATGCCACGATAATATGTCCGCCGGGTTTGAGCGAACGTATTACCAATTCGACATATTTGCGTCTGTCTTCTTCGTCTGTCAGAAAATGAAACACTGCCCGGTCGTGCCAAAGGTCGTAATGAGATTCTGGAAGATCGACAGTCGTAATATCTGCGGTGATCCAGAGCACCTGGGCCGCATTTTCCTCAAGGCGTTCTTTGCTTCCGGCGATGGCACTCTCGGAAATATCCAAGACAGAGATGTCCACAAATCCGCATTCAAGAAGATCGTCAACAAGAGTTGAATTGCCGCCGCCGACATCGATCATCGCCGCATCTTTACTGACCCCTGTGTTCTCGATCAACCGAAGCGAGGTGTCTAGATGTTCGCGAAACCAACTGACCTCATCGCGAGCTTTTGTCTGATAAACCGTTTCCCAATGCTGTTGTTTGTTCATTACTTTTTCCGCTTGAATTGATTCGTCGAATAGCCCTGATACTCTTTTCCTGCCTCTGATAGCTCAAAAACCTCTGTAAATTCGTTTTCGTTGATTATCTTGTAAGTTTCGCGTGCCCGCCATCCTTTTGGAATGTTCTCGATGCTTTCGCTGTCGAACACGATGGTCTTTCCATCAGCCGAAATGCTCGTTGTCACATAATGGATCACGAAGCCTTCGACGTGAAACTGGCGAAAAAGAAACTGCTTTCTCGATTTATCGTAGCTGAAGAATCCAAGATCGTCGTGAACCTCACCTTTCGGGTTCTTTGCCTGCGGTTGGTAGGTCGAACGATGGTTTGCCTGAAGGAACTTATCCTTTAGCGTGAACTTGTATTCCGCGCTCAACCGTAGAATCGCCTGGCTCACCCTTTCCGGTTCCTTCCCAAACGCCAACAAAGAACTTCAGCGGTTTCCACACATCCGTTTGAGTGGCGGGTTGTGCCGAATGCGCCGATCAGAAACAAAACAAACTGATGTTCCGTCAATAGATGAAGCAAACTCCTTTCCTCGTCCATATTCGATTAAATAAAGATATTACTTACAATCCGACTCTCTTTAATTCTTCATCGATCAAGGCTCGTAAATCGGCTTCACCCAGTCTGGCAAGTTGTCGTCCGTTTACAAAGAATGTGGGCGTTTGCCTTACTCCCAGAGACTGCCCGTCTTTTTTGTCCTGCTCGATCTTGGACCCGAATCGATTCTCCTTTATTGCGGAGCGAACCTTTGCGGGATCCAGTCCTAGTTCGGTCGCGTATCGGTCGAACAGATCGGTAATGCTCGGAGTCGAAGGATCGGGAGCTCCGCCATGTTTTGTTCCCCATTCGGGTTGTTTCTGAAAGAGCATTTCCATTGCCTGACCATACTTACCCTGCTCGGCCGCGACTTCGGTAAAATTAGCGGCAGCGACAGAATTGGGATGAAGAGGCATATAACGCATCACGAGTCGGAACTTCCCTCCATACTCGCTGAACAGCTTCTTGACTACGGGAGCGAACGCTGCACACGCCTCGCATTCCGGGTCATAAAACTCGACGACCGTGACCTTGGCATCGGCGGGTCCGAGAGAATTGCTTCCAGGACGATCAAGCTGCTCGGCACTAATGGCCGGTTTGCCTGAATTGGAGTTAGAAGTTACGCGTCCGCTCTGAATTGAGCTTCGATAATAGTTTGAACCGACGATCGCACCGATGATCACCACGACAACGATACCAGCCAGTATAATAGTTTCTCTTCGCATAATTTATGTCTCCTTGGATTTATAGAACAAAAGGCAGATGGCAATACATATAAATGCCGTCAACGCCATCAGCGGAATGGTAATAAACCCAAGCCACTCGATTTGCCGCGAGGTGCAAGATATCCCCTCCACGCAAGGTGCAATACTCTCCGGCAGTATTCCGTAGTAGAGAAGATTGTGATACACGGATATTGCAAATCCACTAAGGCACAAAGGCAGCGCATACATTTTCATACGAACATCACGGGCAATAATCCCAGTTCCTAAGATCACAACAAGCGGGTACATCGCGATCCGCTGATACCAACACAAAACACACGGCGGCAACTGCATTACCTCGCTGAAGAAAAGACTACCTGCAACGGATAAGAGTGCGAGCAGCCAGGCCATGTACGGCAGAAGTTCATTTCCACTACTTCTTTTTTCCAAGCTATTTATGTCTCCCAATTACAAATGAGTTTCGTGGCATGCAAAGCCTTCACGTTCCGTTTGGGCGGTTACGTGGGTGATCTTAAATTCCGCAGTACAGCATTTATGAACCCGTTCGAGAACCTCGTCATGCTCTGAACCCTCGGCGAGTACCGCGTGAACGCTTAACGCATTAACTCCGGAGGTCAGCGACCAAACGTGCAGGTCGTGAATCTCGGCGACGCCTTCGAGCAGTGACAGTTTGCCGCGTAAGGTCGCGATGTTTACATCAGACGGTGTGCCTTCGAGCAGGACGGCGACGGCATCCTTGAGCAACGCCCAGGTTCGCGGCAGAATAAATAAACCGATGCCAGCTGAGATCAACGGATCCGCATAATACCAGCCCGTCGTCAACATGATTACGCCCGCGATAATCACGCCGACTGACGTGAGCATATCCGAGAGAACCTCAAAATATGCGCCTTTCATATTCAGGCTTTCTTTGGAGCCGGATCGAAGGATGAATACGCCGGCGATGTTTATTACCAAACCGATCGAGGCAACGGCCAGCATACCAGCACTCTGAACCTCTGGCGGATTCTTAAACCTTTCATATGCTTCGTAGAGGATATAGAGCGATATGAAGATCAGGACGACGGCATTTGTTAGCGCCGCAAGGATCTCAACGCGATAATAGCCGTAAGTCCTTTCGGGCGACGCGGGTTTTTCGGCAAACCATATCGCAAGAAGGGCGAGTCCGACACCCGCAACATCGGTCAGCATATGCCCAGCGTCAGCGAGAAGCGCCAAACTGCCGGTCCAGAATCCGCCGATGACCTCAACGATGAAATAAAAGAACGTCAGGCAAAAGACGATCATTAATGGCTTTTTATTTCTGCCTGCAGCCGATATTTCGTGTGTGTGTCCGTGTCCCATATTCTTGTGAAAGAGTTACCGAATTTTGATTTCTGTTACAGTCATCGGCGAGGCTTACGGATTTTGTGTTTTCGTCGAAATGACGCCTGCCATTCGCGCCGTTGCTGATGATTCAGTCCAGCGGCCTTTAGATCGGCAGTTTTGAATTTGAACCGCTTCAGCCTGAACCTTGCGATCCAAAGAAGAGTCGCCGTTAAAGAAAGAGCAACCAAAAGCCCCAGCCAGAACAAATTAGACGAAAATGAAAAAGCGAAGCTCATAGACTTGAATGTCAGATTAAGAGAGCTTTCTCCACTGGCATGACGACAATGATCCCGTCGCCCTTCTTACCGGTGTGTGCATGGTCACGGATTGCCCCAACAATGCGCTCAACCATTTCATCATTCGCGGCGATCTCAATCCGTTTGTTCGGTTTGAATGGATCTAGTACGTCATATGCCGTCGTCAGCAATCGTTGGCCAAAGCCTTCAGAGTCAATTAGCGTCATCCCGGGAAACCCTTCGATCTCCTCGAAAGCCGTGATTATCTTTTCAACCGTGAAGGGTCGCACAACTGCGATAATTAGTTTCATAATCTAGTTCTCAGTAAATTCGTCCGCTGAATCCTTTTCAAACCAGGCATAAAGCGTCGGCAATATCAATAACGTCAGCAGCGTTGACGTAATCAACCCACCGATCACGACGGTCGCCAGTGGACGCTGGACTTCGGCACCGGCTGAAGTTGCTAAAGCCATCGGGATAAAGCCTAGACTTGCCACGAGTGCGGTCATGAGAACGGGACGCAATCGGGTCATTGCTCCCTCGTTAACCGCATCGATGACTGATTTACCTTCCTCACGAAGATGATTGATAAAGCTCACCATCACCACACCGTTCAGCACGGCGACACCGAAGAGAGCAATAAACCCGACGCCGGCCGAGATCGAGAACGGCATGCCTCTGAGGGCAAGCGCGACCACGCCGCCGACGATTGCAAACGGAATTCCGGTGTAGATCATCAATGCTTGTTTCGCCGAACCGAACGTGGAAAAAAGCATTACGAAGATCAGGAAAAGGGCGATCGGTACGACGATCAGTAGCCGGTTCGTCGCCCGTTCAAGATTCTCGAATGTTCCGCCCCATTCCAAGTAGTAACCCGGCGGAAGTTGCACCTGGCTTTCGATTTTTTGCTTAGCTTCATCGACAAAACTCGCGATGTCACGGTCGCGAACATTGGTCGAAACAACGATCCTGCGTCTTGTTGCTTCGCGGGAAATCTGGGCCGCGCCTTCGACGAGAGCAATATCGGCAACTTGTGCGAGCGGCACGCGTTGGCCATTCGGAGCAGTCAGCGTTAGACCTCGGACGGAATCAACCGTTTTGCTCGCGTTCTCGTTCAAACGCAGCACGATGTCGAAGCGCTGTTCGCCCTCGAAGACCTCACCAGCTTTTTTTCCAGCAAAGATCGCCTCTACAAGTTCGTTTACGTCTTCCACATTGAGGCCATATCGGGCTATCGCGGCACGGTCAGGCTTGACCTGCAGCTGCGGTAGCCCGGTCGTGACTTCGGCCTTATTTTCCTCGGCACCATGAATCGTACCGAGAACACGGTTAATTTCCTCTCCTTTTTCCGCGAGAACGATTAAGTCGTCACCGAAGAGTTTAATAGCGACGTCTCCACGCGTTCCCGCAATAAGCTCATTAACGCGCATCTCGATCGGCTGCATAAATCCAAACGATGCCGCCCCAGGAACCTCTTGTTCCACCTTTTTCGACATCTTCTCAACGAGCTCTTCTTTCGTCATTCCTGATTCCCAATCGTCGATGGGATTGAGCATCACGAAAACGTCGCACTGGTTGAGACTCATTGAATCGGTAGCGACCGCGGGTGCACCGCATTTTGAAACAATTGTCTTAACCTCCGGAAAGACCTTGAGCGACTTCTCCACTTCCGTCGTTAGTTTCATCGACTGATTCAGCGAAACGCTCGGCAGTAGAATCGCTTCAATCAGGATGTCTCCTTCATCAAGCCGTGGAATAAATTCGCCCCCGAGATAAGGGAAGATCGCCCCAGCAATTAAAACGGTCGCAACCGCGATCGCTAGAACCTGAGCGCGGAATTTCATTACGAAGGCAAGTGCCGGCTGGTAAGCCTGTTTTGCCCAGCGGATCAAAAAACTCTCCTTTTCTGAAACATTGCCGCGCAAGATCAATGCAAGCATCGCCGGAACGTAAGTAAGCGAAAGAATCAGCGAACCGAGCAATGCGAAGATTACCGTCAACGCCATCGGGACGAACATTTTGCCCTCGATACCTCGCAGACTCAGGATCGGCAAATATACGATTCCGATAATAGCGACGGCAAAAACCACCGGACGAGCAACCTCAAGACACGCTTCAAGGATGGTTCGTTCGGGCGGTTCGCGTGAATGTTGGTGCTGGGCTTCCGCACGGCGACGAACAACGTTTTCAACCATTACCACTGCCCCGTCAACGATCAATCCAAAATCCAATGCTCCTAAACTCATCAAATTTCCTGACACATTGAAAATTCGCATCAAGATCGCCGCAAAAAGCATCGATAATGGGATGATCGTCGCGACGAGCAACGCCCCGCGCCAATTACCCAAAAGGAGTAGCAAAACAAAAATAACGAGCGCGGCACCTTCAAGTAAATTTGTTTCAACCGTCGCAATAGCTCTTTGCACCAAAGCCGTTCGATCGTAAAACGGTTCAATGGTTACGCCTTTTGGCAAGGTCTTGCGGATTTCCTCAATTTTCCCCTTAACACGTTCTGCTACGACACGAGAATTTTCGCCCTTGAGCATGATCGCCATTCCTGACACGATCTCGCCCTCGCCGTTGGTGGATGCAGCCCCTTGTCGAATGCTCTGGCCTTCGACGACCTCGCCCAGATCGCGGACAAAAACAGGTACTCCTTCTGCACCCGTTTTGACGACAATGTTGGTGATGTCGTCCATCTTTTCAACCAGACCGACCCCACGCAAGAGATATTGTTCGGCACCCTTTTCGATATACCCGCCGCCGACCGTGCCGTTATTTTTCATAACGGCATCGTGAACATCACTCAAACTCAAACCGTAGGACTGCAGTTTCTCAGGCGACAGTCGCACCTCATACTGTTTGCCGTAACCGCCGTGCGAATTGACTTCGGTAACGCCGGGAACCCCCATCAACTGTCGCCGAATGTTCCAATCGTGGATCGTCCGGAGATCGGTCGCAGTATAATTACTTCCCGGTTCTGCTCGAACTTCGTATTGATATATCTCGCCGAGGCCTGTAGCGATTGGCCCCATCTCCGGCGAACCGATGCCGGGAGGTATCTGCTCGCGGGCGGTCGCCATTCTTTCGAGAATCAGTTGTCGTGCGAAATAAATGTCGGTGGATTCCTCGAAAACTATCGTTACATTCGAAATTCCGAATTTCGATACCGAGCGGATTTCTTCGACGCCCGGAATTCCTGACATTGCAACTTCGACAGGAAACGTGATTTGTCGTTCGATCTCCAGAGGTGCAAGGGAAGGAGCATTCGTCAGCACCTGAACCTGCACATTTGTCACATCAGGCACGGCGTCGATCGGTAGATTAATAAGACTGTATGCCCCGGCCGCAGCCATGATCGCTACGAGCAAAAGGACTACGAGTTTTTGAGCTATCGAAAAGCGTATTAGTGCGTTAATCATAAAATCTCTTCATGCCGAATTCTTCCGCCGAAAAAGTACTAGGACGCTGTTCTAAATTCACGAGAGGCATTTGTGAAAACTCGAATTGCCGACCGCAGAAAAAGACCAACCAAACAGAGTGCGACAATCACATCCGGCCACCCTGACTGTGTAAACCAGACGGCACCGGCCGCAATAAAAACGGATATATTTGAGGCGATGTCGTTTCGCGAGCACTCCCAAACGGAACTCATGTTGACATCATCGTTACGGTGCCGCGTAAGCAGAAACAAGCACACAGAATTGGCCGTGAGCGAGAACAAACTGACAACCCCCATAACTTCGAAGATGGGTACGGTCGGAACGATCAGCTTATAGATGACCTGAACCAAAACGATCAATGCGGCAAGCAGTATCAAACCACCCTTAAAAAAGGCGACCTGTGCCTTGGCACGCGAGGCTTGGTAGACAGCATAAAGACTTAGGCCATACGTCAAAGCATCGCCGAGATTATCAAGCGAGTCGGAAAGGAGAGCGCTGGAACCTGCATAGATACCCGCGCCGATTCCTGCGGCAAACATCACCACATTTATGACGAGAACGATCTTCAGAGTCGCACTCTGTTTCTCGCGTAATGCTTCAATAGCATCATCTTTCTCACAACAATCACCCATGCGAACACCTCACAAAGAAGTCATCAATGGTCATCGCCCATCGCTCCTTTCTCAAGCTGCGTCTTCAGCGTGAAACTGCCTTTCGTAACAACTTTCTCGCCCAATTCCAATCCCTCGATCACCTTGGTGTAGCCATCAATATCTGCACCCGCCTGGATTTCGCGAACCTCAAAAGCTCCTGGCTCATTTTCTCTCGGGACGAAAACCACGGTCTTGTCACCCGTTCGCTGAATCGCCGCAGATGGGACTACCAATTCCTGTCCGGTCGCTTCGTTCGTTCCCGTATAAAAGCCAACTTCGGCAAACATCCCGGCGCGAAGTTTTCCACTTGCATTTGGCACCTCAAGACGAACGCGACCGGTTCTGGTAGTCTCATCTAGTTTCGGATCGATGTACGAGACCCGTCCGCTCACCGTGCCGATCGACGGAGAAGTTATCTCGGCGATCGAACCAACGTTTAGCCTCGCCATATTGCTTTCGGGAACATTCGCGATCACATAGACCGTTCCAAGATTTGAGATCGAAAAGACAGGCATTCCCCCTTCGATACCGGCACCCGCGTTGAATTTGCGTTCGGTGATAACGCCGGAAAGTGGTGACCTTAACGCGACAAGCGATGTATCGCTGCGATGATCGTCAGGCTTTCCGCTTTCGACCGGAACGCCAAGCGAACGCATCTCGTCCTCGATATGTCTCAGATCTACCTGAGCGGTTTCGACTTCGGCCCGTGCTTCCTGCAACTCTTTGTTGAGAGCGATGTTTGACTGAAAGTCATAGTCCGCTTTCGCTGTCCTGTACGTTGTTTCTGCCGCGATAAGGTCTTTCCCCGCACCCGCGCCTAGTTCGATCAGCCGTCTGGTTCGCTTCAATGTAGCGTCGGCTTCATCAAGTTTTGCTTTGGCTTGGAGGACTGATACGCGATTCTCTGATTTTTGAACCCGTTCGAGATTTCGTTGGGCAAGTTCGAATTTCGTTTTGGCCTCATGCATCTTGCCGTGCATCTGTGCCAGTTGGGGGCTTGAAATAACAGCTAGTACTGCACCGCGACTTACACTGTCGCCAACCCCATAGAAGACTTTCTCGATGCGTCCGCCAACAAGCGGTGTCGCCATTTCCGTTGTCTCAGGATTTAGTTCGATCGCGCCTGTCACATAAAGTTTTGCTATGGCCGGGCGCTGCGTCACTGTTTCGGTTTGGATACCGGCAGCGGTCAGACTTTCAGGGTCGAGTTTCACCTCTTTGCCCGTTTCTCCATCGGCGTGCTCACTTTCTGTCTCTTTGTGCTCAGCAGTTTCACCGGTAGGTGCGGCACTTTTACTCACGATCCACGCCGCAGCTACGAAACCGATGAGTCCGAGGATTATCGCAGTTATGATCCAGGCTCTCAACGAGCCTGAGCCATTACCTTTCGACAAATTCGATTCGGTTTCACGGCTATCAACATTCGACTCCAACCGGTCAAGTTCTGCTTCATCCGAAGCATGGTGTTTCCTGCCGTCAACATCAGTATCTGTCGTTTCTCTGTTCATTTCGTCTTTTTCTCTCATACGATGTACCTATTTAGAATCGGGCAGGAATCCATTTCCACCCAGAGCAATACTTAGATCAACCCGCGCCTTATACCGCTGGGTTAAGGCCTCGGTTAGATCACGGATGGCATCAAGAAGTCTGCGTTGTTCGGCAATCAACTCGGTTATTTTGATATCGCCTATTTCGTAAACCTGGCGAAAGGTTTCTACATTTTGCGTCGATGTGGGAATCGCAGTGTTCTCCAAAGTAGCGACCGCACGACTTGCAGCTTCATATCGCTGATAAGCTGCAATAACCTCACCTCTCACAACACGCTGGGCAAACTCACGTCGTTGCACTGCCTGTCTGATTGCAATCTCGGCCTCCGCTTTAGCTCCCTGATTCTTATTGAAAATGGGCAGGCCTATTGCGACCCCGAAAGCAAGATCGCGATCACGCTGTGAAAACGGAACCGGAGCCTCGTAGTTTGATCGGCCAAATGAATATCTTGTGTACAGGGTAACGTCGGGCTTGCTCTGAGCTCGAACGAGACGAAGCCCGGCACTAGCCACCTGTTCCTCGATCTGAGCAAGCCGCACGTCCGGGCGTGTGCGAAGGGCGATTTCAACCGCTGACTCGCGAGTCTGAGGCAAGCTTGGCATAACGGCCGTCGTTAGCTGCTCTCGCAACTTCAAGCTATTTTCAAACGGTATGCCTGAGAGTAGCTTCAAATGCGTTATTGACGATTCAAGGCGACCTTCAGCGAGTTGACGGCGCGAACGAAGACGCTCTACCTCTGCTCGCAGGAGACTCAATTCGAGCGGTGCGCTTTCACCCTCGTTAACGCGTATCTGAACAAATCGCGTCGTCTGCAAATCGAGCTCGAGCAGCTTTTCTGTCGCGTCTAACTCGCGTAAAGCTGCCAGGGCCTCGGCATAATTGGTCAGAATATTCGCAACCAATAAACGCTCGCGGTTGCGTACTTCAGCCTCGCTTGCCTCGATTCCGATTTGTGCGACATCGATCCGCGACTGACGCCTTCCGAAAACCTCAATCGGCAATGATGCCCCGATCGAGATCTGGCCATCGCCCCCGTCACCCACAAGCCGTCCCGACTGCTGCTCGAACTCTAAAGTCGGATTCGGTCGGAGTCTTGCCTGTTGCAGCCTTGCCTTTGCCCTGTCGATCTCAAGCCTCCAGGCCGACAAATCCTGATTTGTCTTCAGCGCTAGATCTATCAGTTCTCTTACAGGAACACCGTCTTGAGGGTCATAGTAATTTGGCAATACTGACGTAAGTATCGGCGCGGATACAGGAGGTTCAACCGTTGTATTTGAACTCTCGGCCCTTGCTAACAGAGTCCGATCCTGCGACCAACCGGAAGGTACGAAGAGCGAAAGGACAACGACAGCACCCAATAGGTGCGTCCTGGGGTTAAGTAGCATCGTGAAATTCCTTGATCAAATACCTGCAAAAGTCCTTTTCCCGCTTGATTAGGCGCGAAAAACACAGAACGGCTATAAAATCCAACAACTCTTTGGCAAGAGCCAAAGCCGGATTACCCGTAACAATTGATCAGGAAAATTTTGGAGGAAGGTATGGAGGTGGAAGGGAGGTGGATACCGTTATTGTGTATTGGCCGGTTATTCGGTCACTCGGCAGGTTGACAGATTTATTATTAATGGTGATAACCGGGATTGCGACCGCATGACAAAGACATTCGTCAACACAGTTAGCGGATTCGCCGTTCTCGCCCTCATGATCGCAGGCGGAAAATGACGTGGCAAGCGAACTGGAATTCGCATTTTCCGAGACACTAACATCAGCCTGTGAAAAGTCTGAGGCTAAAGTTGCGGCATCTTGAGGAGCACAAAGGACGGGGCACAAAAGTTCAATCGCGACAAGGCAGATCCATAAGGCGACAAATCGCCTTTTAATTGCCCGTCTTCGTATCGATCGAAAAATCCCGTACATAAACTACAATGGGAAGTAAACTACGTCCCAATACTAAAGGCTAATCGTTCTGGTGTATGGTTGTCAATTTAATGCCGAGTTATCATCCGTATCAATTTCGTGCAAGCCGAAAGCTCGTCGTTCTTCCCGGAAACCACTTCCGAATAGAAAGAACAAGTAAAAGAGAGCACTATAAGCGGTGTGTGCTGCTTATTAACTTGAAGAACGATCGCTCGAAACTGCTAGAAGCTCACTTTCATACCAGACTGAATAAGTCGCGGAATGGAAGGCAAAATACCGCGTGATCGATCAACGATAAAAGTACTATCGAAGATATTCTTGGCGGTCACGAAAAATGTCGTTTTCCACTTTTCGACTCTATAATTTGCAGTCGCGTTCCAGTATGTTTGGCTCGGTATAGCTCCAAGTTGGCCATTCGAGCTGGGGTTAACCGCATTCAAATCGTCGCCGAACTGGTGCCTGATATAAACGTTTTCCACAAAAGCGTCGAAACCGCGGGGATGCGAATAGCCGATGCTTGTCGTCATAAGGACACGCGGTGCATACGGAAGGCGATTCTCAGTTATCGAACAAGAGGTGGTCGATACCCGCTTGGTCGGCGGGCAGTACGCATTAAGTGTTGCCGAACTGGTGATAGAGCTTAGACGCATGCCGCGGAACTCCGCCGTCGGCAAAAAGGTATAGGCGGTTCGTAGGTAAACATTATGGGGGCTATGGAAAACAGAGCCGGAGTCGATCTGCCCTGTGAATTCCAACCCCTGCTGTAGTGTGGCTCCGCCGTTTGTAAAGGCCGCCCCGCCAGCTATCGAAGCCGCGACAATCTGATTCTCATAATCGTTGCGGAAAAATGCGGCCGAAAATTCGGTTCCTCTGAGTGGCCGAGTACGCACTCCGACCTCATAGTTCCAACTCAATTCCGAATCAAGCTCGATCACGCCGCCAGAATTTGTTACGACATCCTCGACCCTGGGCGGGGAAAACCCTCGATGGACACCGGCAAACAGGGTCGTGTTCTTAAGACCCGAGTAAGCGATGCCAATACCCGGGATGATCTCGGTCACCGTTGTTTCGCCGGTAGCCCCCGCTCCGTTGTTGGCGAGACGATTCGTTCGGCTAAATACTACGCGCTCAAAACGTACGCCCGGCGTCAATGCAACATTCTTCCATGTAAAGCGATTTTGAATAAATCCGGATTGAGCGAACGCTTTCCTCTCGTTGTTTTCAGCGATGATGCCATCGCGCGATGTTGGAAGATCGCCGTTTCGCTGGATCCGTTCCTGATCTTCGCGATGAATCCTAAAGCCGACGACAAGTTCGTTCGCGATTGATCCGAAATCGAAGTTTGTGGTCAGCCGCGTCTCGACGCCCTGAGTAAGATAATCGCGAAGCCTTCCTTCGTTGCCGCAGGTGGTGTTCAAAGCAGCCAGACTGAGGCAATCGGGATCGACATTCAAACGATTTGGACGTTGGCTCGAATTGGACGACTGACGCCACCAGTCGCGCGAAAAATAGTTAGAGTAAAAGCTGGTTGTCAGACTGATTTTAGAGGTCAGAACCGCGGCGTGCTGCAACGAGAAACCTGACCTGCGGCCATAAAAGAAGTCGTTCTTAAATATGTTGCCGTGGGGGTCTGCAGCGTACTCCGCTTCGGTCGCACCTGTGTAGGTTAGATTCGAATCCTCACGAAAGAAAGTAAATTTTCCAGTCAGGGCGTTGCGAGCATTTAACTGCAAAACCGATTTGTTTGAAAAATCATATAGCTTAAAACTTGTGTTCTCTTTCGATCCGTTACCTTTCTTGTAATTGAAGTTAAAAATCGTCCCAAGTTTGCCAAACGTGCCGCCAAAACCTGCTCCGCCGTTGAAAAAACTTCTATTGCCGCCTTCTAGTTTGAAATTAAAAGTCGGTTTATCAGGCGGATTGGGTGTCAGATAGTTGATTAGGCCAGCGATCGTTTGTGGGCCATAAGCTATCTGACCCGATCCCTTTAGGACCTCGATCGACTCGTATCTCTCCACCGGAGGATGGTAGTAAGACGCATTATCTCCAT